>NZ_JBEZJQ010000040.1:0-65367 GCF_040653135.1 Actinomadura sp. NPDC048021
GTTCTTCTTGGTCGATGAACCATCTACCGGAGACCTCACTGCGTCCGGCTCACAACACGCCGATGCTCACCCCACTTCGAAACACGCCCTAGGCGCGTCGATGTGCACGCGCAGCACGGTCGGGCCAAGAGCGATCTCGTCGCCCGTGCGGAGGTCGTGTTCGGGGAAGTGCCGGTGGTCCGCGTCCTCGGGTGCCTGGCCGGCCTCCCTCTGCCCGATCTTCACGCCGTTGACGTATGTGCCGTTGCGGCGGCCGAAGTCGCGGACGCGGATGTCCGGCGCATTTGATGTCCAGCAGGCAGTGGTGCCGCGAGATGGTGCGGTGGTCACTGTCGTCGGGAACCCCGCGGTGAGCAGTCCGATGCACGCCCGACGATGCAGGTGGAGCGTTCGTGGAAGACGAACCTCCGGCCCCGCTGGGCCCCCTCGGTCACCTCGAGCGTGACGATCGCCTTCACCGGATCGCGCCCCCCGACTCGGCCGGGTCGTGGACTTGGAGTTCCCAGTCGAGCTCCCAGGTACGGACGGTCGCGGCCATGTCGGCGGACAGAGCGAAGCGGCCGTCGGCACTGAGGTCGACGCTGGTCACACGGTCGGTGTGACCAGCGAGGGTGCGCAGGCATT
This sequence comes from Actinomadura sp. NPDC048021, assembly GCF_040653135.1. Lineage (NCBI taxonomy): Bacteria > Bacillati > Actinomycetota > Actinomycetes > Streptosporangiales > Thermomonosporaceae > Actinomadura > Actinomadura sp. NPDC048021. The sequence goes on from NZ_JBEZJQ010000040.1 coordinate 625, forward strand.
CGCCGGTGGCCAGGTCCCACAGCCGGAGGGCGGCATCGCCTCCGCCGGAGAGCGCGAAGCGCCCGTCGGTGCTCATGCTGAGCGCCTGCACATTGTCGACGGCGTCGATCAGGGTCCGCAGGCATCGTCCGGTGCCGACGTCCCACAACCGGATCTCGGCGTCCGCCCCCCCGGACAGGACGAGCCGTCCGTCGGCGCTGAGGCACACCGCGCGGGCCCTGCTCACCCGCGCTCCCATTCCGCCCAGCCGTGGGTCACACGGAAGGTCGACGGGCTCCGATCTAGCCCTCTGAACTGCGAAAACTCTGTCGGGACGGCGGGGTTTGAACCCACGACCCCTTGACCCCCAGGCACAGCAAACCAGTCGATCAAGGTCGATGGAAGTCGATCGGGGAGCCCCTCACCTGCGAAAGCGTGTGGGGGAGTCGTGACGAGTCCGGAGGAGTCCGACCACGGTGGCTCCCCGATCGGCTCCCCATGTTCTTCCGCCCAGGAGGGTTCTACGGCGGGCAGAGCTCGAAGCTTCGATGGTGTGTGGGTGGCTGTCAGTGCGCGTCGATGGAGTCTGTGATGCGGCGGGCCTACTGTCATGTCCACCGTGATGATGCCGTGGGCAAGGGGAGCCCGGCCGTTCGAAACCCTGCAGATCTCGACATGGTGTCCCCCGCACTGGGCGAACATCAGCCGCGCGAGGATGTCGTTGTAGTAGCGGACCGCATGCCGCCACCGGCCCCGCTCGGCGGAGGTGTCCACACCGATCTCCACTACCGACTTCGGCGAGACACCGATGTGGCGGATCGGTACCTGCGCCACGGGTCAGCCTCCCGCCCCAGCCCATTGGCAGCGCCGTGGGCCGGGGTGCTCTCGGCCCACGGCGGTGAGCTGGCCGGCGAGCTTGAACCGGGCCGGTGCTGCCAGCGGAGCCGAACGCGCCACGACCCCGTCGCCCCCTCATGTCCCTCATCGGTCCCGACCGAGGAGTGACCGGGAAGTGACTGGCGCGAGAGCGGCCTGGGGCAGCCTGAACAGGTATCCGATCCGCTAGTGCGTCGCCTTGGCCAGCGGACTGCCGCATGCCGGAGCGCGACGGCGTCAGAACGACAGAAAGGACGACGGCATGAGTGACGAAAAGATCACCTCTGACCTCGACGGCCTGCCCATGGACGTCTTCGAGCTGGCCGAGCTGGCCGGGGTGTCCCAAGCGGAGTTGGAAGTGGAGTCCTTGACCGCTGGTCACGGAATGCTCGAGACAGGTGCCTCCCCTTGCGCCTGCGTGTGCAGCAGCCTCTGCTCCTGCACATGCTGCTCCGCCTGACCGGCAGGGCGGGACCCGAGGCCGGCAGGCGCGGCTGACCGGGAGAGGAATCACGGAGAGGACCACGAAGGGAAAGGGCAATGCGGAATGCCGGGGCACATGGGGAGTCGCCGTGCGGTGAGTGGCAGGTGGGGCCGGTTCCGCTGGTCCGACTGGCCGGGATGCCGTCGTCCGCTCTCGCAGGCCTCCGCTGCGCGAGATCCTTCGCCCAAGTCCAATTCCTCCTCGACCAGGAGGACCGGCTAGCCGCCGAGGCGGAGGCACTGACGGACGCGCTCCACCGTCTGATCGGTGGCCTGGCGCCGGATTCGAGGGCGCGGCCGGGGCTCGTGGGGCTCCGCCGCGCACTCCACGCCCGGCGGCTACCGGGACCCCGCGCGTGGAACGCCGAGTTGGCCTCCGCGCTGCCTGCCGGTCTTGCCGGTCAGGTGGCCGACTGGACGGCACTGTGCACCGACCGCGACGGGACGCGAGAGGGGCTGCCGGCGGTTCTCGCGAGGGAGCACGCGGCCACCAATACGGCCCTGCGCGAGGCGGCGGCGGACGCCGGGTTCCGGCGCGCCTTATCCCAGGGGGCCCCGGCACTGCTCGACGACATCGGGAGCTGGATCCAGGACCCGAGACGGGCCCCGCGTCCGCGCAAGCGGCTCCGGATCGCCAAGTACCTCTCACGGGCAGCCGCCAAGACCAGTCCCTACAGCACCTTCATGTACGTCGCCACCGGACGGTGGCTCTCTGACGACCCGTCCGAGGCGCCACCGGCCGGTGCGCCGGTCGTCGCGGTCCGGCGCGGCTCGGCCGATCCGCTGGGCATGCTGGAACTCGATGGCGGGCCTCTTACCGCGCTCCGCACCCACCTGGCCCGCCATCCGGAACTGGTGGGAGCGGCCGTGGTCCGCATCAACCCCAGTGCGACGTACGTCGGCGATTCCGTGAGTTTCCTTGCCGCGTCACCGTCCGAACCTCTCATCACCCTGCGCTGCTCACCGGCGGTCACCCGCTGCCTGCGACTGCTGCGCGATGTGCGCGCTCCCCTCACCAGGGAGAAACTCGTCACGGCACTGGCACCGGGCCGCCCCGCCGGTGGCGGGAAGGACGCCGAGGGCTGCGCCGAGGCAGACCGACTGGTGGGCCTCCTTCTGGCCGCCGGGCTGCTCCAGGCCGATATCCCCATCGACGAGCACGCCGTCGATGTGCTGGGCGAGTTGAGCCGGTGGGTGCGCGCCCGCGCCCGCGAAGACACCGGTGACCTCCGCGAACTGGCCGAGCTGATCGAGGCGGTACGGGCCGAACTGCGGCTGGATGTGCCGGTGCCGGACGTGGACCGGAACCGCGCACGCCACGACCGGCTGCGGATGGCCGTCAACGCGCTGACGCGGCACATCGACATGGCTGCCGGGTACGACGACCGCGCCGCCTCTCCCACGGCCCGCCACCCAGCAGCCGGGTCCCCCGTTGCGGTCCCGCCCGCACCCATCGCGCATGAATCGGCGCTGCTGCTTGGTGAGGACGCCGAGCTGTCCATGGCCCGATGGCGTCCAGCCCTTGACGATCTCGATGTGCTGAGGTGCTTCCTCACCGTTTTCGACCCGAACCTCTCGCTGCGGATCACGTTGGGGCAACACGCTCAGGAACGCTTCAGCGAGGGCGAGGAGATCGGATTCCTCGCCTTCTACCGCTCCGTCCAAGAGGAACTGGAGGGCGACGGCGACAGCGTTTTTCACGCAGATCTCCGCCGGGCGCTCGTCCCTCTCTGGCCGGGTGTCCCAGCCACGCCCGCGGGCGGGTGGCGCCTGAAGCGCCTTCAGGAACTCGAACAATTGCGTGCACAGGCCGGTGATGCCTTATTCGGCCGGGTGGAGCGCGACGGCATCGCCCGCGCCGAGTCAGCGGTGCTGGCGGAACTGGTGGCCCGATGGCCCGACTGGATCGTGCCCCCCGTCTCGGTCGCCTGGTACGTCCAGGTTCTCTCCGCCGGTCACGAGTCCTGCCGGCTGGTGTTGAACAGCGTCCACGGCGGCCACGGCAGGGGACTCAGCCGCCTGCTGCATCTGAAGAGGCGCGCGGAGACCGGCGTACCACGGGCGTTCCCGGTCAAGGGCACGAACAATGGCATTCTCCGCGGGGGCGTACACGCTCCGACCCCCGCGGAACTCAGCGGCCTGTTCGGCTCGACCCTGAACGTGCGGCTGCCCGTCGTACCGTACGAGATCGACTACCCGTACACCACGAGCAGCCGTCCCACGGCCGAGCGGATCCCCCTGGGAGAGCTCAGTGTCAGGCTTGATCCTGCCACCGAGATGCCCGAGCTGCTCTGGGCGCGGGAAGGAATCCGGATCGTCCCCCACCACCTGGGCATGACCGCGGAGTTCACCCTCCCCAGGGCGGCGCGGTTTCTGATGCGCGCCTTCAGTCCCAGCTATTTCGTGCACTCCGTCGCCCCGCCGCTGTCAGCCGTGGGATCGTCCAGGCCCGCCGCGCCGGCCGAGGAAGCAAGCGCCGTCCACGAGCCCCGCGTCGAGGTCGGCCGCGTGGTGCTCCAGCGTGCCCGGTGGACCGTCCCGGGCGCGCTGGTCCCCTCCCGCGGGAGCGGCGAGTCGGACGCGGTCTTCATGGAGCGAATCGCCGCGTGGCTGCGGCGAGAGGGAATCCCCAGCCGGGTCTTCGTACGGGCGTGGCACACGCCTTTCCGTGTCGACGACATCAAGTCGCGCAAACCGATGTACATCGACTTCGCTTCGCCGTGGCTCCTCGCGCTCTTCGAACGCATGACAGGACCGGGTAGGACGGTCGTGCTCGACGAGGCCCTGCCCGACCCGCTCACACCACCACTCTGCGGCGCCAGGGAAGCCGTGGTGACGGAAGTACTGCTGGAGATGTCAACGGGGAGGAGCACGGGCCATGCATGAGCTGTCGATCCCGCGGGCCGGCGACGAGTCCGAGTGGGTCAGTGTCCACGCCTTCCACCAAGGCGACCTTACAGACCTCCTGCTGACCGCCGTCGAACCGCTCATGACCGCCCTCACGGCCGAAGGTACGGCGACCGCCTGGTTCTTCCTACGCTACTGGGACGGCGGCCCCCATCTGCGGCTGCGCGTGCTGCCCACCAGCCCCGCCCACCGCGACCAAGTACTGGCCCGGGTCACCGGAGAACTGGAACGGCATCTGCAGGACCACCCCTCGTCCCGGTGGCTTGAGCAACGGGAGTACGCGCACCTCGCACCGCTGCTTGCCGCGAGGGAGCACATGGCGTCATACGAGCGGCTGATGTACCCCAACGACTCCGTGGTCGCCCTGCCCTACCGCAGGGAGCACTGCCGCTACGGGTACAGCGTGAGTATCGAGGCCGTGGAGAGGCACTTCGCCGAATCCAGCCGGCTCGTCACCGGGCTGCTCCGCGCCGGTTGCCGGCGCCCGGCCCTGCGTGACACCTTCGCCTTCTGCCTGCTGCTGGTCACCTGGTCGGTCGCCCGGTCCCCATGGTCCGGGCGACGGCCGACCCCTGACGACCTCCCGGACACCGCTGAACTGGAGGCCTGCTATCTCGGTCAGCGGGACAGGCTGACCCGACTGGCGGCCGGCGTGCGGGCGTACGGGGTGCGCGGCAACGGGGAGCGCGGCCCGGCGAACGGCGCACTCGGCTTCTGGGCCAGGTCCCTGGACGAACTGAGGAGCATGCTCACCGGCGCTGGCAACGCCGGCACCCCCATCCCCGCCGTGCTGGACCTCTGCGCCCATCTGGCCTGCAACCGCCTGGGCGTCATGCCGAACGAGGAGTGGCGCATCCGCTATCTGGCCGCCCGCACGGCCGCCGAGTCCCTCGGCGACGGAGCCCGGTGATGACCGGCAACCTCAACCGGGCCGAAACCGAAACCGGCGCAACATGGCGAAGTATCCATGTGCACCACCACGACACCCGCCGTCAGGACGACCTCCTGCTGGACGCGGTGCGGCCGGTGATGGCACAGGTGCGCGATCGGGTGACCAGCGCGTTCTTCGTCAGACACTGGTTGAGGGGCCCGCATGTGCGGCTGAACGTCCGCGCCACGCCAGAGGTCTTCACCGCGGTGGTACGGCCCGTGGCCGAAGGCATGGTGGGGGAGTACCTGCGGACGGCGCCTTCCCGCACCGGCGGTCCCACGCCCAGGACGCTGGCGGGTCACCGGCGGCTGGCCGAGCTTGAGGCGGAACCGGGCCCCCTCCTGCCCTGGCATCCCGACAACTCGGTGCGTGAGCAACCGTACGATCCCCGGCTGTCCGTACTCGGCAGCGAGGAAGCGACCCGGTTGCTGACGGACCTGTACGACGCAGCGAACGACCTGGTCTTCCGTACGCTCGCGGGCGTACGGGAAGCAGGGATGTCCCGCCTGGGCGTGGCCTACGACCTGTTGATCGCCACCGCGCACGCCTTCGCCCCGTCGGGAATCGGCAGCGGATTCGTCTCCTTCCGCTCACACGCCGAGGCCTTCCTGACAACCTGGCCGGAAGGCCACGGCAAGCGTTCCGCGTGGGACGAGCACTACACCCGACACGCCGACGCCCTCACCCGGCGCGTGGACACGGTGATCTCGGCCGCGGCTCCGGGCACGGATACGGCACGGGACTGGGTGACCGTACTGGGCCGGTCGGCACGCCGCGGACGTGAACTGATCAATTCCGGCCACGACTTCGGCATGCGCCCACGCCCTGGCGGACCAGTCCCGGCCGCCCACGGGGAACTGCTCGGCAGGAGCCCTTTCCACCGCGCTCTGGAGGACAGCCCCCGTTGGCCGCGAATCCGCGAGTCCGCAGAATTCCTGCACTATCGGCTGAGCCTGAACCTGCTCTATCTCCACCTGACCCGGCTGGGCGTCACCCCCATGGAACGCTTCATGCTGTGCCACCTCACGGCCAACGCGGTGGAGGACGCCGTGGGAGTGCGGGCCATAGACCTCCTCCGGTCCTGAAAGAACCCGTAAGCCCTTCGTCGAAAGGCACTCCATGCCGGATGTCACCGCAAGCCTCGAAGAACTGCTCGGGATGCGCCGCGGCGTGTACAGCGCGACTAGTCCCAGTGGAGAACTCTTTCTGCTCTCGGCCGGGCAGGCCCAGTCCCTCGGCAGACCAAGCTCGGTACAGCGCGCGCTCCTGCGCGAACTGGCGGGACCGCCGCGCACCTTAAAGGAGCTGCTCGCCGCGGCTCGCGCGCCGGACAGCGACAACGACACTCTTCGCCTGATCCATCGCCTGCGGGAGGCAGGGTGGCTCACCATCACGGCTGTCACTGAGGGGAGACACACCCACACGGTGGAACCGCTCGTCCCGCCGCCACCACCGCCCCAGCCGCCAGCCGAGACGGAAGAAGGATGGCCGGTGCTGTCCCGCTTCGCCGCCGTCTTGCGACGCGATGACGGGCTGGTCCTGCAGTCCCCCCGGGCCTGGTGCGACGTCAGCCTGCACGACCCGGCTGCGGTGGGGCTACTCGGCTACCTGGCCGGTACAGGAACGCATCAGCCGCCCGGCAATCTGCCGCACCCGGCCACCACGGCCCGGCTCCTGTATGACCTGCGCTGGGCCGGTTTGACCGTCCGATCAGCAGGTGAGGAGGACGGCGAAGCGCGCACCCGTCAGTGGAGTCCGCACGAGCTGTGGTTCCACGAGCGCAGCCGGGTGGGATCCAGGGCCGCACTCGGTGAAGGGTTCGGTGCCACGCTCTGGGCCCATGACCGCTTCCCACCCGTCCCCGCGCGCCACCGGCCGTATCCCAGCCGCGTCGTCGACCTGCCCCGCCCCGACCTCGGTGCGCTGCGCGCTACCGACCCGACGCTCACCACTGTGCTGGAAGACCGCCGCAGCATCCGGGTGCACGTGGACGCCCCGGCCCTGAGCACCGCGCAGCTCGGGGAGTTCCTCTACCGGTGCGCCCGCACCAAGAAGGTCGTTTCCTACGGGGGCGGGGTGGAGTCCGCAGCGCGCCCCTACCCATCGGGAGGGGGGGTCCACGAACTGGAGGTGTACCCGGTCGTGCGCCGGATGGCCGATCTCGACCCGGGCATGTACCACTACGACTCGCACGCTCATGAACTGCGTCTGGTGCGCGAGCACACCCACCCGGCGGTACTAAGGCTGTTGCGCACCGCCGCCACCGCCCACCGCGGTCCGTTGCAGGTGCTGCTGGTAATCGCAGCCCGCTCCGGCCGGGTGATGCTGAGGTACGAGGCCATGGCATACGCACTGACTCTTAAACACGTTGGTGTTCTCTACCAGACCATGTACTGCGTGGCCACGGCGATGGGACTGGCGCCGTGCGCCCTGGGTGCCGGCGACGCCCCGGCGTTCGCGCATGCGACCGGTCGCGACGCATTGGAGGAGTGCGGCGTGGGGGAATTCGCCCTTGCCTGCACTCCCGCAACCCATCAGAAGGGGGAGCAGTGAAGCCCCGGCCGGACGATCCGGCGAACGGTTCGCGCCTGCGCTGGCGGGACGACGCGTATGCGGCGCTCTCGCCCACCGGTACTGCCGTGCTCACCCACCGCGGCACCACCATCTTTACCCAACCGGGAGCGCTCCGGTGGATCGAGCGGCTGATGCCCCATCTCGACGGGCGCCATACCCTGGCCGAGCTGACCGCTGACCTGCCGCCGGACCGTGCGCGGTACGTCGAACGCCTGGTGACCGCGTTGCTGGATGCCGACGCAGTGCGGGGGGCAGCGGAGGCAATGTTCGATCCAGGTGACTCTCCCCAGGGGGCCGCCGCTGCTCACCGAGGCGAGACGACGTTCCTCAGCTACTTCAGCGACGCGGGGCCACAGGCATTCCAGCGCTATCGCGACAGCACCGCCCTGGTCCTCGGCGCGGGCCCCCTGCTGCCCGCCGCCCTGCGAGCCGCCTACCGCACGGGACTCCGCAAGGTGCACGCTGTCGTCACCGCCGAATCCCCTACCGACGAGGAAGCGCTGTACACCGCCGCTCGCACCGGTACGGTGACCCGCGGTGGCCCGCCAGCGTGCATCAGTTGGTACCAGGGCGTCGCGGAAACTGAGGCGGAACTGGCCCGGCTGCTGGGCTCTCCCGATTTGATCGTCCACTGCGCAGGCCGGCCGCTGCCCGAACGCGCCAGGCTTATCGACCGCCTGTGCGAGCGCGGCGGCGCGATCGTGGTGCAGATGCTCCTCGCGGGAGATGACGTGTGGCTGGGGCAGGCCGGCTGCCCGGGCCCGGGCCGGCCGGGTGCCTCTGCGGCCCTCCACCGGCTCACCCGCCCCGGCGACGAACACGCCCCAAGCGGACAGCGAGCGGCGGAACGGGCAGGCGTGGCCGCCGCAGCCAACCGAGCGGTCCATGACCTCTTCCGCCGGGCCACGAACGTAGCGCCGTCCTCCGACCGCCCGCACCTGACCCGGGTGACGGGGCAGGGCCTCGACGGCGGCGTCCACCACTTCCTGCCGCACCCCCTCGCCTCACCGGCCGCACCCCCGTCCACGGAGGAATTCATCGACCACGTCCTCCGGCTCCAGCAGACCCCGGCACTGGCCGCCGACGACTTCTCCCGGCGCGCCGCGGCTTGCTCGGATCCACGACTCGGCGTCATCGGGGAGGTCTCGGAAGGTGACCTCCCACAACTTCCCCTGCACATGGCACGAAGTCTCGTCTCCGACCCCGTCGGACTGCTCGAACCGGGCGGCCGCGCACCCGTGACAGCGGTGGGCACGGACTTCACCGCCGCTCGGCACCGCACCGCAATGGCCGCCCTCGCGGCCTACACCTCGCTGATGGTCGACCCGCGTCGCCTGCTGACGGCATCGGGCCGTCCTCTGCTCGAAGCCGACGCGGCACCATCCGCCGCGCTCGCCACCCTGACAGGTCCCGGCCCGGCCGGCGTGCTCCCGGCCACGGCACACGCGTCCAGCGGCTTCGTCCACACCCTCTGCCTGAAAAGCGGCCGACCACACCGACTGCCAGCAGCGGTGGCCTTCCCCGCCCTGCGGCGCGTCCCCGGCGCCTACCGAACCCCCTGCGGAGTCGCAGCGGCGCACACTTGGACGGCGGCGCTGCAGATGGGCCTCCTGCAGCATTGCGAGCAATTGACCGTCTCCTGGGCCCGCTCACCATCCCGACCACCCCTGCCGCAGATCGATCCGGAGTCCATTCCCCAGGACGCGACGGTCCGCTGGTGCTTGCCCATGGCGCTGGCCCTCGGCCTGTCTCTCACCGTTCACGATCTCACCGGCCCGCTGGGGGTGCCGGTTCTCGCCTGCCGCCTCGGCGACCGTCTCACGGCATACGGCAGCGGCACGACCTACACCCGCGCTCTGGGTGAGGGACTGCTGCAGCTGCTGGCGTCCTGGCAGACACCCCCAGGACTCGGCAGATCCCCCGGGCATCCGTGGCACGGAGAACCGGCGATGCCGCCCGGCCGGCTCGGCCACCGCATCATACGGCCGGTGCGGCCCAGGCCTGCGCCGCCCATGTCCGACCTGGTGGCCGCCCTGACACGCTCGGGCCTGCGTGTTCTGGCCGTCCCCCTGGATCATGACCCGCAGGTCCACGCGCTCGTGCCGTTCACCGTGCATGTGGTGGTGACTCATGACAGCCCCTGACCTTCCGACGGCCGCATTCCTGGTGCTGGGCGAGGGGGTGCTTCGCGACGCAGTCGCCGGCACTCTCGCCGAGTACGGCACGGTGCTCCCGACTGTGCCGGAACCTGCCCCGATGGGTGACCCACACAGCAGCGCCATCCGGGCGGTGGTGTCGCTCAGCGACATCTGGCGCGCGGAGCACCCGGCGCAGCTGAGGCGGTGGCGCCCGGGCCTTCCGGTGCCCCGGCTTCCCGTACGCGCACGGCTCGGCACCGTCGTCATGGGACCGCTGGACTTGCCGGGAACCACGGGTTGCGGGCTATGCATGCACATGCGCGCCCGCCGTGTGCGCCCGGGCCTGGAGGACACCGAAGCCGTGCGGGAAGCACACTCCGCGGCGCTTTCCGAGCGGCCCTCGTCGTGGCTGACCACGCTGAGCTGCGACACCGTGGCCGCACTGGTCGCCGCGGAGATGACGCGCCTTGTCCGCCCCACCAACCCCGTGCTTCCACCCGACCCCTCCGCCGCGCCCCTCACCCACCGGGCGGTCCTCCATGTCGACCTGGAACAGCTGGCCGTCACCCGGCATCCTTTCCTCCCGGAACCCCTGTGCCCGGAGTGCGGGACACTCCCCGACGATGGACCCGAGCACGCGCAACTCGTAATCTCCGCCCGGCCTAAACCCGCACCGGACCACCACCGGATTGGGCTGGTCCACGGCCGATACGACGCCGTCCTCGACACCTACGTCGACGCGCAGGCCGGAATGATCCCCGCCCTCGGCCACGACACCCAAGGCGGGCTCGTCGTGGCCGTCGCTCCGTTGCCGCTGCGCGCTCCCGGCCGTACCGAACATGGGTTCGGTCGTACCCGCAGCCACCAGGCGAGCTCACTGACGGCGGTGCTGGAGGCACTGGAACGCTGGGGCGGCGTAGAGCCGGGAGGGAAGAGGACGGTGGTGCGTGGAACTTACGCCGACCTTGCCGGCCGGGCACTGGACCCTCGTGTCCTCGGAGAGCACTCCGAGCAGAGCTATCGGCTTCCCGGCTTCGGTTACCGGCGCTTCACCGAGGACGCCGTCTGCGATTGGGTGTGGGGATACTCCTTCGCCCGGCGGGAACCGATCCTGTTGCCGCAGACCTTCGCCTACTACGGCGGACCCCACCGGAGGGCCTCGGAGGAACGGCCTTTCGCTTACGAGACCTCCAACGGCTGCGCCCTGGGCAGTTGCCTGGAGGAGGCCATCATCTACGGAATCCTGGAAGTCGCCGAGCGCGACGCGTTCCTGATGACCTGGTACGCCCGCATCTCCGCGCCCCTCATCGATTTGGAATCCTGCACCGATCGAACCGTGCCGCTGCAGGCCGCGGCCATCACCGCTCGCACCGGCTACCGGGTGCGGGTCCACGACACCACTCTCGAGCATGGTGTCCCGACCGTGTGGGCCATGGCGGTGCACCCTGGCGACCACGCATTCGGCGGCCGCGCCGGAGGCCTTCCCAGGACAGTCTCCGCCGCCGGCTCCCACCTGCTCCCGGAGAAGGCCGTGCTGAACGCGCTGAGCGAACTCGGCCCCATCCTCGCCGACCGTATCCGCAGGCATCCGGCTGAGCAGCAGCGCGCCAAAGACCAGGTCGACGACGCCTACCTGGTGGAGACGATGGCAGACCATGCTCTCCTGTACGGGGCCTGGGAGGCCTACGACCGCCTGGGCTTCCTCACCGAGGAACCGGCGACATGCGCCATGAGAGACCTAGCCGCTAGACGAGACGGCGAACTTCGCGGACCCGGCGGCTTCCACAACGACGACCTACGAGACGATCTGGCGGGGCTGGTCCGGCGCTACACCGATGGGGGGATGGACGTCGTCGTCGTCGACCAGACCACGCCCGAGCACCAAGCCGGCCGACTCGCCTGTGTCAAGGTTCTCATCCCCGGCACCCTGCCTATGACCTTCGGACACCAGCACCGCAGGACACATGGTCTGCCCCGGCTGCGTGACGTCCCGCACCGCCTCGGTCACACTGCCCGCCCGCTGCGCCATGACGAGATGAACGACCATCCGCACCCGTTCCCCTAGGCCAACCGGTCATCGCGGGCCCACGCACGGCCGCCCATGCCTCTAGGAGCCCCTATGTTCGTCGCGGTACTCGCTTGGGATCTGGCTGAATCCCCCGTGACTTTCGCCGAGCTTCGCGCCTGGGTGGCGGGCACGGCTGCCGCCCAGTACGCGGCGTTGCCGGGAGTCTGTATCAAATGCTGGTTCTCGAACGAGGAACGGAGGGTGTGGGGGGCCGTCTACCTGGTGGAATCTCCTGAGGCCATCCATCCGGACAGGCTGCCGCGGCTACCGGACGGCAGTACCGGGCCGGTGGGGACCCCCCCGACGTCCGTAGCGTGGTTTGCGCTCGAAGCGTGTGTGTTCGGGCCTGGTGACATGGCGACCCTAGTATCCGCAGGACTTGCGATGTCCGCAGGTCTCCGCCCCTCGAAGCGACCGACGGCACGTCTGCGCCGTACGGCTCCCACTCGCCCGAGCGACCGATCGGTGAGGCCGTCGCAGCCGCCGCCCTCTGGGCTCGCCTGAGGATCCAGCCCTCACTCAACTCGAATGCAACCGCATTGCGATCGACGGGTCCGTTCCGTGAGCGATGGGGCGTGGGGCCACTACGTGCGAGGCTGTTTCTGCAGGTCAAGCCGAGGGTGCGGCGGCCTCGTGCGGTGGTGCGGACTGCGGGTCGGGCTGAGCAGTGGCGGCGGATGGGGGACCCTTCCTCGACGCCGAAATGCGGTTTCTTGGTGACCCCATCGAGAGCGCTCGATCCGCGATGCCTACCGATGTCCGTCCGGTCACGTGGGCTGCTTCGGGCAATGCCCCGACCGCATGGCCTTCGGTCGGCCCGTATGTCTCGCCGCGAAGGAGAATGGGCTCGGCTTGGCCCGCATTCCGCAGACGGTTCCAGATAAGCAAGTAGAGGGCGAATCCGGTGGACGCCGCTATGGTCACGAGCGGTGCAAGCAGCAGGCTCTCGGCGAGTGCATGGCGGGTGGCATGGGGCTCCTTTATAGGCACTGGTGGTCAGGGACAGAATGGTGTTCTTCGCGGTCATTGCGGAACTGTGCATACACCCGTGCGCAGCCGTGGGCGTTCCACTCTCGCTCCCAGCTGCCCGTTGCATTTGGCCGGGGCCGATCCGGAACGTCACGGTTCGGTGGTCGTCCACATCGTCGAGGTATCCGACGGCGATGTCGGTAGCGAACCCGGTCCGGTGATAGGCAGCGGTGGCGGTGTCGTCGTCCAGGTGAGGTTCACCGAGTCGGAACTAAACCCGAAAGGAGCACCGTCCAGGACCCGGTTCAGGGCCCTGACGAGCCCGCCTCTCTTATCTCTCCGGTGATCACCATGTCATTGCGATCTGCCAGTTGAGAACAACGCTCACCTGTCACCGGCCGAGCGACGGTCGGTCAGTTCTCTGGAAGTGGTGGCGGGCTTGCCGCGGTGGCCTGCAAGGACCTGCTGTCAGGGTCGGGGGCGAGGTTTCCTTCCATGTCGACCCAGGTGTCGTGCCAGGCGTGGCCGTGTTCAGGGCCTTGCTGCCAGGTGTGGGTGACACGCCCGCCGGGGTCGCGGGCGAACACCGACAGGTCGCCGCTGGGATTGAGGACGACGGCCGGGTCGCTGGTGAGCTGGCCGCCCAGAGGCGTCCATCCTGACCAGGGCCCGCCGGTTCCGGTCTGCCAGCGGTGGTGCAGGCCGCCGTCGGTGCCGCGGGCGAACAAGACCATCCCGCCGTCACGGCCCACCAGCACCGTCGGCCGGCCCACCACTGCGCCTTCCATATCGACCCAGCCTTCATGCCAGGCGTAACCCTCCTCGGAGCTGTGCTGCCAGGTGTGGGTGACCCGCCCGCCGGGGTCGCGGGCGAACACCGACAGAGCATCGTTGGGGCTGAGCACCACGGCCGGGTCGCTGGCCAGTTGGCCGCCCAGAGGCGTCCATCCTGACCAGGGCCCGCCGGTTCCGGTCTGCCAGCGGTGGTGCAGGCCGCCGTCGGTGCCGCGGGCGAACAGGACCATCCCGCCGTCACGGCCGACGAGGACGGTGGGGCGGCCTTGGGTGGCGCCTTCCATGTCGACCCAGCCCTCGTGCCAGGCGTAACCCTCCTCGGGGCCGTGCTGCCAAGTGTGAGTGACACGCCCGCCCGGATCACGAGCGAACACCGACAGAGCGCCGTTAGGACTCAGGACCACGGCAGGGTCGCTGGCCAGTTGGCCGCCCAGGGACACCCAGTTGGGGGCCCATGCACCCGCCTCGGACTGCCAGGTGTGCCACAGAGCCCCGTCGTCACCGCGGACGAACACCGCCAACTTGCCGTAGCGCCCCACCAGCGCCCACGGACGCCCCACCGCCGCCGCCGCAGGACGGCCCAGCGGCGTCCACCCCGACCACGCACCACCCGGCGCGTTCTGCCAGCGATGAATCACCCCACCGGAAGCATCGACACCGAACACCACCATCCCCGAACCATGGTCCACCACCGACGGCACCCCCACACTCACCCGCGACACCCACCGGGACGCGGTCCACCAGGTGGTCTCCTTGCGGGCACCGGCCCAGTTGAAGCTGAAGTGCACGTGGTTGGTGTGCGGGTTGTCTCCCGTGTACGGTCGCCAGCCGGCGTCGGGGCGGTACGCCTCCCACATGCGCCGGTTCCAGATCATGTACATGATCCCGAAGCGGCGGGCTAGTGCGTGCGGGTTGCCGTGCCGGTCGGTGGCCAGCAGCCAGTCGATGAGATCGGCTGCTATATGGGCCTGGGTGTGGACGTCCACGCCCCAGTCCCAGGCACGTCCTTCCTTGTGTTCACTGGGGCCGCCGCGGCCGCACTCCCTGCTGATTCCGAGGTCGTGTGTCTCGGGATAGGCGGCGAGCACCAGGTCACGGAACGCGGCCACTCCGGGCTTGGCCGCCGGGTCGCAATCCTGCTGGCCTTCGTACCTCGCGTACGGATCGATCTGGGGACCGAAGTCCGGCGGCCGAGGTGGCATGGCTGTGCTCCTTGAACAGGAAAGTGGTCCCGACACGACCTACTCTTCGCCCGCCCTCTATCGCCTCGGTCACCTCCCGGTCACGCGGTTGGGCCGCGGTCCCGCAGGGGCGTCGTGGTGGGCGTCCTCTGGCGGAAGACCTCGTCGGCGATGCCGAGCGCGAGCGTGACGCCGTCCTCGGCGTCGCCGCCGATTTGCCAGGCTTCGGCATACGCCTCCGCTTCCAGGTGTTCGCGGGCCCGATCCTTCGCGCGCGTGTGCTGGACATGGAGAGGGATGAGGCCGGTGAGCGCGGCACCGGTCACCTGGCGTTGGCGATGCGCGGCTCCCAGCAGTTGAGCGGCATGATGATGATGCTCGAGCGCGCTCGCCGCCCAGGCGAGTGTCTCCAGGGCCCATGCGGGACCCCACCGGTCGTCTATGCGGCGTTGCCGCACCAGGGCGTCGCACAGAGGCAGCAGCGCACCGCTGGGATCCCCATGCAGGAGTTCGGTCAGGCCGGTGCACCATTGGGCCCAGGTGCAGGCCCACTCGGCGCCAGAGGCGTTGGCGTCGGCGACGTAGGCTTCGCACGCGGAAACGGCGGTGCTCTGGTCCCCGAGGAAGGCGGCGGCAATCGCCCAGAACATCGTGGCCATGTGAGCGTCTCCGGTGTGGCCGGCGGCGCGGAAGCCCTCCCGCGCCCGCGCCAGTTGGTCGATGCAGGCGGGGTCGCCGTGCGCCAGCAACATGTGCACACCCTCGACATAGGCCACGGCCGGGGATTGCGCGCGCGACGGATCGGCCGAGTGGCAATGGTCCAGGAACGTTCGGGAGGCCGCCTGGTCTCCCTGGAGGGTGGCGATGAAGGCCTTCATGACCGTCGCCACGATGGTCGTCTCGCAGATTTCGGGGGTGAGATTCGCCGACAGACTTTCCAGCCAGTGCCGCGCCTCGCCCAGAGTGCTGCTGAAGAACCAGGAGCGGGTGCGGGTGAGGTCCGCGGCGATCTGCGCCCCATTGTGAGCCCGCTCGGGTCGGGTGAGGCAGAACCCGAGGGCGGCGCGCAGGTTGGGGAGTTCTGTGCGCAGCCGGTCCAGCCATCGGACTTCTCGAGGGCTGCACCAGTCCGCAGCGGCAGATTTGGCCAGGGCCTGGTAGTGGTCGCAGTGGCGACCGCGGTACTGGACATCGTTGTCGCCTGCCCGGAGGCGGTCCAGCCCGTATTGGCGGATGGTTTCCAGAAGCCGGTAGCGAGCGGCGCCACCGGTACGCAGCCGGATCTCGCCGTCGACCGCCAGGACCGACTTGTGGATGAGCCCGGTGATCAGGTCGAGCAGGTCGGCTCCGTCGATGCCGTCCCCTGCGCAGACGGCCTCGGCGGCTTTGAGGTCGAAACTCCCGGCGAAGACTGACATGCGTGTCCACAGCAGGCGTTCCGCCGACGTGCACAGGCCGTAGCTCAGGTCCATGACGCCGCGCAGGGTCTGCCGATAGCGGTTCTCCGCAGGTGTCCGTGGGGCGGCCAGGAGCCGGAAGCGGTCGTCCAGACGGTCCAGGATCTCCTCGGCGGTAAGGGATGTCAGGCGGACGGCCGCAAGCTCGATGGCCAGCGGAATGCCGTCCAGCCGGCGGCAGAGTTCGGTGGCCGAGCCACTGTCGCGCACTGGGGCTGCGCAGGCCTGCGCACGGTCGCTCAGCAGCCGGACGGCCTCGCAAGCCCCCTCGGCGAGATCGTCGTGAAGGCCCAAGCCGGAGACGACAAGCACGTGCTCGCCCGGCACCGCGAGCCGCTCGCGGCTGGTGGCGAGAACCCGGAGGCCTGGAGCCGCGCACAGCAGGTGCTGCACCAGCGGCGCCACGGCGTCCACCAGATGTTCGCAGTTGTCCAGGACGAGCAGCAGCCGCCGATCGCGCACATGGTCGGCCAAGGAGTCCACTGCCGAGCGCACGGACTGGTCGCGTATCTCCAGGGCTTCGGCGACTGCGCGTGCCACCAGCGTCGCGTCGGTCAGCGCGGCCAGGTCCGCCAGCCACACCCCTTCGGGGAAGGAGGCCGACACCTGCCGAGCAGCGCGCAGGGCGAGCCTGGTCTTGCCGACTCCTCCTACTCCGGTCAGCGTGACCAGACGGGACAGGCGCAGGAGGCGCCATGTCTCGGCCAGTTCTTTCTCCCTGCCGACGAAGGACGTCGTTTCGGAAGGCAGGTTCCCCAGATCGCGTGCTGTGCGCGGGTGTACCGCGGCGATCTGCGGGTCCGCCGCGAGTATCCGCCGATGAAGCCGCTGGAGTTCTTCGCCCGGATCGATTCCCAGCTCGTCGGCGAGCAGACGGGTGACCTGGCGGTAGCACTCCAGCGCCTCCGCCTGCCGACCGCGTTGGAAGAAGGCGAGCATCTGCTGCGCCCAGAAGCGCTCGCGCAGCGGATGGCGCTCGGTCAGACGCCGCAGCTCGGGGAGGGCATCGCTGGGACGCCCGCACCGGATGACCGCGTCGATCCACGACTCCTGCGTGGCCAGGCGCTTCTCGTGCAGGGCCGCGACGACATCTTGAAACCGCTCTGTGGGTAAATCCGCCAGGGCTTCGCCTCTCCACAGTCCGAGGGCCTCGCCGAGCACCGCCGCGGCCTGCTCGTGGTCTCCCACAGATGACAGGGTTTCTCCCTTCCGGACGAGCGAGTCGAATCGGCGCGCGTCCAAGCCGTCCCGTGTCACGTGCAGCACGTAACCGTGACGATCGGTCACCACGACGTTCGGTCCCAGAACCCGGCGGAGCCGCAGGACGTAGTTCTGGAGGGCGTTGCGCGCCCCTTGCGGCGGGTTCTGCCCCCACAGTCTGCTCACCAGGGCGTCCATTGAGACGGTCTGATCGGCGTTGATGAGCAGCGCCGCTAGGAGACAGCGTTGCCGCTCGGCGCGGATCGTGACGCTGACGCCATCGCGTGTGACGTTGAGAGGGCCCAAGATCCCGAACTCGTACCGAACCACCACCCAAGAATATAACAACGAGTTACCAAATAGACACTCTACGACTCCATGTCTCAACGCTGCCAGGCCGTCCGGACGGCGGTACTCGCACCCGCCCAGTGGAGGAGGATCTCCTGCAACTCGGCTTCTGGCGGCCTCGCTTCGCTCCAGGCCGGTGTGCCGGGCGGCGGCGGCCGCCAGGTCGGTGCTCTTTAGGCGGTCACGGCTCCCCGGTTCAGACCTGTATTCGATGGGGTCACGGTCCAGGACACGGCTGTGTCTGGAGAAAGCGCCCAGTCGTCGGTCCTGCTTTCACGGCGACCCGTTCGGTGCCCTCCGGAGGAGCGCTGTACCCGATCGAGGCCTACGTCGCCGGGGCGGGCGCCCCTGGGGCACTACGCCCCCGCGCACCACGTACTGGAAACCGTGCGCGAAGGCGATCATCGCGCCGCGGTGAACGCGGCCCTGGCCGAACCAGTGGAGGGTCCCGCGGGGGCCTACCTGCTGCTGACGGCTGTCTTTTGGCGGTCGGGATTCAAGTACGGCGACTTCTCCTACCGGCTGCAGTGTCAGGAAGTCGGCGCACTCGCCGCTCAAGCCCGCGCAGTGGCCGAACGCGACGGCACCACCGTCCAAACGTACCTGCGCTTCGACGATCACGCGCTGACAGGGCTGCTGGGGCTGGATCCCGAGGCCGAGGGACTGCTCGCCGTCCTGAGCCTCCCGCAGGTGCCGGCCTCCGCCCGCCTGCTCCGCGCCCGCACGTTCCCCGCCCGGACGGCGGTGCCTGCACGACCAGCCCGTCCCGCCGTCTCCTCGCCCCCGGTCGCCGGCCTCTTACCGCACCTGGTGGCGCCGCACAGGGCGGCCGGGGCGCGAGCCCCCGCACCCACACGCTCGCCTGAGCCCGCCAGTCAATCCCGCTCCGGTGGTCTCGATGACAAGTACCGAGAGCTCCCGCCTTGGAAAGATCTTTCGAGGGGTACTTCTACGCTGGTGCTTGCCCGGGCGGGATCAGTGATGCGGCCAAACTGGCAGCCCGGTCCGTCGCCGACCCCCTCCGGTCGATCCGGGCTGAGTTTCACGAGACCCCCTGCGGCGACCATGCGCGCCACGGTCGAGATACCGGTGACCATCTGAGCATGTGCCTCAGGCCGGGCCTGGGTCTGGCGGGCCGGTCCTGGCAAGTGCTGTTTGTACTGCTACCCGCCCTGGCCTCCAGGCACTCGAACGCAAACGGGGCGCTGCACGGGCCGCGGAGACAGACCCCGCACGAACGCGCCGTCGGGGCGAACAGGCCCCTGAATGCCCGACCTGCGGCCCTGCCCTCGCTTCGAAGAGCAGAGCGACAGGAAGGCCCAGAACGCATCTGCCTGGGCGGGTGACCCACCACGGTTTTATCGCTCAGGGCGGACCCGGCGCGATCTGTCACAGGTGCGGCCAGAGGTGGGCGAACTCATGCTCGATGGCGTTGAGGGTGCGTGGGGCACCGATCATCCGCTCGATCAGGGCGTAACGGCGGCGCCTGACCCAGCCGCCGACCAGGCTGCCGGCGATGGCCGCACCGGGGATGAGGGCTCCGATGACCGGCGAGCCGATACTGACCAGGTCCTTGGCCGCTCCCACCATCTGGTCCCGGTTCGGGCGGCTACCAGCCAGTTCGCTCTCGAACCGGACGCCGTAGGCAGACAGTTCCTTGCATGCGCGCACGACGTCGGCCCGCTTGCCCTCGGCGATGGCGGCGTCGACGCGTGCGCAGTACTCGCGGAACCTCCGGGCCTGGCGGCTGTCTCTGATCTCCAGAGTGATCTCAAGGACCTCGGCGGGTCGGCTGGCGCGGCTGAGCACGTACCTCAGGACCAGCGGAATCCGGATCTTGAACGCCTCGTAGCCGAGCACCTGGTTGATCTGGTGGTCGGTTTCGGCCTCGGCGTCGCCGATCAGCACTGCAGCCCGTTCGGCGAATCCGGAGGGCCCGCGGGGCTCGACCAGTTCGGCGCGAAGCGCGTCCGCGCTGTACGGACACCCGAGCATGTCGGCCAGCAGCGAGTACACCTGCGCTCGGTAGATCAGCTGCGCGGCGAACCGTTCGGGCGTCCCGTCGGTCGACGTCACCTCCGTCTGGCTCCGCGCGAGGAGCAGGGTCGCGAAGTTACGGGGATAGAAATCGCGGTCACGGGCGATCCAGCGCATCTTGTGCGGGGATTGGTGCGCCACGTGGGGGGTCAGCCGCTCAAGGGCGGCGAGAACCAGGTCGGGTTCCAGGGGCAGGCCCAGAAGGCCGCTGACCACCTCGACCTGGCTTTGTCCGTTAGCGCCCGTGTGGCCCTGGCCACCGACGGCTGCCAGGCAGGTCGCCTTGGCAAGCCCGAGCACGGCGGAGTACCTCGGGCCAGGTCATCTTCTCCGTAGCGACCCTGATGACGCCCGCAGCGTCTCCCAGTATCTGAGCATGAGCCGCTCTGGACGCGCCGCCCGGCCCCACCGTTTGCGTGTACGAACTGGTGCCCGCCTCTGGCCCCGTCAGCACGCGTTCGTAGAGCACGAAGGCGTTGACGAGTTCCGCGACCGCCAGCATCATGAGGCGTGGCCGCGCAGGCCGCTGGCTCCCCGACAGTTCCCTGCCCGCGGTGTCGAAGTAGCGCAGGGCGTGGTCGATCGTGGCGTTGTCGAGGAGAATGCTGGAGATTCTGGGGCGGTTTCCGCCGTTGGCGTCCACGCGCTGCACGACGGCTCTGGCTAAATCAGGGGTGTCGAACAACGCACGGGCGTACTGCTCATAGAGCCTGTTGCGCTCTTGGTCGCGCTGGGGGTTGAACGGTTCCGCACCTGTCACGCCCTCCAGCATGCGCGTCGCAGCGGCGCCGCGCACGGCGAATCTTCCCTACCGCCGATAGTGGTCCAGGACCAGAGCCACCCCCCCAATCAAGGGCCATCCGAAGACGCCGGGCGAACACCACGCCCAACGCGCAGCATCGAGTTCTCTCCCCCGCGTCCTCTGACGCGGTCTCAGCAGCACCGATCCCCTCCATGAGGCTGGTACTTCCGCTCAGGGCCGCGCCGGCGAGGGAGGGCCGCGCAGTCGAACGCTGCATCGGACGTCTCAAACAATGGCGCGGCCTCGCCACCCGGTTCGACAAACTCGCCCGCACCTACCGGACAGCGATCGTCCTGGTAACTGCTCTGCTCTGGAGCAACACGTGATCCGCCGGACACGCCCTAGGCAGGACGTCCACGGGCCTGCTGGGTGGGAAGACAATTGGGATCGTTCCGTAGATTCGGCCGCAGTGTAGGGCGAAGTCGTCCGCGCCCAGTACCCTGGTACGACCCGATGAGCGGGGCGTGGGGTGCCGACTGGGTGGCGTTCCTGCACGGCTGGTCGCTGGCGGCCTGACCGGCATCCAACCGGTACCGACGCACGCCGCCCTGGTCGAGGCGATCGGATCGACGCTGACCGGGTCGGGCTGGCAGCGGTGCCAGCCCCCACTATCCGCGCCCCCTGCTCAGCTGCGTCCCCAAGTCCGCCCAGCCCTGAATCACGCGGGAACTGGTTCACCATTCCACTGGACGTGACCGGTGCGGACCGTTTGACCGAGCGTCATGCGCTCAGCGCGGCATATCCGGCTAACGCGGTCGAACCACCGGGACGAAAGTCCCTTTCTGGTTGTGAGACTGGGGGGTGATGGCTCCCCCTGCGGCTCCCGAGCGACGTTCGGGAACCGAAAAGGGGCCTCGAGTGCGATGCTCGAAGCCCCTCTGACCTGCGAAAACTCTGTCGGGACGGCGGGATTTGAACCCACGACCCCTTGACCCCCAGTGCCCAAAAAGCATTCATCCCGCCTCCTGCGCGATCAGTCGAATCCATGAGAACATGCAGGTCAGAGGCCTAAAGTGCGTGACGTGCAGTCATCCTGAATCCCGCCCCGTGGGGCAGAGTCCACTAACGAGCGACTAACAAACGATCATTCGGGGGAGTGACGTTGGGGTACGCGTTCAAACGCATCGACCGCCACGGCAAGCCGCGCTACACCGCCTGCTACGAAGACCTCAAAGGCAAGATCACATCGGCGGGGACCTTCTCGTCCAAGAAGGAGGCCGACAGGGCCTGGCAGCGCGCCGAGGCCGAGGTCGGCAAGGGCCGGGACTTCAACCTCAAGCGAGGCCGGCAGACCTTCAAGAAGTACGTCGAGGAAACCTGGCTGCCCAACCACGAGGTCGAGCCGACCACCATGCAGAGCTACCACTACTCGATCTACAAGCACGTCATGCCCGAGTTCGGCGCGATGCGGATGATGGACATCCTCCCCGAGCACGTCCGCGCTTGGATCAGGCAGATGAAGAGGAACGGCGTCTCCGCCGCCACCATCCGCTACAACAAGGTCGTCCTGAGCGCCATCTTCACCACCGCCCTGAACGACCAGGTCACCTACATCCACCCCTGCAAAGGAGTCCGCACCCCCACCGTCCCCGAGAAGCCACTGGAATCATCAGCCCCGAGCAGTTCGACGACCTCTACCACGCCCTCCCGGACGCCGACTCCAAACTCCTGGTCGAAACCGCCATCGAAACCGGCCTGCGCTGGGGCGAACT
This sequence comes from Actinomadura sp. NPDC048021, assembly GCF_040653135.1. Taxonomy (NCBI): domain Bacteria; kingdom Bacillati; phylum Actinomycetota; class Actinomycetes; order Streptosporangiales; family Thermomonosporaceae; genus Actinomadura; species Actinomadura sp. NPDC048021. The sequence goes on from NZ_JBEZJQ010000040.1 coordinate 23,082, forward strand.
CACCGAACTCCGCGGCCGCGACCTGAAAACCCGCTCCCGCCTCCTGACGGTCAGCCGCGTCGTGGTGGAGCTCAATCCGAAGTTCCACCCCGAGGGCAAACGCTTCCTGGTCAAGGACTACCCCAAAGACAAAGAGTGGCGCCGCTTCAAGCTCAGCGACCAGATCGTCGCCAAACTCGAAGACCACATCATCGAAGAGAAACTCGGCACCGACGGCCTCCTGTTCGTCTACCAGCGGAGACCACGACCGAGGAGCGACCCGCCCCGCTCGACCCCGAAGCACTCGGCTGGACCGAAGAGAACGCCAAGGGACGTCGCTACCGGCACGGCACGCTGAGCGCCTACAACGCCGCCAAGTGCCGCTGCGACCACTGCAGACGAGCCTTCGCCGAATACCGCGCCCGCCGCCGCGCCGACGGCAAAGACAACCCCCGCGAACCCCGCCGACGCGAGACCGACGGCCACATCCCCGCCAACTGGTTTCGCAACCGGATCTGGAAGCCCGCCCTCAAGAAAGCCGACCTGGACGCCAAGGTCCGCATCCACGACCTCCGTCACGCCCACGCATCCTGGCTCCTGGCCGGCGGCGCCGACCTCCAAGTCGTCAAGGAACGCCTCGGCCACGGATCCATCTCCACCACCGAGCGCTACCTGCACACCCTCGACGACGCCGACGACACCGCCCTCGCCGCCTTCGACAAAATCCGCAGCCGCCGCCGCACCGATTGACGAAGTGGGCGTTCCGCTCAAAGCAGGCCGGACAAGGAGGCATCAAGCGGAAGCGATCGCCCTCTATGTCCGTGTCATCCTGCAGCGATGCTGCGTCGATCTCGGCGAACATGATCGCTTCGATGTCGTCCAACGCGCGGTCACAGCGCCGCGGGACGTTCAGCCCCCTGCCGGTGACCCGGGCGCGCAGCACGCGCCCGCCGTCCGGATGCGGATCGCGGCGGATCAGCCCGCGCCGTTCCAGGTCGCGGATGACCAGACTCATCGCCTGCGGCGTGGCCTCGGGTAAAAGAATGGCCCGGCGCTGGCCGGGCACTGAGCCGAGGGCGGTGCGCGATGCCATCGCCGCAACCCTCACCAACTGGCCCGAGCAACTGCGCCGGTCGCTGACCTGGGACAGGGCGCGGAGATGGCCCAGCACACCCAACTACGTCTCGACACCGGGACTGGAGATCTACTTCGCCGACCCGCATAGCCCCTGGCGGCGCGGCACCAACGAGAATACCAACGGTCTGTGCGCCACTACTTCCCCAAAGGCACCGACCTGAGCCCACACGGGCAAGACGCACTCGACGCCGTCGCAGCCGCACTCAACAGCCCGGCCCCGAAGACCCTGGCCTGGAAAAGTCCCGCAGAAGCCCTCAGCAAGCATCTATGCTCTCCGACAGGCAGTGGGTGACGACTCTTTGAAGCCGAGCACAGGCTCTTCACCCCCTGGGCCGTGGCTCCGCTTGCTCACACACCTACGAGAGCTTGACCATTGGACGAATAGCTACTTGAGAAGAGTTGAGGCTTACTGTGGCACGGTTTGGAATTGACCAATCGGAAAACGGACGCCTCGACATTCGAATGGCTTCCATAGGCCAGGAGATCGAGGCGTACTTCATCCCCTCCGTCTCACCTGCCGAGGGTGCTCCGGCGGCAGCCCGCGCCGATGCGGGTGTAAAATTGCTAGGCCTCGTTCGAGGTTCCGGAGAACTTCGTATTTATCCGATCAACACGCTGTACGGTACGAGTGGATATCTCGGTCCCAAGTACGACCAGATACGTACCCTAGTTGTGGAGATTTCGGCGATTGACCCGTACTTCGAGGAGTCCGAACTAGAAACGGTCCTTGAAGTGCTCCCAGCTGGCTTTGTCAAGGACTACGCCTATGGACTTGGCCTCTTGAAAGACTGCAACCGGATCATTCGGCTGATTGAGAAGCACACAGCCTGCGACGAGATTGCGTTCACCAGCGCAGATGAGTCGGCTGTAGAGGGCCGAGTCTTCCGGCTCGGAATGTCTCGCTTTGCGGAAATGTGGTCGGAAATCAGGCGCATCAACGATCGCGGTAATCGCGCAGCGGGTCGAGTCAAGGACGCCTTCGTTCACAATGATCTGGCCACGGTGCTCGGATTGGTGTCTATGGACTTCAGTCTGGGGCGCCATCCAGTCTCACGGGTGATCGCGAAGGCGGCGGATGGGGTCGAAGAATTGAACGACCAGGAGCGGGACGCGCTGATCGCAACGCTCACATCCGAGTCAGCAGGGCTCGCCAAGGCTAGGCCCGAGAAGTTTCAAAAATTGCACCGCGAGATCGAGCTGGTGAGTCTCGATCACCTCATCGCCTCCTACGAAGAATCATTGGAGAAGGGTGAGAATGAGCAGTACTGGCAGACATTTTTTGATGACAACGCCTTTGCTCTCCAGCAAGTGTTCGGCGCGCCAATGGTCAGTGTTCAGTCGCAAGCAACGGTGGGCGGCGGCAGCCTCGCGGGAGGTGGTGATAAGATTGCCGACTACTTGTTTAAGAATTCGCTCACCAACAATGTGGCATTGGTGGAGATCAAGAAGCCGACAACCCGACTGCTCGACACGCGAGAGCACCGAACGGGAGTGTACGGCCCTTCAAAGGAGCTGAATGGCGCGGTCACGCAGGTTCTCGATCAGGCATACCAACTGACGTCGAACCTCGCCACGCTGAAGCACAATTCGCGCCGATGGGACTTGGAGTCCTATGCGATCTCCTGCTTTGTTGTGGCAGGACGCACCCCGCCTCCGGATGAGCCATCGAAGCAGAAGTCCTTCGAGCTATACCGCGCCAATTCTCGCAGCGTCACTATCGTGACCTACGACGAAATTCTTGAACGACTCAGGCTCCTGCGCAACTTCCTTGCGCCTACTGATAGCGGCACCGCGGAAGGCTGAACAAAATGGCGCCCTCCCGCTTGTAGACATACCCTCGGTGAGGCACAACGACCGGCACTCGTAGCGATTGACTTCTACAATCGGCCAGCGGCCGTCGCAGTGAGGTGGTCTCAGCGAAATCGATCCGGATAAGGATGCTTTTCCTGTCACAAACGAAGCTTTGAGGGCAGACACGCGAACGATCAGGCGGCGTCCGGAAAGGGCGTGGAGCCCCCGGTAGAAGAGGTCTCACCACGAGATCTCGTCCGCAGCCGAAAAGCTCCACTGATCAGCTATCGAGCCACGCTCGATGTCTCGCGGGGCGTGTCCGTCAGATGATCAGGCCTATCGGGCAACGTAGATGGTTGACGAGTGCGTCGAGCCACCGGGCCCCCACAGCGCCGTCAATGGCGCGGTGATCGATAGAGACCGTGAGCTGCATCAGTGGCCGGACCTGGCACTCATCGTCGATGGCGACGACCCCGGGTCGCACGGCGCCCACCGCCAGGATCACGGAGTGGGGTGGATTGATGATCGCCGAGAACGAATCGACACCGTACATGCTCAAGTTGCTCACGGTCAGTGATCCACCCTCAAGGTCGGCTTGCGTCAACCGACCGGTGTTAGCCCGTGCCACCAGATCTCGCATCGCACTGGACAGCAAGCCCAGAGAAGCCAACTCGGGGGTGCGCAGAACAGGGTTACCATCGATCCGCTTCGGAATCGCCGAGCCGACAACGAGCCGACATGGGCCGTTGTAGGTCTTGTGACTTCATCGCCGGCGGTCCCCGCCTGACCTGCGCGGATGACAACCATGCTTTGGCTGGCTCTGCTCCTAGTGTTTCGTGTGACGGTCGTGGTTCCGGGCCGACCGGCTGGATATGCGTGTGCGCTACTGGCCAGAATTGGACGCGGTCCGGTGTTGCGAGGATCCGGGGTGCTGGTTCGCCCATCGCTAGTATTGATCGGTCAAGATGAGAGGTTCCCAGCAGTGAGTCGATCTTTTTTCAGTGTTCTGCTGTCCGCACTCCTGGCCGGAACTATCAGTGGTGCCGCAACTAGCGCAGCCATAGGAGTGCTGGGGCTCAATAAGGGACCAGTTGGACCTTCGGGGCCGCCTGGTCCAAGTGGCGTCGATACCGCATCCATCAATGATTTCTCCGGCATGTATTTATTGAGCGATGCAATGGGTGATGGTCCCGCGTGCCCGGCTGGAACCTACGAGATCCCGGGAAGCAATGTAGTTCTTCAGACTAAAATGAAGTACGATAAAGACTACAGCCGATTGGTCGAGTATCGCGTATGCATGATCAAGAAGAGATAGTTGCACAGCTCTGGCCTTGGATCTCCGACGCGCCTCGCCAGGACATGGGATTAATCTGGTACAAACCCTGCCCTTCGCGACCTGGCCAGGCGCGTCTCCAGCGCGGCGGGCTTGGTCAACGGTGGCCGACGGCCAACCACCCAGGCTTCCGCCACGACGGTGTCACCGGCGGTGCAGCCGCTAGTCAGCGATGACCGGAAACGGGCATCTTCCGGGACCGCAGGAGGCCGCCCTTTGTCGGTGCGCCCTGAAATCATCGTTGTCATCTCTGGATCGGCTTGATGGGAAGAGACGTGCCCGATCACTCCCTAGTCCCGGCTAACTCCGCGGAGCTGGAGTTCCGTTTTCACGTCGGCTCGAGCCTGCTTATCGAGTTCGCGCTCAGTCATACCTCGGTGGATGTTCTGCGGGAACTGGTGCAGAACGAGTACGACGCGGGAGGTACCGAACTGGTGGTCGAGTTCGGTCCAGACGCTCTCAAGGTCCGCGGCAACGGAAAGACGATCGATCGCGCGGGATGGAAGCGGCTGAGTGTCATGCTCGGCCACGGTCTGATACCGGACGCGGCAGATCGTGTCGAGCCGAAGTCCAACGGCATCGGGTCGAAAAACTTCGGGCTCCGCTCCCTGTTCTTGCTCGGCGACCGCATCAACATCATGTCCGGTGGGAGGCGCACTATCCTCGACCGCACCAAGGGGGCGCTGGCCGAACCACTGCCGCATCCGGACTCCAGCACCCAGCCGGGTGTGACCCTCGTGGTTCCATACCGCAAGAGGGATGACGGCCCCCTGCGGGCCTTCGACGAACATCACGAGGCCGAAGCGCTGAAGGCTATCGCAGCCGAGTTCGCGCCGACCCTAATCAAGCTGGCCCACCCCGGGCCAGGGAAGAACCTCCAGTCCGTCGTGCTTTGCTCCGAGCGTCTCGGGCACGAGTTGCGCTGGCGGCAGTCTGCCCGCGCGGGGCAGCGGGGTTCCGGTTTGATCAAGCGGACGGCCAAGCTCGAAGAGCACGGCCCGTCGCTGGCCCACGCGTCGGGAACGATCAGCGAGAGGGAGTACCAGCGTGTTCTGATACCGCCAGCAGCGCTCCGCAGACCGAACGTGCCCAGCTACTTCCAGGTTCCCGGGGGCCGGATCCGATTGGGTGTCTCAGTCCGGACTCGGCGCCGCGGCCTGGACCTGGAGACACCGGGGATCTTCTACTACCCGATGGGCGCCATCCGGGCGCGGACCGGGTTCGGATTCAGCATCAGCGCCCCGTTCGAGATGACCGAGGACCGCAGTCAGCTTGTCGATCCCCAGAACAGCGACTGGAACGCCTGGCTGGTCGAGCAAGCCGCCGCGTTCGCCGTCCGCCTACTCGCCGAACGCCTGTTCGTCGAATTTGGCGCTCAAGCGTTCCTCGCCTTTGACCCGCGGGCAGCAGGCTCTTCCACAGTTCCCGCACTAAGGGAGGAGATCGACCGGCTGCTGCGTAGCGAGTCGTGCTGGCCGACCCAAGCGACGACAGGCCGCGCCAAGCGATCGCTACGCGCCCCGGTCGAATCCCTGACGATCCCGGCCAACCCCGCGCTGGCGGCCTTCAGAGCCGGTACCTCAAGCCCGGACCATCTGCTGCACTCCAGCCTCGTCACACGCCCAGAGACCCAGGCGATGGCGGTCGCGCTGGGAGGTAAGGCGTTCACGGTCAGCTCACTAATCCGCCTGCGCTGCGCAGGCGAGAACGCACGCGAACTGGCGACCAAACTCGACCAAGCCACCGAGGTAGCACGGTATTACACCGACTTCCCGGACGCGCTGCGCGATCTCACGCTCCAGCAGCACTTCGCGGCCGCCCTAGACGGGTGTAGGACCGCCCTCACCGCTGACCACAGGCGAGATCTCCGCACCGCGCCCACCACGCTGACCGGCGCGGGGACGCTTGGCTCGCCGAAGGGGCTTTGGATTGTCGACGAGGCAGTCGCCGACGTGATTTCCTGGGACCAGACGCTGCATCCAGACCTGGTCGACTCCAAGGTCCTTGCCGGGTTGTGCAGGCCGTTCAACTTTTCCCGATGGGCGATAGAAACAGCGAGCCGTCTTGTGGACGGGACCGCCTCCGAGCAGGCACGCGATGCTCTCGCACGCTACATACGAGGTCGGCCAACTCTGTCGAGGAAAGCGTGGGCCGCGGTCCGCCGCGCCCCGGTGCTCCAGGACCACAACGGCGAGTGGGTTGCTCCTGCAAACATGGTGAGCCGGTCGGCGAAGGGTGCCACGCTCCTTGCGCCGGCACTGCACTTGTCCACGCCTGCTGACGAGGACAACGACTCGTTAAAGCCCCTTCGATTCCGTCAGGCAGTTCGGGGCAGCGACATAGTGGCCCTTGCACGACTGGTGGAGCAGGGCACCGTTCCCCCAGAGGTCATGCGACAGGCAATCGCCCGCCTGCAAAGACTGCTTTCACTGTCCGTGCTCACCCACCTCAAGACCATCAAGTTCCTCGAGACGGGGCCGGGCACGGTAACGGCGCCCTCCGACGCTTACAACCGGTCCGACCATCTGGTCGCAGTGCTGGGGGAGGACGCCCCATACGCCGTGGGCATGTCGACGGCCCTGCTACGACGACTCGGATGCCGGACCGAACCCCGCGCGGACGACATCCTCGCAGCCCTGATGAAACTGCAGGAGTCCGGCAGTCACGTCACCAAGCCAGACCTTGTCTACCGGGCACTGGTATCGGCGTTGCGCCGGGAGAGGCGGCGTGCCGGCGAGCTGCGAGACCGGCAAGTCATCTGGACCGGTAGCAGATGGGAGGCAGCAGGTAACTGCCTTGTCGGCGCGGACAACCGCAGTGCTTTCCTCGACGTGGTCACGGTGCTGCCGGAGGCGTTGCGAGATACCTGGGTCTTCCTCGGCGCCACCCAACGGCCTACCCCCGCACACTGGCGGCGTCTGTTCGTGCGGGTCAGCGAACTCTACGGCGCGCAGCGCCCGATTCCCCGCCACGTGGCCGAGGCGTTGCGGCGGGCGTACCACCGCCTTGACGCACCCCCAGAGGGGCTCGCCCCCGGCACGCACCTGCTTCTGGACGACCAGCGTGGCCTGCACACTCTAAAGGAGGCGACCACGGAGGGCTTCCTCATCAACGACGACCCCGCGCTGGCGGCGGCAGCGGTGGCCGCGCGCGTGCCCGTATCCTTCGCCGACACCTCTGATGGGCGCGTAATCGGGTTCCTCGAAGCCGCTGGTACCAGGCCGCTATCTAAAGCAGCCAAACGGGAGGACACAGAGTACGGTTCCGAAATCGAGCCAGATCAAACGCTCCGGCTCGACATCACCCTCGCGCGGCTCCACGACCCGAATTTCGCGTCTGCGGTAGCTGCGCTTGCCTCCGCAGTCTCCGGACCGGATCAGTCGCGCACAGTTGGCAGACTAACTGCCCGGCTCGCCCGGATCACGCAGATAACCCTCGTCAACGGGATCCAACGCAAGTACCGTGTCGGCGGACACGCCCTCACCGTGGCCGTGGATTACAACGTAGACGACAATCAGATCGTCCTCGACCAAGTCGCCAGCTCCCATGAGCAGCGCAGGCTCGTCGCCAACGCGGTCGCTGGCTTGGCGGACTCAGGGCCGCTCGGGGAACGGCTGCTTGGCGACGCCGTCTACTTCCTGTTGCGGTGCCGGTCGGCACGTGAAATGCAACGTGAACTGGAGCGCCGCAAAGTGAACTGGCGGCCCCGCACACCCGGCACCGAATACGCCGAAGACGCGGACGACGAGGACCTAGCATCACTCTCCGACGCCCTCAGCCAGCATGTCGTCCGGGAAGCAATGTCAAAGCCGCTACCGGACAACAGTGGTTCACAGAAACCACCCACACTGCCGGCCGCCCGAGCCCTCCGGCCGCCCTTGCCTGACCTCGGACGCGTCCAAGCCCTGCCCGCAGAGAGAACAGCAACACCATCCCACAAGCGCCAAGCAACCGCAGGCAGCGGCGGTTCCGGCGCTTGGACACCACGCAGCTACCAGGAATCGGAGAATGACCGGGAGGTCGGCCGGCGCGGCGAAGAAATAGTCCTCGCCATCGAACGCGAGCGCGTGAGGCAGCTTGGCTTCTCGCCAGACCGTGTCAGGTGGGTCGCCGACGCTAACCCCGGCTCGGACCATGACATCGTCTCTGTTGACGACGATGGTGCCGAATTGTGGGTCGAGGTCAAGTCCACCACGAGCCGCCAAGGCCAGTTCGTCTGGCCCGCCGCCGAGTTCCAGCTAGCGGTGCGCGCCCGTCAGCGCTATGTCCTCTACCGCGTCTACGAGGCCAACACCACAACGCCGTCATGGCGTTGCATTCGCGATCCGATCGGCCTTTTCGACGCCGGCGAGCTCCATCTCGACCTCAACCGCCTCACAGGAGACGTTGGCCCTCTGGCCGGGCCCTCATGACTCGCGGGCTCAATGCACCAAGTGGGCTCGACGTCAGCGAGTAGCCACCCTGTGGGCACACTGAGCTTCCCCGGTTTGTCAATTCTAATGACTTCCGAACGGCCCGGTCCCGGTCGCGGACGTCTACTGAAACGTGCGACTTCGTTCGGAGGTGGCGCCGGGGGGAGCACCCGGACGCGTGCCGCACTGACGTCCTGGACGCCCTCTCCGCCGTCCTGGAGCGCGCCGAGGCGCTCGCGTGGCACCTGTCTCGCGCCGCCCGGTGCCCGCAGCCTGGTCCCGTAGCCAGCTCCCGAGCAGAGGCGGAGGGCCAGGCACCGAGTCGGCGGCGCGTGCGGCCCGGTTGTCGGGCCGCCTTGAAAGCTGCACACGAAGTCTTCATAAGTCCTGCTGAGTAGGGGTTCTCCCCAAGACGAACTTCATGACAACCATGACCACAACAGGGGACCATGGGGGTCGTGACAGCCTGCTCGCATCCGTACGACCACGTCAGAGTGGGTATCGCCAGGACCTGGCGCCGTGCTTCGCCGCGCCTGAATGCATCCTACCGGGAGCTCTCCGCTCCCAATCTTGCTCCCACCCGCTTGGGCGTCGCTCGCCACCGCACTCAGCGAGCGATGGGCAGCCCACAGCTGGACGCGCTCTCCCCTTCGACAGCACTGTCAGGACACCATCCAGTACTCTGCTGAACTGCTGAACCATCCCGGTCATTATGGAGGTATTCGTGTCGCCTAGCGTTTTGCTCTACGGTCCAGTCGGCCAGATTGCCAAGCGAGTAACGAGTCGCTGCGGTGTGGATGAAGTGGCAGCCTACACAGTACTTCTGAGCGTATGGTCGGCTGCTATAGCCGATACGGTCTCCATAATCTCGAGGAATAGGCTGCGTCCCCCACTCGTATGGACCGTGCTCGTATCGAACGAAGGTGACTCATCGGTTGCGGCCTTTGAGGCGGTTATGGAGACCCTGAGGGAGACTGAATCGAACGTTCTGGAGGGCATCGTTTATGGTGCCGTGACCACCGTGAAGGCTTACGAGAACCTAATCAGAAAGGCGCTACGTGATAGTCGTAAGTCGGCAAAGACCCACAATGTCTTGTGTACAGGATCGCCAATTGTTGCGCGCGGACGCGAGCCGTTCTCGTTCCAGGTTGGACTCGAAGCATCTGTTCGCTCTTCCTGGGATTATGGTGAGCAGCGGGAAGTGCATCAATCCCCCGATATGCAGGATGGCAAGGCCATGCCTAATGTTGGTGTTCAATGGGCGATAAGCAAGAACGCCTGGCTGCGGAGATTTGATAGGACCTCCGCCGCTACTAGCAGTCGAGTCATGTCGATCCTTGCTGGACCTTCGGACTTCGATCTCAAACATGACGACACCGCAGGTGCTGTTGGTGAAATCGGTCGGGCGTACGAATGGGCTACCGCTCAACAGCGCAATATCACGTTCACGCCTGCGGCGCTAAACAAGTTGAACGCGGCGTATCGCACGATAGAAGACTTGAGCGATAACCCTGATCGGTCATCCTCTATCGAGGGTCCGGAGTTCCATTTCGTTAGATCCTTCGAGCATCTGCTGCGCATTGCGACATCTCTGGCTGCAGCAGACCGATCGATGGTTGTGCGCTGTGCTCACGTGGTTGCAGCATGGTCTTTCGTTCGCAGGTCTATTTGGGACACGGTAGAGCTACTTGAAGCCAAAGGCAGCACCAATGAAGCGATAGCGTCAGCGCGCAACAAATCGTCTTTGATCGAGGAAATTTTTGAAATTGCGGAAGAGAATGACGACGTCACTTCCGTTTGCGGCGATGCCCCTGAGATCGTCGCGCGATCGGGTTCGCGACGCGATCGACGCATTGTCCGTGTTCAACGCAAGGAGGGGGGGACCTCACCGGACCTTGCCACTACTGATGGCGGCAATGCCACTAAACGGATCGAGCCGCGGCGGATGCTCCCCGGCGGCACCGCAGAGGATGCCGCACGTCAGGCCAACGGCTTGGTGAACCCCACTGTGAGGGAAGCCCGGACGGTGTTCACTTCACCCACAGGTGCGCTGAACCGGTGGTGGGACCAAGACCCCGCAGAACGGTTCTGGATGGAGATCACTGACCGCCCCGACCTCGGCAGCAACCTGCAGGCACTGCAGCGCAACGGTACTGGCGGGGAGTTCTGGTCCTACTCACTGGTCACTGCGATCAAGCCTGGTGACGTGGTCCTGCACTGGCACAAGAGCCTGCACGGCCAGCCCGGCATCGTTGGACACTCCATCGCCGCCGATGGTCCCTACGACGACCAGCTGATCTGGGACGCCCGTGGCACCTACGGCCAGCAACGCCCCGTCAACACTCACCCCCAACCGGCCTGGCGGTATGAGCTGACCTGGTACACCCCGCTGCACACCCCGATCGGTCAAAAGGCTCTCCGCCCTCTCGAAGACCAGCTTCATGCAATCAAGTGCGACCTGGAAGCACGCATCAACGGGCCGCTGTATTTCCCGTTTGTCTTCTCCCCGAGCCGGCCGCTGCGCACCGCACAGGCGTACCTGGTCAAAGTCCCCGCAGCCATGCTTAACCTGCTCCCCGAACTGGCCAGACTCAACCACTTTGCGCCCGCCGCCAGTACGCCAAGGCGGGTGCCCGCCCGTCTGCGTCGCCCACGCTCGCGGACCGGTGCCGGCTATCTGGCCGACCCAGCCCTGCGCAAAGCCATCGAAGAGCACGCTGTCCGCCGAGCCCGTGACCTCTACCCGGACCATGACATCACCGACGTCGGTGCCATCTGCTCCTACGACCTGCGGGCCGTCAAAGGCGACGAAGAGATCCACATCGAGGTCAAAGGTTCCACTGGTACCGCCGACGCGGTCGAACTCACCACCAACGAGGTCACTCACGCCCGGACCACTGCCCGCACCGACCTGGTGGTCGTCGACCAGATCACCTGGCAACGCCAATCCGATGGCACCATCCAAACCAGCGGAGGGCGTTGCCGTCACTGGACCACCTGGCAACCTGATGAGATGGATCTCCGACCGACCCGATACCGCTACACCCTTCCGAACTAGCGGTTCCAGAGGTCATCGCCGAGCGGTCACGTCGCGAGCGCGCTTCGGCGAGCGCGCTTGACCCCCATCTATCGGCAAACACGATCAGGGCGCTGAGCATTCCAGCATGCGGTATCCGTTGTGGTCGACTGGAATCCGCCCCCAACGGTGGGGTTGCTGTACTTCCCGGCTGTACTTTGACGCAGCACTCAACTCAGACAGGCCGGTGAGCTGGCGCGGGCACCTGGTTGGGGCCGTGGGTGAGGGTCGCGCCGCGCTCGAACCGGTCGGAGCGGACCCGGATGAAGGCCAACCGGTCGGCCTGCGTCCGGTCCATACCGTCCTTACGCCAACGTCACCTGTCACGATAGGCGGAAGGTGCCCGAGGCGATCACGTCCAAGAGCTTTTCAATCAAGAGAGTTGTAAGCTCTTGTGTCGTGGTCACCTTCAGAAGCTCGTCGAGTGTGATAACTATCAGACGATGCCCACGAACTTGGGCAAGAGAAGCTTTGTGATAAACCGCAGTTAGTTCGTTTTCATCACCTGTCACTCCATTGGCGGCCACGAGTACGCCAAGCTCAATCCGTCGATTCGCCAGCTTGTCTATAAAGGCACCGACGGTAGGTGAATCTACCGGGTCACTCCAGTTCTTGCACTCGACCAGGAAAAGGTTAGGAAAGCAGCCCATGTCACTGAGCTTACTATTGGCCACAGCTATGTCTATCTCTTCGCTGTGGAATTTGTTGAGGGTGTCCTTCCGCGTCCTAAAACCCGGAACCTGGTCAAGTAGGTAGCAGAACCAGTCTTCGAAGGCACGGCCACGAACGGTTGTGCTGCGCGTCTTATCTATGCTCAAGGCATGGAGGGCACTAATCCTGGAGGTCGAGTATGCCGCCATATCAGATGCGCTCCGTTGCCTTAGCGACTTCCTCGGTAAGCACCTCCGAGAGACTCTTGTGCCCGAGTTGCTCAATCAAATCCTCAAGGGCGAGTCTGAGTACAAGGGGTGTAGTCCTTTTTGCGGGAAAGCGTCGTCCATCAATGCTGTCATAGAGCAACACGCCCAGTTGAGCCCGCCGATCAAGCGTTGCTTCCTGAAGACGTAGTTCAGAATCATGCAGCCTTCGCTCGTTCAGACGTCCTGCCAGCACTTCTATTAGCGCGATCTCGTCTGACTCCCGCGATGGCAACACGGCCATGTCGAAGCCACGATCGGGCGTGCTCTTCTCTGGGTTCTCGGCGAATGCCACTCCTGTGGCCCGTATGAGCTCAACAACAAGTTGCTCTACCCTAAAAGAGGGTATGTTTGATCCTTCTTTTTGGCGCAGCGACTTAAGTAGACGTATGTATCGCTTGAAATCAACGGGAGGGCTGATCTGTGCGGGCGCTGTTGCAGTATCCTGCCGACGTTCTGCAAGGTTGGCCGTAAACGCCCAAAGATGCAGCCGAAGACTGTCTACATCGCTTAGCTGGCATGGAATTACTACAAGCTGACTAGGAACAGATGGAGCCCGGAGAGGTGGGGGCACGATCAGGCAGGCTGGGATTCTCCGTTCAACAGCCCTGCCCAACTGCAGCATTACTTCAAGGTTGGTTAGAGCAGTGACATTTTCGAGATCCAGGTCTGCTGTGGCAATGAATTGAGTGATATCAGACGGAGGGTCGAGATACCCTATAACGAGATCGGGCTGTTGTATATCCAGAGCGCGGTCCGCTACCACCTTATCCATGACCAAGAGTTCCTGGATATCAATCTCTCGGCAGATATCGATAAGGGGTCCTAGGTCAGGATTTCCTGCCTTAATCAACGTGGCAACAAGCATCAGCTAAGTACTGCCTTCACAAGACCGAGGGTGGTGGACGTATCGGACAGCACACTAGCTTGCGTAGGTCCCCTGAACCAGCAGCACGGGGGTTAGGTGGATCATTGAAGCGATCGTTCGGGCAACGCGCGTGGACAGCTCGAGGCCTAAGCGTAGGGGCTCCGGACGGGATGACCGACCGGAGCCCCTATGTGCCCTTTTGGTTAGACGTCCAGGTAGTGGAACGTGGGCTTGGGATGCATCAGGAAGTCATGGTGCGAGATGTCCAGGCGTAGGCGCCCGCCATCGAGAAGGCGACGAGGTCCCCGACGGCATGCTCTCGGTAAGCCGTGACCAGAGTGTTTCATCCGGTTTGGGGGATCACCGGCGAAGCTGTGCAGCCGGGGCTGACCGCTCCGGCGGCTGCGCTGCAGGCTCGTCGCGGATCAGGCTGGCGGAATGTGCCGTTCTACACAGAGCCGGCTGACGGCCGGGGCTAACCTGAGCCCTCCACCAGTCCGGGTGTCGCGCATGGTTGCTGGGAGGAGTGCTGCGGGTTCGCAGGCGCTGGCGCTGCGGGCTCGGATCGTGCTGCTGTGGGCCGAGGGCGCCACGATCGCCCGGGTTGAGGAGAAGGCCGGCGCCTCGCGTAACACGGTGTCGAAGTGGCGGTCGCGGTTCCTGGCGCGATCACGGCCCATTCGCGACAGGTGCCAGACGACGGAATGGGCGTCAGCGCCGTCTGAAGACGCGGTCCGATCTGTCCCAGGGCACCGAACGCCTGCTCATCGGCATGCGAGGAGGATTCGGTGGGTCTGTCCAGTTACGGCTCTGTCGCTCTGCCGTTGGTAGCAGAGGACGGCGGTCTGTCGCGCTCAGGCGAGATCAAGGTCGATGGGCTTGTCAATGTGGTGTTCTCGGGCCTGCCCGGCCTGGTCACTTACGGTGTTGCGGATGAGGGTGAGCGGCTACACCGGTAGCCAGAACCTCCTCCATCGGTACATCAAGACTGCAGGTCAGACAGGGGCGCGCCTGGCAGGATTCGAACCCGCGACCGTCGGACTAGAAGGTCGATGCGTCAATGCTCCAGATCGCGGGCGAAGTCGCGGCGCGCCGGTCGTGAAGTTGGTGCTTGGCCTTCGGGTCGTCCAGTATGAAGCACGATCAACTTTAGGAGATGTCATCCAGTAAAACGCTTTTGATTGCTCGCGTGTGCGGGTCAGGCGCGTTGCGATGCAGAGCTCCGATCAGGGGCGGCAGCTAGGCGGCGGAGATCGTGATGCCGTCATGGTCTCGCCGGTTCTCGCCGCGCGGAGCAAGTAATAGGCAACGTTCATTTGTGTAGTTGGACCGGGCGCGGTCTAGCCAGGGCAGAGGGGATCGGGCGCGATCCCCGCGGGGGGTGGGGCATACGGTCGAGATCGGCAAGTCGGTGTCGGGGTCCGGGGGGCCGCGGAGGCGGCGTTCGGTTCGGTCGCAGCAGCGGAGTCGGTCGGTGAGGATCGCGCTGTCGGAGCAGGAGTACGCGGTTTTGGCGGCTGCGGCGGCGAACGAGGGGTTGGCGCTGGGGGCGTTCGCCGCGCAGGCGAGTTTGGCGGCGGCGCAGGGACGAGTGGTTGCGGAGTACGCCGTGGTGCGTGAGGCGCTGGCGGCGGTGTTGTTCGCTGCCGGGCAGGTGCAGCGGGTCGGCGTGAATCTCAATCAGGCTGTTGCGGCGTTGAATTCCGGTGAGCTGGTCGAGCAGCTTCGGTGGTACGCGCAGGCGGCGGTGCGCAGCGTTGACCGACTTGATGAGTTGGCTCAGGAGTTGCGGCATCGGCTCCCTTGAGCGGTCGGCCGGGGGCCGTGGGTGATTGGGAAGATTCGTCGTGGAGAGCGTGTCATGGGGCTGCTGCGCTACCTGTACGGTCCTGGCCGGCACGAGGAGCATCGCGATCCGCATGTGGTGGCGGGTTTCCGGAGCGCGCCGGAGTTGGAGCCGGGTGTGCGGGCGGATGGGAGCCGGGATTTCCGGCGTTTGGACGCGCTGTTCACGCAGCCGCTGGCTCTGCTGGGGGAGCGGAACTATCGGCAACCGGTGTGGCATCTTCCGTTGAGGG
Source organism: Actinomadura sp. NPDC048021 (assembly GCF_040653135.1). NCBI lineage: Bacteria > Bacillati > Actinomycetota > Actinomycetes > Streptosporangiales > Thermomonosporaceae > Actinomadura > Actinomadura sp. NPDC048021. The sequence goes on from NZ_JBEZJQ010000040.1 coordinate 38,673, forward strand.
CGGCGCCTGAGGACCCGGTCATGTCCGATCAGCAGTGGGCTCGGATCGCTCATGAGGTGATGGACCGGGTCGGGCTTGCTCCGGCTGGGGACTTCGGCGCGGTCCGGTGGGTGGCGGTCCGGCATGCTGCCGACCATGTCCACATCGTGGCGACCTTGGCGCGCCAGGACGGTGGTCGGCCCGATGTGTGGAACGACGGCTACCGCGTCCGGGACGCTTGCCGCGCCATCGAGCGGCAGTACGGGCTGCGGCGGACGGCTCCGGCGGACCGGACGGCGGCGCGGCGGCCGAGCCGGGGCGAGATCGAGAAAGCCGTCCGCCACGGCCGGCCGCTACCGTCCCGCACGCTTCTGCGCCGCAAGGTCCAGACGGCGGCGGCCGGGGCGAGCAGCGAGGCGGAGTTCTTTAGGCAGCTGCGTGATGAGGGTGTCCTGGTCCGCCAGCGTTTCAGCGAGCGGACGGCCGGCGAGATGACCGGCTACGCCGTCGCCCTCCCTGACGGTCTGAACAGCGATGGGCGGCCTGTGTGGTTCGGCGGAGGGAAGCTCGCTGCCGACCTCACTCTGCCCAAGCTTCGCCGCCGGTGGACGGGGGCGGACGGGTCCGTCCACGCGTCGTCCCCGCTCCGTCCGCTGGACGGACGGCATCTCTCCGAGCGGACGAGACGAGCCGTGCTGCGGACGGCCGTCCGCCGCGCGGCGGACGAGTCGGCGACGACCAACGAGTTCCTCGACCGGCTTCGGGGTGAGGGGCTCCTGGTCAAGCTGCGCTACAGCCAGACCGTTGACGGGCAGATCACTGGCTACGCCGTCGCTTTCGCTGCTGAACACGATGGTCATGAGCCGACGTGGTATCCCGGCAGCCGTCTTGCCGATGACCTGTCACTGTCCCGTCTCCGCCAGCGTTGGGCCTCTCCTGCCGCGTACCGCCAGTCGGCTGCTGGCCAGGATGAGTTGACACCGGAGGAGCGCCAGGCGTTCTACGACGATGCGGCCCGGGCCGCTGCCTTCGCCACCGCCCAGATCCGGCGGCACCTTGTCACCAACCCGCACGCTGCGCAGGACGCCTGCTGGGCGGCCTCCGATGCCCTTCACGTGGCAGCCCGAGTCACCGGCAACCGTCACCTCCACCGCGCCGCCGATGCCTACGACCGCGCGGCCCGCGCCCCCTGCGGCCGTATCCCCACCCCGACTCCGGCAGGCAACGCGCTGCGCACCACAGCCCGCCTGCTCGCGCTAACCGGCATGGCGAAGGACCGAACGGTGGTGTCGACGATGGTGCTCGTCGCCAACTTCATCAGCCTGCTCGACACCATTGCCCAGCTGCGCAGCCTCCAGGAGCGTCACGCCCAGGCCGACGCGGCTCGAAGAGCCGCCGCGCACACGCGAGAAGCACGCCCAGCGGGCGGCGCTCCCTCACCTCCGCCGGCTGGCCCGAGCGCGCAAGCGCGCCTGGCCATGGCCGCCTTCCCGACCGCGTGGGCTCCGCTGCCGCAGGATGCACAGAACAGATCAGCGCCGTCGGCTCCTACGGGCCCAGCGCGCTCCGGTCGTCGACGTCCGTGATCGAACGGCTCTTCATCACGCGGCCTGCCGGCACTCGCCGCACGGAGGGACTCCTCTCGCCAGTCGGTCATTTCCGCTCTTCGAGCTGGCGGAAGGCACGCTCGAAGGCTTCTGGGTCGGCGGTGTGGAGCAGGTCCATCAACTCGTCCAGGTCGGACGCCGAGATCAGGACGCGCCCCGTTGCCCTCCAGATCCCTTCTCGGTCCAGCGTGATCGACCATTCAGGGAAGAGGTGCTGCAGTAGCAGCAACGTGACTTGCATCGTTTCCTCGCAGGAGCGTGGTCCCCAGCTCTTTGTGTCGGCCACCTCGCAAGGTCAGGGCAGCTTGGCCCAGATGACCTTGCCGCCTCCGGTGAGGTGCTTGACTCCCCACTCGTGCACGAGCTCCGCCACGAGCTGGAGGCCACGGCCGGAGGTGGCGGCGTAGTCCTGGGGCTGGACCGTGGGGTGGCCCGTGCCGGTGTCCGATACCTCGATCACCGGTTGCCCATCGTCCGGGTCGAGGAAGAGCCGAACCACGATCGTGCCTTCGCCGTGCTTGTAGGCGTTCGTGGCCAACTCGCAGACCACGAGACGGCCCATGTAGTCGTCGCTGATGCCCCAACTGGCGAACTGTTCGGCGAGGAACCGGCGTGCGAGGCGGGGCGCCTGATCGGTGCAATCGAGGACGATCGTCGGGACTTCAGGAGTTTGCGGTGCTGCGGACATCGGCACGACCTTCGCTGGCCACTGACAGGTTGGGTAACTCGCTGCACAGCTTCAACTCCGCCGCGTAGCGTTACCACCGAAGCGCCCCAGCACACACGTGGCGCTGTCGATCGCTGGTAGGTGGGTTCCCCTCGCTCACGTGGAGGCGAAGCAGTGGCCGCACGCAAACCAACAGCCAAGACCGTCGCCTTCGGCGCAGAGGTCACGCGCCTCCGCGAGGAAGCGGGACTCAATCGAACGGAACTCGCCGCACGGACGGCGGTCACCCGGAGCTACATCTCGCAGGTCGAGTCCGGACGCACCAAGTGCCGCAGGGACTTCGCCGAACGGATGGACAAGGGGCTGGACTCGGGCACGGCCCTGGTCGATGCATGGGACGAACTCCTGCGTTCCAGCAGCTACCCGAAGTTCTTCGCGGACTTCCCCCGCGCCGAGGCGTCCGCTGACGCCCTGCGCGCGTTCGAGATCAGGTTGGTCTACGGGCTTCTGCAGACCGAGGCGTACGCACGTGTGCTCCTGTGCAACGACGATGCCGTCCGCGAGCGGATGCAACGGCAGAGAATCCTCACCAAGCCGAACCCTCCGACCGTGTTCGTCGTGCTGGACGAGTCCGTCCTCCTCCGCGAGGTCGGCTCCCGGCAGATCATGCGCGAGCAGTTGGAGCATCTCATCGAGATGTCGGAGCAGGAGAACATCACGATTCAGATCGCCCCGATCGGCTACTACCGCGACGCCCGAGCGCCGTTCGTGATCGCCACTCAACCCGATCGGAGCGAGATCGTGTACCTGGAAAGCAATATCGGGGGCGAGACGAGCGCAGAGCCGAGAGACCTGGCGCTCGTCAGCGAGGCTTTCAGTAGGCTCCAGGCGGCGGCGCTTTCGCCGAAGGCGTCGGTCGAACTGATGCGGAAGGTTGTGGAAGAGCGATGGACGTGACCTGGCGCAAGTCGTCGCGTAGTAGCGAGGCCGGAGACAACTGCGTCGAACTGGCCGACCTCGGCGAGGCCGTGGGCATCCGCGACAGCAAAGACCCAGCCGGCGCCAAGTTCACCCTGCGCCGCGACGAGTTCGCGAACCTCGTGGCGATCTTGAAGCGCTAACGCCCGGACAAGGCACCGAGGAAGCCCCGGCCTTCGAGGGACCGGGGCTTCCTCGCGTGGACGGCCGCCATGCCAGGACCACACTCACGACATCAAGCCTGCGGCCAACTCTGCGCGATGCTGCTGGACCCAGTGATGGGCGGCTTGCACCTCGTCGATGGCGCCACCCTGACAAAGACGGATCATCGCCGGGTCGCCGGCTTGAGCGGCGGCCGCGATGCCGCGCCAGCAGCGGTCCTGCCACCACAAGATCACATCCACCAGCTCGCTGCGATCGGCCAGTCCATAGGCGTCGCAGATCAACCGCGCTCGCCGAGCGGCCGCCGCGACGTCGACGATGCCGGGCCCGAGCCCCAGGTACTGCCAGCACACATGCGCGACGTCATGGATCCGCCGCCCGGGGCCGGCCAGGTCCCAATCGATGAAGGCCACCGGACGCATCCCCGCACCCGAATCCCGGTACACCGTGTTCTTCGGCGACAAGTCGTTGTGGCACACCACCTCACCATCGCCGGCCAGGTCCGTCGCGGCCGTCAGGTCGTGAAACTCCCGGACCAACTCGGCGACCCGCCTTAAGCTCTCGTCGCTGTCGACCCGGATGGCCTGGACCGGCTCCCAAGCCACGTGGCCATCGAGGAATTTCAGCACCTCCCGCCCTTGTCCATCGATCCCCAGAAACCGAGGGGCGCCTTCCCAGCCGGCCTGCTCCAACAGCCCCAGCAGCCGGGCACGAACTCCGCACGAGCAGCAGGCCGTCGGCGCACCGTGTCACCCACACGGACGCTCTCACTCACGAACCCGCCAGGCAGCGAGAACTCAGACACCGCACCAGTCCTCCGCATGCCGCGACCGCTTCCTCGCAATGGAACGTGCCCCCTTTTCGCTACAACGGCCCCTCGCCGACGTCACCCCCACCGCCAAACCTCTCCGACCTGGAGGTCGCGTATGCAGCCGTTGAAGAACGCCGAACTTGCGGAACTCCCCACCGTCGTCGACATCAACACCGCCGCCCGAGCCCTCGACCTCTCCCGCACCTATGCCTACCAACTGGTCAGGGCCGCCCTCGGGTGCGCGGAGAATAGCCTCAGCAAGCGTCCTGGCCGCGGCATGGTAGTCCTCGGTCATGACCTGAACTGAGCCCAAGGTCGTGAGCGTCCCGCTGAACTCGCGCTCGTAGCGTCCCGGCTGCTACAGCCAGATCACGGTGCGCACCAACCACTACTCGGTCCCGGTCCGGCTGATCGGCCGCCGGGTCCGGGCGATGCTGCACGCCTCGGAGCTGATCGTCTATGACGGCCGCACCGAGGTCGCCCGGCACGAGCGGCTGCTGGCCAAGGCGGCCAGCCGCCTAGAACTGGACCACTATCTGGAGGTGTTCATCCGCAAGCCGGGTGCGCTGCCGGGCGCGACCGCGCTGGACCAGGCCAAGGCGGCAGGGAAGTTCACGCCCGTTCACGAGCAGTGGTGGGCACGGGCCTGCCAGGGACACGGCGACCGGGACGGTACCCGGGCCCTGATCGAGGTGCTGCTGCTGGCCCGCCACATGAACCACGAGCACATCGTCGCGGGCCTGGCCGCCGCGCTACGCGCCGGGGCGCTCACCGCCGACGCCGTCGCGCTGGAGGCCCGCAAAGCCGCCGAGGCCGACGACTCCGTTCCCGAGCACGATCCTCGTGAGGCCGGGCAGGCGGCCAGCGCGGTGACGTTCCTGACCCAGCGGCGGCTGGCGAACTTGCCGCCCGACACCCGCCCGCTTCCCTCGGTCGCCGCCTATGACCAGCTGCTGCGCCATCGCCCACCCGGATCGGAGACCGCCTCATGACCCAGCACCGTCACCGCGGGATGATCGAACAGGCCGCTCAAGCCTCGATCGAGCAGGCATGCCGGCTGCTGCGGCTGCCCACAATCCGCGGCCGCTACGGCCGCGTCGACCTGCTCTGCATCGACGAACTCGGCTACATGGAGCTGGACCGTCACGGCGCCGAACTGCTGTTCCAGGTCCGGACCGAACGCGAGGAGAAGGCCAGCGTGGCGATCGCCTCCAATGAGTCCTTCGGCGGCTGGACCAAGACCTTTACCGACCCGCGGCTCTGCACCGCGATCGTCGACCGGCTCACCTTCGGCGGCACCATCATCGAGACCGGGACCGACTCCTACCGCCTCGCACAAAGCCGCACCCGCGCCGCGCAGAGCGTTTCTTAGCCCAGGTCCCGGTCCCAGAACAGGACTCCGTCCTCGTCCGGGCGAGCCTCATATCCGCCGATCCTGCCGTGGTTGTCGAGTGCGTCGGCGATGTCGGCGAGCATGGCGGTCACGCTGCCCCAGCGCACTTCGCCGTCCGTGGAGACCCTGTCGAACTCCCGCACGCACCCGCGCCTCGGGCCAGACCGCAGATCGACGAACAGGTCCGCGCCGCCGCTGCCGGCGATGGGCAAGAAAGCGAGGAGCCACATTCTCGCCTCGGTGCCTGCAGGGTCGGCTTGCGCCTTGGTGAAGACCTCCTCCGTGAGCAGCCCTTCCCCGATCATCTGGTCATGCCACACCTGCCACCAGACCCTCCGCGAGTCGAGAGCGTGCTCGATGCGGAAGGGACAGTAGCCCGGGAGCAGGTCGAAACGCTGGTGGGACCAGCTGGACGCGCTTCCGTTCGCGAGCCGCCACCACGCCACAAGATCAGCCGGCAGCCTCGCGCCCACCGCTTCTTCAGCCGCGGCGATGTCCGCGTCGGCGGCAGGTGGACCGATGCGCTCCAAGGTGGCCGGAGCATGCTGGGTCAGCCATCCCAGGATCCGGTCCCACGACTCATCAACGGTGGAAGTCATCGACACATGAGCAACCGAAGAACCGGAGACCTCAACCTGTCAGCTCGAACTGGACCCGAGCAGGCGCTGTCACTTCTCACCAACACTCACGACCCACAAGATCGCCTGGCGCTGCTCAAACAGCACTACAAACGCTGTCGCTTCTCAACTACGGAGCCATAGGTTGCAAACCGTCCGCTCAGGCATCTTCGCCGACAAGCGCATGCAGGACCTACAGAGGGGACGGTCACCCCATCATTGGAGTCAGCGCCGAGTAACTCGGCGCGTCCTGCCAGCCCCGGGTGTCCCCACCTCGATCGGAGACCGTCGTGAAGAACAGCGTGTTGTGGCGAGTTGTCGACAACGACAGTGGCGCCGAGGCCATCGTCAGTACGCCTGCCGAGGCGGTCGCGTTCATCAACAGCCGGTTCGACACCGATGAAAACGGCGAGCCATTCAGCTTCACCGAGGTCGGTCCCTTCGTCCCGAAGCCGCTCGACGTCATCACCGCATGGGCGGCCAAACAGGACGACGGGCGGACCGATGGGCGAACTGCACCGATCACGATCAGGCCGGTAGTGACTGACGGCGCCATCGACAAGTGCGACGACGTCGTGCTCTGGGGCGACGTGCAAGTCACGTGGGACCACGACGTGTACACCGTCCTTGGACCGGACGGCTACGAGTACAACATCGCCGACAGCGCAGCCGAGCTCAACGAGATCCTCGACGAGTACGCCACCGACGACGAGTACGTCGAACCCGAAAAGTCCGACGGCCACGAGCGGCCGAGCCAGCGAGAGTTGATCCGGTACGGCGCCCAGGAGTGCGCCAGCCGGTTCGGGCACCTTGACGACGACGCTCTGCTGTGGCTCGCCGCCACCCGGATCACGCTCGCCCTCTGGCGCAACACGCCTGTCGAGAACTGGCATGCCGGCAGGAGCCCGCTGCACGACGGCACGATGATGCGGATCAACGCGGCGACCACCCGGCTCGTGCGCTCGATGCTGTCGTTTGACCATGTCGACTGGGGCGCTGTCGGTCTCGCGATCGTCAACCCGTCTCGGGTTCTGCCGACTGGACAGTCCGTGCTCGAGCTCGGGTTGGCCTGCCACAACCCTGACGACCCGGCGCACGAGAATGATCCGCGCGACGACCTCGCGGAGATGGCACAGGCCGCGATCTCTTGGGGCCGTGCGTACCGCCTCCACGAGCAGGAGTTCGGCCTGCGGACCCTGATCGAATTCTTCTGCGCGCTCGACACCGGCTGGTTCGGCGCACCTAGTTGGGGCTGCATCGTCGATCGGTTCGTTGCCGCAATCGACGACCGGGAGCACGGACACTGGCGCGTGCACCGGGACCAGCCTTGGTTCGACGAGTGGTTCACCAGCCGTCCGGCCGACATTGCCGACAACGTTGAACTGCGTCGGCTCCTGCTTGCCGGGCCGGACCTGCTGTCCGAAGCAGCTGCCGAATGGTGCGTGGAAGGGACCATCGGCTACGTCTGTCGGAACGACCATGCGAACGGCTGCAAGCGGTGCGGCGTCCCGCCGGCGACAGAGTCGTCGAGTTAAGGCGTGTTGTGAAAATGATCGAGCTCGCTGCCTGGCAGCTCACAACCCACGGATGACTTCGGCCAGGTCAGGGCCGTAGGGGGCCTAGCAGATGATTGAACCGTCGGCGTCGAGCTGCCCCATGAACCAGCCGTCGTCGGCGCGTGCAAGGCACAGGTCATGGAAGGACAGAATGACGTCAGGCTGGAGGACGTCGTAGTCGGCCGAGCCGTACTGTTCGACAACGACGAGTCGTTCAAGCGAGAGCAGGTCCGATCCCGCACTCGACCGCGTGCCGCTGCTTGTAGTCGTCCTTGTCGAACTCGGGCGGACGGCCACCGCGGGAGCCGAGCTTTTGGCGGTTGCGAATCTGGTCCGCCTTCTCCGGGATGGTGCACTTCACGCCGCGTCGGCGCAGATAGGCATGGTTCGCGCGGGAGCCGTACGCCTTGCCTGCGCGGACCCTGTTCGGCTTCGTGCGAGGCCAGCCCGGTCCGGTCCTGGGCACTCGCATATCGTCGAGGACCGGCTGGAACTGGGGACCGTCGTGCCGCTGGCCGGCGGTGACGAGCAGGGACAGCGGCTTCTGTCCCTGCTCGACCGCCAGGTGCAGTTTGGTAGTCAGCCCGCCGCGCGAGCGCCCGAGGCCGTGGTCGTCGGGCTCGGCGTCGACGCCCCCGGGAGGCTTCTTTTGGAGATCCCTCTTTACGCGCTCCAGCGGCATGCTGATAGGTGCGCGCGATGGTGGAGTCCACGCTTACGTCCCACGTGATCAGGTCTTTTGCATCGGCCTCCGCCTGCAACTGCTCGAAGAGCCGTTCCAGGTGCCGTCGCGCTGCCACCGCCAGAACAGGTCGTAGGCCCGGTCCCACGGCCCATAACGCTCCGGAAGATCACGCCACGGAGCGCCGGTCCGGGTCCGCCACCGTATCCCGTCGATCAACTGCCGCCGGGTTCAGATCCGCGGCCGACCCGGCTTCTTGCCCACCGGCAGCAACGGCTCCAGCCGCTCCCACTGGCTGCGGTCGCTGGAGTTGGGCGACGCACCTGGTACCTGCGGCGGCCTGGAGGCCTGGTGGTTCGGCGTGGCTCGGTTGAACACAGGGAGAGGGCGCGCCGGCGGTGCTCGGGGCTTCTGGTCCTGTGTGAACCGTCCGGGTGCCGGGGGAGACGGCTCGGTTCGCTAACGAACGGCTAACTAACGATCAAGAGGCCGGTTCTCCATGGTGGAGAAACGGCCTCTGAGCTGGTACTTCTTGTCGGGACGGCGGGATTTGAACCCACGACCCCTTGACCCCCAGTCAAGTGCGCTGCCAAACTGCGCTACGTCCCGGTGCCCGTTTGAGCGGGCGTGATTACTGTAGCGCAGTCTGCGGGGTCGTGCGTACCGAGATACGGGGGCGCGGATCTCTGGTAGGCAGGCCTGATGGTGCGTTTGCGGGCGGTGCTGGCCGGGGTCTTGGGCCTGGGGCTGGTGGGCGGGTGCGGGGACGGTGGAGGGGCTCGGGCGGTGAGCGGGAGTCCTGAGCCGGAGAGGTCCGTGCCGCGGGTTTCGGAGGCGCCGGTCGTGCGGGTGCCGGTTGGTGTGCGGGCCTCGTACGAGGTGTTCGATCGGGCCGCCGGGCGGGTGGTGGTCGCGCGGGCGACGCGGCGGACGTTCCGGTCGGCCTCGGTGGTGAAGATCCTCATCGCGCTGGACTACATGGATCGGCATGAGGTGTCGGCGGCCGATCGGCGGTTGCTGGTGCCGATGCTGCGGTCCAGTGACGACGGGGCCGCGACGGAGTTCTGGCGGCGGGGCGGGCGGAAGCAGATCATCGAGCGCATGGTGCGGAAGATGGGGCTGGAGGACACCGCGCCGCCGCCCGCGGAGAAGCCCGGGTACTGGGGTTACACGGCGCTCAGTGCGCGGGACGTGGTGCGGATGTACCGGTACCTGCTGGAACGGGCGCCGGAGGGGCAGCGGGAGTTCGTGCTCCAGCAGTTGCGGGCGTCGACGCCCTGCGGGACGGACGGGTTCGACCAGACGTTCGGGATCCCGCGGGCGGTGAAGCGGCCGTGGGCCGTCAAGCAGGGGTGGTCGGGGTTCGGGGAGACGCCGTCGGAGCCGTGCCATGTGCGGCCGGCGGCATGGCGGCCCGACCTGGGGCTGGGGCGGCCCGTGCTGCACACGACGGGGGTCGTGGGGGACAAGATCGTGGTGGTGCTGACGCTGCATCCGGCGGGGACTCCGTTCGGGACGGCGGCGGCGCGGATCACCTCGTTGACGCGGCAGGTGACGCGGGTGTGACGTGGGTCACACGGCGGGGAACGGGTCCGTTTTGAGACGGTCACCGGAAGTGGTCGGCTTCGGGCGTGAACGGAAAACCCGGGCAAAGATCTAGCCTCTTTGCAGGGACATGGGCGAATAGTCCCTCACTGACGTATGTAGCTTTTTTCTCCCAGGGGCAGGTGACGCCGAACGGGGGACGGGGTTGGCGGAAGCGGAAGGCACGCAGCCCGGGGTGCCCGGCGCGGACGTGGAGGACCTCCGGGGCGCGGCGCGCGACCGGGCCGTGCTGGCGGAGGCGCGGGTCGTGCTGGCCCGGCGTCTCGGCGTCCCGCCGGGCGAGGCCCTGCAGCACCTGATCTGGCTCGCGCGCGATCTGGACATCGACATGGCCGAGGCGGCGTCGCTGCTGGTCAAGGACGGCGGCGGCGGGCCGGTGGGGGCCGTGGTGGCGGGGCGCAGGGCGCCGCGCGCCGAGGAGGTGCCCGCGGAGCGCCAGGCGGTCCTGTCGGAGGCCGAGGACGTCCTGCGCCGGGTGACGGCCGAGGACACCGCGGGGGACGCGGAGATCCTCGCGGGGGTGCCCGACGACCCGGCGGCGACGGCGGTGCTGGAGGGGGCGCTCGACTCGGCGGCCCACCTGGTCCCGGTGCGGGGGCCGGACGGCAGCGTGGTCGACTTCCTTTTCGCGGAGCTCAACGGCGTCGCCAAGGACATGTTCGGGCGGGGCCGGGAGGAGCTGACCGGACTGCGGCTGCTGCGGACGGACCCGGGGGCGGTGCTCAGCGGCCTGTTCGACGACTACGTCGGGGTGCTGGAGTCCGGGATGCGTTTGGAACGTTCCTCGATCCAGTATTCGACGGCTCAGCGGGGCCTGTCCCGCTCGTCGCGGATGAGTGTGCGATGCGTGCGGGTGCCTACCGGTATCTGCGTCACATGGCGGTACCACCTGGCCGAGGACCGTATCGCGCGGCGGCTGGAGCGGGTCGAGCGGCTCGCGCTGATCGGGTTCGGGGAGTGGGACCTCGCCACCGGGGAGGCGGACTGGACGCCGCAGATGCTGGCCAACTACGGCCTGTCTTCCGACGAGGTGCCGCCGATGCCGCACGACCTGCCGAAGGTCGTGGCCGACGACGACCTGCCGCTGGTCGAGGAGGCCGTCCAGACCATGTTCTCGCGGCGTGAACCGGTCGAGGCGGAGCACCGCGTGATCAGCCATGACGGGACGCCCCGCCATCTGTGGGTGTTCGCCGAGCCCGTGCTGGGCGAGTCCGGCCTGCCCGTTTCGATCAACATCGTGTCGCAGGACATCACCCGGCGGCGCGGGGTGGAGCGCGCGCTGGCCGAGACCCGGCGGCAGATGCTGCGCCAGCAGGCGCGGACGGCCCAGGAGCGGCGCGTGGCGGTGACCCTGCGGCGGGCCATCCTGCCGGACGAGGACGAGGTCGAGCAGCTGCCGGGCCTGTGCACCTCGATCCGCAGCATGGCGGCGGAGAGCACGGCCCGCATCGGGGGCGACTGGTTCGCGACCAAGGCCCTCCAGGACGGGCGGGCGATGTTCGCGATCGGGGACGCGGCCGGGCACGGGCTGCCGGCGGCGGCGGCGATGGCGCGGACCCGGAACGGCCTGCTGGGTCTCGCCTGCACGGGGGAGCGCCCGGGGCGGCTGGTCGGCTGGCTGAACGAGCTGATCGGCGGCATGGACCCGCCGGCGACGGGCACCGCCATCGTCGCCCACTACGACCCGTCCCGGCACGTCCTGGAGTGGACGTGCGCGGGCCATCCGCCGCCGATCCTGGTCCGGGACGGGCGGGCGACCCCGCTGGAGGTGGTCCGCGACCCGATGCTCGGCGCCATGCCCGGCTGGGAGTACACGACGATCACCACTGGGCTCACGTCGGGCGACATGCTCTTCCTCTACACCGACGGCCTGGTGGAGCGCCGGGACGCGGACCTGGACGAGCGGATCGTCCGCCTGACCCACATCCTGCGGGACTCCTCCACGCGTCCCGACCGGGTGCTGGACGAGGTGCTGGCGCGGATGGAGCACGACCGGGCGGCGGACGACACCACGCTGTTCGCCCTTTACGTGGAGTGACCGTCCGGGCCTCGCGGTGACGGACGGCACGCCTGGCCAGCGAAGATCACCTAGTGTGACGTGCGCCTCACCCGGCGGGGCGGCCGGGTGGCGGGCCGCCTCGGCGGAGACCGTCCGACGCCCCCTATTCGATCTTCTTTACCTTTTCCCGAAGGCTCGGTAAGGGAGGCGGGCAAGGGGTTGGGCGCCTCTCGAGAAAGATCGGGAAGAGGGGGCGCCGCCCCGGTGTTGGGAGTCTCTTGAGAGGGCTTTGAGCAGGCAAGACTTTACTTTATGCCTGGTTTGCTTTTCTTGAGAAGGTTGGTACCTTCGATCCCGAATCACGCAGCGCGTCCCATGCGTTGCCACCGGCCGCACCATGCGCGGCCGAGGATCGCGGAGCGGTATCCGCACGCGATGCGCGCCAATCGACGCGCGCCCCCTCATCAAGATCTGCCAGAGAGAACATCCGTATACCTGCACCGCTCCCGCGGTGCGAGGCCGAGTCCGTCCGGTCGGTGACCGGAGCGGAGCCGGGGACCCACGTTTCTGGGGTGAATCGGCGCGCCCGAGAGTCGCGCCGTAGGGCTGCTTCCATGCCCGAATCCGTCAGCTAACCCGGTAGGCGCCATGGAAGACAAGGAGATTCCCTGCATGTCCGGTCTTTTCGATCGACTTTCGCTCAACCGCCTCACCCCCGAGGACAAGGCCGTCGGCGTCGCCGTGGGCGCGGTCCTGGCGGGCGCGGTCGGGCTCTCGGTGGTCAACCCCCTCGCCGGCGGCCGCGCGGCCGCCGAGACCTCCGCCCAGGCGGCGGTGGTCTCCGAGCAGGGGACCGCCGCTCACCAGCCCTCCCAAGCCAAGACGGTGAAGGCCGAGAACGCCGTCGCCGAGGCGCGGCGCGAGGGCTTCAAGGTCCCCCCGCACGCGGTCAAGCCCGCCGAAGTGATCAAGCTCGCGGAGTCGCAGGTCGGCGTCCACGAGGGCAAGGGCGGTCAGACCAAGTACCACAAGTGGTACATCTCGACTCCGCACGCGAAGGCCACCGCCAAGCGCGACGGCGGCTTCTCGGTCAAGGAGTACAACGGCGCCCAGTGGTGCAACATGTTCGTCTCCTGGCTCGGCGCCCAGACCGGCGTCAAGAACATGGGCTGGGACGCCTACACCGTCCAGCACGCCAGCTGGTTCAAGCAGACCGACCGCTGGGGCCACAAGGCCAGGCCGGGCGCCGTGGTGTTCTTCGACTGGCAGGACGGCTCCAAGGCCGGCATCGGTGACATCGACCACGTCGGCATCGTCGTCAAGGACAACGGCGACGGCAGCATCACCACCGTCGAGGGCAACACCGACAACGCGGTGCAGAAGAAGGTCCGCGAGAAGTCGCAGGTCGTCGGCTACGGCTACCCCGACTACGCCCGCTGATCCGACGCGTCCCGAGAAGGTGCGCGCCTCGCGAAGGCGCCCGGCCTCAGGCCGGGCGCCTTCTGGCGTTCCGGGTGTTGTGCCCAAACCCTCCGGTGACGGTGGGTAATGCTAAGCGTTGACAGCCTTTGATCCCTCTTGGACCTCAGTGCGGAGTTCCTGGAAAGGAATCCAGCACGCCGGAGTCTGCGGAGGGGGATGCCCATGGCGGTGCGCCCGGATGTCAGCGTGGTGGTGATCGCCTACAACGACGCCCGCAGGCTTCCGCGGGCGGTGGCCTCGACGCTGGCGCAGTCGCTGGGCGGCGTCGAGACGGTGATCGTCGACGACGCGAGCACCGACGGGACGGGCGAGGCCGCCGACCGGCTCGCCGCGGCCCATCCGGGGCGGGTCCGGGCCGTCCACCTGCCGGCCAACTCCGGCGGCTGCGGCCGTCCCCGCAACACCGGGATCGAGGAGTCCACCGGCCGGTACGTGATGTTCCTCGACAGCGACGACCTGCTGGACCGGCACGCCTGCCTCAACCTCCTCGCCGCCGCCGAGGACACCGGCGCCGACGTGGTCTCGGGGCTCTGCGACCGGATCTTCCTCGACCTGCCCGAGGGCGCCAAAGGGCGGATCCGCCCCTGGTACCCGTGGCTCTACCGGCACAGCGCGGTCTACGGGTCGCTGAGCGAGAGACCCGATCTTCTCTACGACACCCTCTCGACCAACAAGGCCTACCGCCGCGGCTTCCTGGAGGAGCACGGCCTGCGGTTCGTCGAGCGGCTGCACTACGAGGACCTGCTGTTCACCGCCGAGGCCTACCTGGAGGCGGGGCGGACCGCCCTGATCCCGCACCGCGTCTACAACTGGCTGGTCAAGGAGCGGACGCGGGCGCCGTCGATCTCCAACCGGCGCGCCGACCTGGCGAACTTCACCGACCGGCTGGAGATCCACCGCCGCATCGACATGCTCTTCGCGCTGCGTGGCGCCTACGACCTGCAGCGGGCCAAGGACGTCAAGTTCGTCAACCACGACCTGGTGCTGTACCTGCGCGACCTGCGCGACCGCGACCCGGCCCACCAGGCGCGCTTCCTCGACCTGGCCGCCGCCTACCTGGATGAGCTGGACCCGCGGGTCTTCGAGCAGGCCAACCCGCTGCCCGCGATCGCCGCGCACCTGATCCGCGAGGGCGATCACGCGGGCGCGCTCGCCGCCGCCGAGTACGACCCCGTGAAGCGTCCCGAGCTGCGCGCCCGCCTGGTGGAGCGGGACGGGCGGGTCTACTGGGGCGCCGGTCGCCCGCGCGGCACGCTCGGCCGCCGCGTCCGGGACGTCACGTCCTTCGGGTTCCATGTGCGGCCCCTCCGGGAGCTGCGCCCGGCGAACACCGTGACGCGGCTGGAGACGCGCGGCGGCCGCGTGCTCATGGCCGGCCACGTGCTGAACCCGCTGGAGCGGATCCCGCGGGATGCCGAGCTGGCCGGGACGCTGGAGTTCCGCGACCGGCGCGGCCGCTCGCGGAAGGGGCGGGTCCGCGCGCCCGTCCGGCATGAGGGCGACCGGCTCACCTGGCGCGCCGAGTTCGACCCCGCCCGCAGGATCCGCCCCCTCGGGTTCATCGACCCCGTCTGGGACGTGCGGCTGCGCATCCGGGTGGACGGCGAGGAGGTGGTCACTCGGCTCGGCGAGGGGCGCGGGTCGCCGTCGCTCGGCGGGGTCTTGCTGCCCGTCCGGCCGCGGCTGACGCGGTTCGCGGGGGACCGGCTCCGCTCCTACGTCACCGAGGGCGGGCACCTGGCGTTCGCCCTGGAGGCGGGGAGCCCGTGGGCGCGGCTCACCCGCGCCGCCGCGCGCCGCGCCGCCCTGTCCCGCCCGGGACGGCTGACCCGGCACCGGCTCCGGGAGCTGGGCCGGGCGGTGCGCCGGACCCTGACCGGCCGGAACACCAAGATCATCGTGTTCAACCGGGTGCTGAGCCGGCTGCCCGTCCGGGCCGGCATGGCGGTCTTCGAGAGCCAGCTCGGCCGCCACTACTCCGACAACCCCAAGTACATCTACCGGGAACTGCGCAGGTCCGGCCGCCCGGTGACGGCCGTGTGGTCGTACGCCTCGTCCCCCAAGGGGTTCCCCGACGACGCCCGGCTCGTCAAGCGCGGGTCCTGGGCGTACTACCTGGCGCTCGCGCGGGCCCAGTTCTGGATCGACAACCAGGGCTTCCCGGACCGGCTGCGCAAGCGTCCCGAGACCACCTACATCCAGACCTGGCACGGGTCGGCGTTCAAGCTGATGGGGCTGGACCAGCCGCGGATGAAGTCGGGGCCCGCGGGCGACCAGGAGCGGCTGCGGCGGATGGTGGAGCGCTTCGACTGCTTCCTGGTGCGTTCCGGGCACGACTCCGAGACGCTCTGCAGCGGCCTCGGCGTGCGCTCCGAGCTGCTCCCGGTGGGGTATCCCCGCAACGACCCCCTGGTCAACGGGGTGGACGGCGACCCGGAGCTGGCCGCCGAGGTCGCGGCCCTGCGCGAGTCGCTCGGCCTGGACGACGGGCGCCGGGCAGTCCTGTACGCGCCCACGTACGTCACCGGGCCGAGGGGGCGTCCCGTCCGGCTCCTCGACCCGCCTGTGGATCCGGGGGTCTTCGCGCGAGAGCTGGGGGAGGAGTGCGTCCTGCTCGTCCGGCCCCACTACCTGTGCCGGGCGAACGTCCCGCCGGGCGCCCGTGCCGTCATGCGGGACGTCGGCGCGGTCCCCGACGTGACGCCGCTCCTGCTGCTGGCGGACGCCCTCGTCACCGACCACTCCTCGATCATGTTCGACTTCGCCCTGCTCAACCGGCCGATCGTGCTGCACCTCCCGGAGGGCAGGGACCTCGCCACCGGCTACTTCGACCTGGAGCGGCACGCTCCTGGGCCGATCACCCGCACCGAGGACGAGCTCGTCGCCGCGCTCGCCGGCCTGGACGCGGCCGGGGCCGAGCACGCCGGGCGGCGCCGCGCGTTCGCCGCGCGCTTCGGCGAGCACGAACGCGGCACCGCCGCGAAGACGGTGGTGGACCGCTACTTCCCCGCCGCGCCGAGCAGGAGGGAAACGCCATGACCGCGCCGCGTGACGTCTTCATCGTGTGCAACAACGCCGACGAGATGGGCGGCCTCCAGCGGTGGGCGCACCACATGGCGCGGCTGCTGGCCGGGCGCGGCGACCGCGTCACCCTCGTCGGGATCACGCGGGGGCCGGAGCCGTACCACCACGGCCGCGACGGCTCCTACGCCGTCGAGGTGCTGCACGGGGAGTGGGGCCCGCCCGCCATGGCCTGGCGCCCGCGCAAGGCGCTGCAGCGGCTCGACCCGGCGGCTCGGGCCCGGGACCTGTGGCGGACGGCCGCCCAGCGGCGCGGCGCGGCGCGCCTGTCGGAGCTGTTCGCCGCCGCGCGGCCGGGGGCGGTCGTCATCGTGGCGCAGGTGTGGGCGATGGAGTGGGTGCGGCTCGCCGACACCTCCGGGCTGCGCGTCGTGGGCATGAGCCACGAGTCCTACCAGGCGACCCGGAGGTCGTCGCGGTACCGGCGGGTCAAGGATCTCTACGCCTGCGCGGACCGGATGCTGGTGCTCACCGCCGAGGACGCCGATGCCTGGGCCAGGGACGGCATGACCAACGTGGACCACATCCCGAACGCGCTGCACGTCACGCCCGGCGTGCATCCCACGCTCGACCTGCCGGTCGTCGCCTGCGTCGGCCGCCTGGCCTACGAGAAGGGCGTGGACCTGCTGCTGGAGGTGTGGGAGCGCGTCGCCGGACGGCATCCGGGCTGGCGGCTGCACGTCTACGGCGGCGGTCCGGACGAGGAGGACCTGCGGGCGCGGGCGGACGCCGCCGGGCTGTCCGGCTCCGTCGAGTTCCGGGGCGTGGTCTGCGAGGTCGAGGAGGCGCTCGTCGAGGCGTCGGTGTTCGCGCTGCCCTCGCGGGCCGAGGGCTTCCCGATGTCGGTGCTGGAGGCCATGGCGTACGGGCTGCCCACGGTGGCGTTCGACTGCGCGCCGGGCGTCCGGGCGCTGGTCGAGGACGGCCGGGACGGGCTGCTGGCCCCGCCGGGCGACGTCACCGCGTTCGCCGCCGCGCTCGGGCGGCTCATCGAGGAACCCGAGCTGCGCCGCGCGCTCGGGGCCCGCGCCCGCGTGTCGGTGTCGCGGTTCGGGCCGGACGCCGTCCTCGCCCGGTGGGACCGCCTGTTCGACCTGCTCCACCGCGGGCGCGCGGCCGCCGCGCCGGTTCTCGCGCCGCCCCGGGCCGCGGCCTCCGCCGCGCCGCTCGCCGAGCGGCCGGTGGTCGCTCTGGAGGCGGAACCCGCCCTGGGGGGTGATTCTTTCTAACAACTGTTTGGTAGAGTCCCTGGCGTGAAGCAGAACGAGTCCCCCGCGGACCGGGCCTTCCGCGCCGAGGTCCGCGACTGGCTCCAGGGCAACCTGTCGGGCGAGTTCGCGCACGCCCGCGGGCTCGGCGGCCCCGGCCGCGAGCACGAGGCCTTCGAGGAGCGGCTGGCCTGGGAGCGTCACATGGCCGCCGCAGGCTGGACCTGCGTCGGCTGGCCCCGCGAGTACGGCGGCCGCGGCGCCACCGTCGAGCAGCAGGTGATCTTCCACGAGGAGTACGCGCTCGCCGACGGGCCGGCCCGGGTCAACCACATCGGCGAGAACCTGCTCGGGCCCACGATCATCGCCTTCGGCACCGACGAGCAGCGCGCCCGCTTCCTGCCGCCGATCGTGGCGGCGCGGGAGCTGTGGTGCCAGGGTTACTCCGAGCCGAACGCGGGCTCCGACCTCGCCAACGTCCAGACCCGCGCCGAGCTCGCCGGGGACCACTGGCTGGTCGACGGGCAGAAGGTGTGGACGTCGCTGGCCCTCGAAGCCGACTGGTGCTTCGTCGTGTGCCGCACCGAGCCGGGGTCGTCGCGCCACAGGGGCCTGTCGTACCTGCTCGTCCCGATGCGCCAGGACGGCGTGGACATCCGGCCGATCGTCCAGCTCACCGGCACCTCCGAGTTCAACGAAGTGTTCTTCGACGGCGCCCGCACCGACGCGGGCAACATCGTCGGGGAGCCCGGCGAGGGCTGGAAGATCGCGATGGCGACGCTCGGGTTCGAGCGCGGCGTCGCGACGCTCGGCCAGCAGGTCGGGTTCCGGCGCGAGTTCGAGGGCGTCGCCGACCTCGCCCGCCGCACCGGCGCCATCGACGACCCCCTGCTGCGCGACCGGCTGACCCGGTCCTACATGGGCCTGGAGATCATGCGGCTGAACGCGGTGCGCACCATGGCGGGCGTCGCGTCGGGCGCCCCCGGCCCCGAGTCGTCGATCTCCAAGCTCGTCTGGGGCACCTGGCACCGCGAGCTCGGCGAGCTGGCCATGGACGTCCTCGGCGCCGCCGGCCTCGTCGCTGACGGGGCGCCGGGCACCGGTCCGGACGGCGGGACCGCGCAGCCCTACGACCTGAACGACTGGCAGCGGCTGTTCCTGTTCTCCCGCTCCGACACGATCTACGCCGGGTCGAACGAGATCCAGCGCAACATCATCGCCGAGCGCGTGCTCGGCCTGCCCCGTGAACCGGCCGCCGACAGGAAGGCACGCGGATGACCCCGCCCCCCTACGTCCCCGGGCACGGCCTGCTCGCCGGCCGCGCCGTCGTGATCACCGCGGCGGCGGGGGCCGGCATCGGCGGCGCCACCGCCCGCCGCTGCCTGGAGGAGGGCGCCCGCGTCCTGGTCTCCGACGCGCACGAGCGGCGGCTCGCCGCGACCGCGGCGGAGTTGGAGAAGGAGTTCGGCGCCGACCGGGTCGACGCGCTGCCCTGCGACGTCACCTCCGAGGAGCAGGTCCAGGCCCTCTACGGCCGGGCCGTGGAGCGGTTCGGCCGCATCGACGTCGCGGTGAACAACGCCGGGCTCGGCGGGACGGCGGACCTCGTCGACATGACCGACGAGCAGTGGGGCCGCGTCCTCGACATCACCCTCACCGGCACGATGCGCTGCACCCGCGCCGCCCTGCGCCTCATGCGCGACCAGGGCTCCGGCGTCGTCGTCAACAACGCCTCGGTGATCGGCTGGCGGGCGCAGAAGGGGCAGGCGCACTACGCCGCAGCCAAGGCGGGGGTCATGGCGCTCACCCGCTGCTCCGCGCTGGAGGCGGCCGACTTCGGCGTCCGGGTCAACGCCGTCTCCCCGTCCCTGGCCATGCACCCGCACCTGGTCAAGGTGACGTCGGAGGAGCTGCTGGAGGAGCTGACGCGCCGGGAGGCGTTCGGCCGCTACGCCGAGCCGTGGGAGGTGGCCAACGTTATCGTCTTCCTGGCCAGCGACTACTCGTCGTACATGACGGGCGAGGTCGTCTCCGTCTCCTCCCAGCACGCTTAGGACACCGGTACATGAGGAACTGCGCATGAGTCCACGACGGCGCGACGCCGAGGGCACCGCCGCCGCCCGCGCGGGGCGGCGGGCCGAGCTGCTCGCCACGGCCGCCGAGGTGTTCGCCTCCCAGGGCTACTCCGCCACCACCGTCCGGAAGGTGGCCGACGCCGCCGGGATCCTCGGCGGCAGCCTCTACTACCACTTCGACTCCAAGGAGTCGATGGCCGACGAGATCCTGTCGACCTTCCTGGACGACATGTGGGCCGCCTACGACCGCGTCCTGGAGGCCGGGCTCAGCGCGCGCGACACCCTGGAGGCCATCGTCGTCGAGTCGTTCCGCTCGATCGACAGGCACCGTCCCGCGGTCGTCCTCTACCAGAACGAGTCCAAGCACCTCGCGACCAGCGAGCGGTTCCACTACCTCCTGGACTCCCAGCGGCGGTTCGAGGAGATGTGGCTGTCCCTGCTGGACCGCGGCGTCAAGGAGGGCGCGTTCCGCGCCGACCTCGACCGGACCCTCATCTACCGCTTCATCCGCGACACCGTCTGGGTCGCGGCCAACTGGTACCAGCACGGCGGGCGGCTGTCCGCCGACGACATCGCCAAGCAGTACCTCGCCATGTTCCTCGAAGGGATCCAGGCGAGCTAGGCCCGTACGAAGGAGACACCCCCCATGGCCGAGGCTTACATCGTCGACGCGGTCCGCGCCCCGGTCGGGCGCCGCAACGGCGGGCTCGCCGGAGTGCACCCCGCCGACCTCGGCGCGCACGTGCTGACCGCCCTCATGGACCGGACGAAGATCGACCCGGCCGCCGTCGAGGACGTCGTGTTCGGCTGCGTCGACACCCTCGGCCCGCAGGCCGGCGACATCGCCCGCACCTGCTGGCTGGCCGCCGGGCTCCCCGAGGAGGTCCCCGGCGTCACGGTCGACCGGCAGTGCGGCTCCTCCCAGCAGGCCGTGCACTTCGCGGCGCAGGCCGTCCTGTCCGGGACGTCGGACCTGGTCGTCGCGGGCGGCGTGCAGAACATGTCGCAGATCCCGATCGGCTCGGCGATGACCGCCGCGGCGCCGCTCGGCTTCACCGAGGGCCCCTTCGCGGGCTCGGCGGGCTGGGCGCGCCGCTACGGCGACACCGAGGTGTCGCAGTTCAACGGCGCCGAGATGATCGCCCGCGACTGGGACATCTCCCGCGAGGAGATGGAGGCGTTCGCCTACGAGTCCCACCAGCGCGCCATCCGCGCCATCGACGAGGGCCGGTTCGAGCGCGAGACCGTCGCCTGGGAGGGCGTCACCACCGACGAGGGCCCGCGCCGCGACACCACCCTGGAGAAGATGGCGGGCCTGAAGGCCCTGGTGGAGGGCGGCCGCCTCACCGCGGCCGTCTCGTCGCAGATCTCCGACGGCGCGGCCGCGCTGCTCATCGCCTCCGAGCAGGCCGTGAAGGACCACGGCCTCACCCCGCGCGCCCGCGTCCACCACCTCTCCGCGCGCGGAGAGGACCCCATCCGGATGCTGTCGGCGCCCATCCCCGCCACCGCGTACGCGCTGAAGAAGACCGGGATGACGATCGGCGAGATCGACGCCGTCGAGATCAACGAGGCGTTCGCGTCCGTCGTCCTCGCCTGGCTCAAGGAGACCGGCGCCGACCCGGCGACGACCAACCCCAACGGCGGCGCCATCGCCCTCGGCCACCCCCTCGGCGCCACCGGCGCCCGCCTGATGACCACCCTTCTGCACGAGCTCGACCGCACCGGCGGCCGCTACGGCCTCCAGACCATGTGCGAAGGCGGCGGCCAGGCCAACGTCACCATCATCGAGCGGCTCGGCTAGCCCAGGGGCGAGGAGGCGGATCGTGGAGGTCTTCGAACCGGCGCGGCTCGGGCCGCTGACGCTGCGGAACCGTGTGATCAAGGCGGCCACGTCCGAGGGGATGACGCCCGAGGCGCTGGTCACCGACGACCTGATCGAGTACCACCGGCGGCCGGCCGCCGGGGGAGTGGGCATGACCACCGTCGCCTACTGCGCGGTCGCGCCCGAGGGGCGGACCGAGCGGCGGCAGATCTGGATGCGGCCGGAGGCCGTCCCCGGGCTGCGGCGCCTCACCGACGCCGTCCACGCGGAGGGCGCCGCCGCGTCCGCGCAGCTCGGGCACGCCGGCCCGGTCGCCGACGCCAGCTCCAACGGGCGGCCCGCCGTCTCGGCCGGGCGGTTCTTCAACCCGCTCGGCATGGCCTTCACCAAGGTCGCCAAGGCGGAGGACATCGAGCGCATCACCCGCGCCCACGCCGAGGCCGCGCGGCTGGCGATCGAGTCCGGTTTCGACGCCGTCGAGATTCACCTCGGGCACAACTACCTGGCCAGCGCGTTCCTCAGCCCCCGCCTCAACCGCCGCAAGGACGGCTACGGCGGGCCGATCGAGAACCGGGCCAAGGTCGCGCTCGGCATCGCCCGCGCCGTCCGGGACGAGGTCGGCGACCGCATCGCGATCACCGCCAAGCTCAACATGCGCGACGGCGTGCGCGGCGGCCTGGAGATCGACGACAGCCTCCACGTCGCCCGCCGGCTCCAGGAGGAGGGCACCGTCGACGCGCTGGAGCTGACCGCCGGCAGCTCGCTGCTCAACCCGATGTACCTGTTCCGCGGGGAGATGCCCATCCCCGAGTTCGCGGCCAGCTACAAGCTGCCCATGCGGATCGGCCTGCGGATGTTCGGCAATCGGTTCCTGCGCTCCTACCCCTACCAGGACGCCTACCTGCTGGAGCACGCGCGCAGGTTCCGCGCCGAGCTCGACCTGCCCCTGATCCTGCTCGGCGGCATCACCGACCGCGCGAGCATGGACACCGCGATGGCGGAGGGCTTCGAGTTCGTCGCCATGGCCCGCGCCCTCCTCCGCGAACCCGACCTCGTGAACCGGATCGCCGCCGACCCGTCCACGCCCTCCCTGTGCGTCCACTGCAACCGCTGCGTCCCGACGGTCTACCGGGGCACGCACTGCCCGCTCGTCCCGGCGCCGGATTGACCTGGAGCGCGCTCCAGCTCGTAGCGTTCGGGGCATGACCACTCCACAGCACACGATCGGATCGGGGTTCGGCTTCGAGAGCACGGCGAGGGACGTCCTCGCGGGCATCGACCTCACGGGGAGGCTCGCCGTCGTCACCGGCGGGTACTCGGGCCTCGGCCTGGAGACGACGCGGGCGCTGGCGGGCGCGGGGGCGCAGGTGGTGGTCCCCGCGCGGCGCCCGGAGGCGGCGAAGGAGGCCGTCGGCGGCATCGACGGCGTCGAGGTGGACGAACTGGACCTGGCCGACCTGGAGAGCGTGCGCGGGTTCGCGGATCGGTTCCTCGCGTCCGGCCGCGGCATCGACATCCTGATCAACAACGCGGCGGTCATGGCCTGCCCAGAGACGCGCGTCGGGCCCGGCTGGGAGGCGCAGTTCGCCACCAACCACCTCGGGCACTTCGCGCTGGTGAACCGCCTGTGGCCGGCCGTCGGGCCGGGGGCCCGGGTGGTCGCGGTCTCGTCGCGCGGGCACCACTTCTCCCCGATCCGGTGGGACGACGTGCAGTTCGAGCGCGGCTACGACAAATGGGAGGCGTACGGGCAGGCGAAGACGGCCAACGTGCTGTTCGCCGTCCACCTGGACGCGCTCGCCAAGGACGCCGTACGGGCCTTCTCGCTCCATCCGGGGAGCATCCTGACGCCCCTCCAGCGCCACATCCCCCTGGAGGAGAAGGTGGCGAACGGCTGGGTCGACGAGGACGGGAACGAGATCGCCCAGGGGTTCAAGACGCCGGAGCAGGGCGCGGCGACGGCGGTGTGGGCGGCCACGTCCCCGCGGCTGGCCGGCATGGGCGGCGTGTACTGCGAGGACTGCGACGTCGCCGAGCGGGCCCCCGAGGGCGACCCCGCGCGCCGCGGCCGCGTCGGCGCGCCCTCCAGCGGGGTGCGCTCCTACGCGACCGACCCGGCGCAGGCCGAGCGGCTGTGGGAGCTGTCGGCGGAGCTGACCGGGGTGAACGCGTTCGCGTAGCGCCTGCGACGATGGGCCCGTGATCGACATCGCGGGGTGGGCCCCGGAACCGGAGGAGACGACCGAGGTCGTCGGCGCAGGGCCGTCGGAGGCGCTGGCCGGGCTGCTCGACGTCGAGCCACCGGGGGAGGAGCTGCCGCCCCTCTGGCACTGGCTGCACTTCCTGGAACGGCCCGCGCAGCGGGACCTGGGACCGGACGGGCATCCTCGCGAGGGCCGGTTCCTTCCGCCGATCCCGGAGCGGCGCCGCATGTTCGCCGGCGGGCGGTTCCGGATCCACGATCCCCTGCGCGCCGGGGACGCCGTCACGCGCCGGACGGAGCTCGCGTCCACCGCGGTGAAGCAGGGCCGCAGCGGGGAGATGCTGTTCGTGACCGTCCGGCACAGGTTCCTGCGGGACGGCACCCAGATCGCGGTCGAGGAGCAGGACCTCGTCTACCGCAGCGGCGGCGCGGCGTCCCGTCCGGAGCCGCCGCGGTTCGAGGCGCCGGCCGTGGACGCGCCGTGGACGCTGAGCACGACCGCCGGCCCGGTCATGCTGTTCCGGTTCAGCGCCCTCACCTACAACGCCCATCGCATCCACTACGACGAGGCGTACGCGACCGGGGTGGAGGGGCACGCCGGGCTCGTCGTCCACGGCCCGCTGCTCGCGATCCTCTGCCTGGAGCTGCCGCGCCGGGCGGGCCTGAAGGTGCGCGAACTGTCGTTCCGCGCCCGCAGGCCCGTCCACGCGGGGCAGCCGTTCGTGGCGGCCGGGTCCCCGGACGGGACCCTCTCGATCCACGCCCCGGGCGACGCCACGGCGATGACCGCCACCTTCGCGTGAGCGGCGCCGGTCTCCCCCGACCGGCGCCGATCTCCGTCAGGCGGCGGTGACGGGCGCCTCCCGCAGGGCCGGGCCGCCGCGGCGCTCCGCCGCGATCTGCTGCACGTACCGCTTGACCTCGCCGCTGACGCGCTCGTCGTCCCAGCCGAGCCAGGGCGCGACGAGTTCGGCGACGCGGGACGCCGCGGCCGCGCCGCCGTCCCACTCCTCGATCGAGACGCGGAGCCGCCGCGCCAGGACGTCCTCCAGGTGCAGCGCGCCCTCGTGCGTCACCGCGTAGACGGCCTCGGCGCACAGGTAGTCGCCGGCCCCGGGGATGGGGGCGCCGAGCGCCGGGTCGTCGGCGACCATGGCCAGCACCTCCCGGGCGCACGACCCGTACCGGTGCAGCAAGTGCTCGATCCGCGCGACGTGCAGGCCGGACTCGGCGGCGAGCCGGCGCCGCTCGTTCCACAGCACCTCGTACCCGGTGGCGCCGAGGATCGGCAGCCGGCCGGTGACCGACGCGGGGACGGAGTCGTCGAGGCCCTCGGCGACGACGTCCACCGCGTCCCGCGCCATCACGCGGTAGGTGGTGAACTTCCCGCCGGTCACGACGACGAGGCCGGGCACCGGCTCGGCGACGGCGTGCTCGCGGGAGAGCCGCGTGGTGTCGTCCATCTCGCCGGACAGCAGCGGCCGCAGCCCCGCGTAGACGCCCTCGATGTCGTCGTGCGTGAGCGGCGTCCGCAGGACGGAGTTCGCCTGGTCGAGGAGGTAGCCGATGTCGGTGTGGTCGGCGACGGGCTCGTCGGGGCCGTCGGCGTGCGGGGTGTCGGTGGTGCCGACGAGCCAGTGCCGCCCCCACGGGATGATGAACAGGACGCTCCTGGAGGTCCGCGTGATCAACCCGGTGCCCATCGGGATCCGGTCGCGCGGCACGACCAGGTGGACGCCCTTCGACGCCCGCACGGCGAACGCCGCCCGGGACCCGGTCATCGCCTGCGCGCCGTCCGTCCACACCCCGGTCGCGCACACCACGCGCCGGGCCCGCACGGCGATCTCCCGGTCGCCCTCCAGGTCCAGGACGCGGACGCCGGTCACCCGCTCGCCCTCGCGCAGGAACCCCGTCGCCTCCGCGCGGGTGGCCACGCTGGCGCCGTACTGCGCGGCGGTGCGGGCGACCATCATCGTGTAGCGGGCGTCGTCGACCTGCGCGTCGTAGTACTGGACGGCCCCGACCAGCGCGTCCGAGCGCAGGGCGGGGGCCTCCCGCAGCGCGGCCCGCCGCGTGAGCTGGCGGTGCCGGGGCAGCGAGCGCGCGCCGCCCATCGTGTCGTACAGGGTCACGCCCGCGCTGACGTACGCCCGCTCCCAGACCCGGTTGCGCAGCGGGTAGAGGAACCGGACGGGCCGCACCAGGTGCGGGGCGAGCCGCTGCAGGAGCAGGCCGCGCTCCCGCAGTGCCTCCCTGACCAGCCCGAAGTCGCGCTGTTCGAGGTAGCGCAGCCCGCCGTGGATCAGTTTGCTGGACCGGCTGGACGTGCCGGCCGCCCAGTCCCGCGCCTCCACGAGGGCGACGGACAGGCCCCGCGAGATCGCGTCGAGCGCCGCGCCGGCGCCGACGACGCCGCCGCCGACGACCACGACGTCGAACTCGGTCTCCGCCAGGCCGCGCAGGGTGTCCTCGCGGTACTGGGGGCCGAGGGCTACAGATGTCACCGCATGCTCCCGGAGAGAGGTCGGAACCAGTGTCGTGCGGCCGGGTTGCGGCGGGCCGTCGCCCGGAAGGACTCCGGGCCAACAACCCCCCGCACCCCGGCGAAGGCGCGCTCAGTCACTCAGGTCGACCCAGTCGAGAGTCCGGTCGACGGCCTTCTTCCAGCCCGCGTAGCCCTGGTGGCGTTGGTCGTCGTTCCAGGTGGGCTGCCAGCGTTTGTCCTCGTTCCAGTTCTGGCGGAGTTCGTCGGTGGTGGACCAGAA
>NZ_JBEZJQ010000041.1:0-62999 GCF_040653135.1 Actinomadura sp. NPDC048021
GCCGCCGCGTCCCGGGCCGAAGGCGACGCCGCGCCGCGGCAGGCGGCCCGCCGACCGGCTGAGCATCGGCGCGATCGTCCTGTCCACCGCGGTCGGGCTGTCCCTGCTGGGCATCGCCGAGCGGGCCCTGCTCGACGGCGGCCCCGTCGGCGGGTCCTCCGGCCCGGTCGGCTCGGAGCGCGCGATCAAGCCGTCCAGGCCCGGCGCCGGCACGCCCGCGCGGCCCCAGCAGCCGCAGCGGCGGCCGGTGGCCGGCGGCGGCACGGCCACCGCTCCGGCGGGGCCCGATCTCGGGGTCCTCGCCACGCAGGTCCGCCGGCTGACGCTGGCGCAGCGGGGCGCCGCGGCGCGGCAGGCCTACGGGGCGGCGCTGACACGGCAGCCGTTCGTGGGCGCCACCCGCCAGAGCGCCGACCGCACCTGGGTCTTCGGCACCAGTGCGATCCCGGTTCCCGAGGCCAGCGCGGCCGGCCCCGAGCTCGCCTTCTACGCCGCCCACTGGACGGGCCGCCAGTGGCAGGTCGGGCTGTCCGGCGCGACGGCGTTCGCCTCGCTCCTCGGAGCCGCCCCCGCGGACCTCATGTCGCCGGCGGAGTCGAGGCTCCTGCGCAGGTACGGCGCGCTGAGCGCCGCGCAGGCCGCCACGCTCGTCAACGGGACGCGGGCGGGCGACCGGCTGATGCTGCCGTGGAAGACCGGCCAGGCGTGGTCGATGACGACCTCCGACGACGCCGTGGCGGCGCGCCCGCTGGCGTCGCTGGCGTTCTCCGGCGGCGACGGCCGTGTCCTCGCCGCCGGCGGCGGGCGCCTCTACCGGTTCTGCTCCAGCCAGGCCGGCGCGGTGGTCATGGTGATCCACCCGAGCGGCCTCGCGTCCACCTACTACGGGATGCGGGGCGTGACCGAGCTGCGCGACGGCAGCGTCGTCGAGCAGGGCGACGCGCTCGGCCGCACCGGCTCCGGGCGGCCCTGCGGCGGGGCGGCCGCGCCCCGCGCCGAGGTCGCGTTCGGGCTGCGCCGCGGCGGCGGTGCGGTCCCGCTCGACGGCGCCGAGATCGGCGGCTGGACGTTCCGCGAGCGCGCCAAGCCGCTCCTCGGCTTCGCCGAACGCGGCGTCCTCCAGGTGCTTCCCGGGGGCCTGCTGGCCAACCTCGGCCCGGTCCCCGCCGCGGACGACTCTCCGTCGTCAACGCCGTCCCCCGGCAAGAAGCCGGAGAAGGACGGCGCCGGACCGGCCGGCGCCCCGGCGCCGGCCGCCACCTAGAACAGGAGTCCGAGCGGTGCGAATTCGCAACAGTGATGATCCCGCGGTGCCCACCTGGGCGCTGCGCGTGGTGCTCGCCGGCGCGGTGCTGGTGCTGGTCGGCGCGGCGACCCCGCAGGGTGCCGTCGCGGTCGCGAACGTGCAGTACTTCCTCAGCTTCTACGCCGGCGTCTTCGCGCTGGTCGCGCTGACCACCGCGGTGATGAGCGGGCTGCTGGCCACCGAGCGCCTCATCCTGAAGATCCGGCACCGGGTGCTCGCCCAGGCGGTGCACCGCGCCTCCGCCGTCGTCGCGACGGCGATGCTGGTCGCGCACGTCACGGTGAAGGTGATGAGCGGCCTCGCGCTGCCGGTGCAGGTCGTGGTGCCGGACGCCGGCGCGATCGGCCTCGGCACCCTGGCCTCCGACCTGATGCTCCTCATCGTGGTCACCGGGCTGCTGCGGGCGCGGTTCGCGTTCCGCGGCAAGGCCTGGGTGTGGCGGTCGATGCACGCCGTCGCCTACGTGTCCTGGCCGCTCGCGATCGTGCACGGCCTGATCACCGGACGGGCCGCGGCGCCGTGGGTCGTGCTGAGCTACGTGATGAGCGTGGTGTTCGTCGTCCTCGCCCTGGTCACCCGCATGGTCGTGGTGATCAGGCCGCGGGACGTCCACCGGGCCGGCGAGGACGTCGAGGCGTTCTCGCTGCCGGACGGCGCGGGCCGCCGCCGCGACCGGCGCGCCATGGCGGCGCGCGAGCACGAGGAGGGGCGGGCCGCCGCGAGGGCCCGCGCCCGGGCGGCGGAGGACCCGTTCGACGATCCGCGCGACCTCGGCGACCCGCGCGACTTCGCGGACTCCCGGCAGACCGTCGCGGACCCGCGCGGCATGCCCGTCACCGGACCGGACCGCGACACCGAGGTCCTCCGATGACCTCGACCGTCACCGTCTCCAATATCGGCGGGCCGCGGCTGACGCTCGGGTTCGACCGGTTCGACCGGCTGGACCTCGACCGGCACCTCGCGGTGCACGGCAGGCTCCGCGCGCCGGCGCTGGACGACCTGGTGCGCATGGCCGAGCAGGTCGACCTGAGGGGACGCGGCGGGGCGGGGTTCCCGTTCGCCCGCAAGCTGATGGCGGTCGCGGCGCGGGTCGACCACCCGACCGCCGACCGGACCGCGCTGCTGCCCGGCGAGAGGGGCGACGAGCGCGGGTCCAGCGAGGACGTCGTCGTGGTGGTCAACGGCGCCGAGGGCGAGCCCGGCAGCGCCAAGGACAAGGTGCTGCTCGGCAGGGCGCCGCACCTGGTGCTCGACGGCGCGCAGATCGCGGCGAGCGCGCTCGGGACCCAGCGGATCGTGCTGGCCGTCGAGAGCGACGAGGCCGCCCGGTCGGTCCGCGCCGCGATCAGCGAGCGGCGGATGCCGGTCCGGGTGGTGCGGCTGACCGAGCGGTTCATCTCCGGGGAGAGCGGCGCGGTGATCCGCGCGATCAACGGGGAGACGCCGATCCCGCCGGGCGTCAAGGTCCGCGCGTCCGACTCGGGGGTGGACGGCTTCCCGACCCTGCTGTCCAACACCGAGACGTTCGCGCAGCTCGCGGTGCTCGTCTCCCTCGGCCCCGACCTGTACGCCTCGGCCGGGACGGAGGACGAGCCGGGCACCACGCTGCTGACGATCGGCGGGACGCAGGTCGTGGAGGCGCCGCTCGGCACGCCGCTGCGGGCCGTCCTCGACCACTGCGGGGTGCCGGCGTCGCCGGGCGTGCTCGTCGGCGGCTACCACGGCATGTGGCTCGACCCGGCCGCGGTGTCGCGGGCGGTCCTGTCGCGCGCGGGGATGCGCCGCGTCGGCGGGACGGTGGGCGCGGGGATCATCCTGCCGCTCACCCAGGGCACCTGCCCCCTCGGAGAGGTGACCCGGATCGCCTCCTACCTCGCGGCGCAGTCCGCCGGGCAGTGCGGGCCGTGCCGGCTCGGGCTGCCCGACGTCGTCCGGTCCCTGATGGCGCTCACCGAGGGGGCCGGGACGGTGGACGGCGTGCGCCGCGCCGCCGGCGTCGGCCGGGGCCGCGGCGCCTGCACCCACCCCGACGGGACGGCCAGGTTCGTCCTGTCGGCGATGGAGGCCTTCACCGCCGACATCGACGCGCACCGGTGGGGAGGCGGGTGCGGCCAGTCGACCTACGGGGTGCTGCCGCTGCCGGTGCCGGACGGCACGGAGGGGCGGGTCGCGATCGACTGGAGCCGGTGCGACGGGCACGGCCTGTGCGCCTACCTCGTGCCCGAGCTTATCCAGCTCGACCGGTACGGCTTTCCCGTCGTGCTCGGCACCGACATTCCGTCGTGGATGGAGAAGGACGTTCAGAAGGCGGTCGCGATGTGCCCCGCATTGGCGCTTCGCGTCGTCGGCGGAGTCCCCGGGGCGCCCTCGCGGCGTTGAATTCCGGGCGCAGAAAGAAATGACAACAGGTGGACATCGTTGAACCCCCGGGGTGTTCCGCTGCGTATCTCCGGACGAACCCGCGCCGGGTCCGTCGAGAGATCCTTGGAAGGAGGGACGAGAGCCCTTGAGGAAATCCTACGGAATCGCCGGAAAGCGGACGCTCCCGCGCCTCGGCAAGGGGCGCCTGCTGCTGGTGCTGGCGGCCGCGGCCGCCGTCGTGGCGGCCTTCGCGGTCGTCATGAGCCCGGTCGGCACGCCCGCGAGCGGCGCGGCGAACCTCGGTGGCACCGTCAACACCCGCTGGGGCCGGCTCAGCACTCTGGACAGGCAGCTCCTGGTGAAGGTCCGGCAGGCCGGCCTCTGGGAGATGCCCGCGGGGCAGCAGGCCGCGCAGCGCGCCTCCAGCCCCCGGGTGAAGGAGGTCGGCGAGATCATCATGCGCCAGCACATGCAGCTGGACGCCGACACCCGCGCCGAGGCGCAGAAACTGGGCGTGCTGCTTCCCAACGAGCCCAACGGCAGCCAGAAGAGCTGGCTGAGGGAGATGTCGGGAAAATACGGCGCCGACTATGACAAGACGTTCGTGCTGCGGTTGCGTGCCGCCCACGGGCAGGTCTTCACGGTCATCGCCAAGGTGCGCGCCGCGACCGAGAACACCGAGATCCGCGCGTTCGCCGAACGGTGCCTGAAATTCGTCAACACGCACATGTCGCTGCTGGAGAGCACGGGCCTGGTTCCCAGGCGCGCTCTGCACTGACGGAGACCCCGCAAAGGGAGCAGTTTTTCGATGGGACGAAAGAAGAAAGCCTTCGCCGCGTTGATCCCGGCGCTGACCCTGGTCGCGACGGTCTACCAGGGGATCCCCGCCGCGGCGGCGGACCCGACCGCCCAGCCGACCGACCCCGCCGCGCAGCCGACCGCCCCCCAGGGCGGCCAGCAGAACGGTGGCCAGATGGGCGACGGCGGCCAGATGGGTGACGGCGGTCAGATGGGCGACGGCGGTCAGATGGGTGACGGCGGCCCGATCGACGGCGGCCAGACGACTCCGCCTGCCGACCCGCAGGGCGGCCAGCAGCCCGGCGGCGGCCAGAACGGTGGCCAGAACGGTGGCCAGAACGGCGGCCAAAATGGCGGCCAAAATGGCGGCCAGAACGGTGGCCAGAACGGCGGGCAGGCTCCGGCGAATCCGAGCCTGCGCGCGGACCAGTTCGTCGACATCCGCAAGGCGCCGCGCGTGCGGCAGCCCCGCCGCGGCCGCCAGGCCTCGACCGGCGTGTTCGCGTCCAGCTGCGGCGTGAACAAGGGCCAGGCCCACAGCAACCCCGACAACGTGCTCGCCGCCCCGGGCGTCGTGAACGGCGCGCACCACATCCACGACTACGTCGGCAATCTCGACACGAACGCGTTCTCCACCGACGAGACGTTCGCCGCCGCCGGGACGACGTGCACCAACGGCGACAAGTCGGCCTACTTCTGGCCGGTGATCCGGCTCCGCGCCGGTCAGGACACCTCGGACCGGGCGCAGCAGAGCCAGGCGGACGGCAACGTCGGCAGCATCGTCACCCCGTCGAGCGTCAGGATCCAGTACCTCGGCAACCCGCGCGCCAAGGTGACCGCGATGCCGCGGTTCATCCGCGTCGTCGCCGGTGACGCCAAGGCCGTGACGAACGGCCTGAAGAACGCGCACGCGAGCTGGACGTGCAGCGGGTTCGAGAACCGGGCGTTCACCGACAGGTACCCGCTGTGCCCGCGCGGCAGCAAGGTGGAGCGCGTGCTGAACTTCCCGAGCTGCTGGGACGGCCAGAACACCGACAGCGCCAACCACCGCGACCACATCCGGTTCGCGGACCCGCGGACGGGGCAGTGCCCGCAGGGCACGAAGGCCGTGCCGCAGCTGCGCATGACCCTGGCCTACAACCTGCCGGCCAAGCCGCTGGCGTTCGCGCTGGACAGCTTCCCCGAGTCGGGCCACGACCCGGTCACCGACCACGGCGACCTCATCAACGTGATGGACGACCAGCTGATGGCCAAGGCCGTCAAGGCGATCAACGGCTCCCGGGCAGGGACGCGGATCAAGCCCCGCCGCTGAGCGGAACCGGTCCGCGGGGGCCCGGGCGCGCGTCCGCGCGTCCGGGCCCGCCGCGTCCTACGATCGCGGCATGAACATCGTGATCGCGGGCGGGCACGGGCAGATCGCACTGCGGCTGTCCCGGCTGCTGGCCGCACGGGGGGACACCGTGCTGAGCATCATCCGCAATCCCGGCCACGCCGGGGACGTCCGGGACACCGGCGCGGGACCGGTCGTGTGCGACCTGGAGTCGGCGACCCTCGACGAGGTGGCCGACCACCTGACCGGCGCGGACGCCGTCGTGTTCGCCGCCGGGGCGGGCCCGGGCAGCGGCGTGGCGCGCAAGGACACCGTCGACCGCGGCGCGGCGGTGCTGGCGGCGGACGCGGCCGAGCGCGCGGGCGTCCGCGGCTTCGTGCAGATCTCCGCGATGGGCGCCGGGGAGCCGCCCGCGCCCGGGCGCGACGAGGTCTGGGAGGCCTACATCAGGGCCAAGGGCGCGGCCGAGGACGACCTGCGGCGCCGCGACGCCCTGGACTGGCTGATCCTGCGGCCGGGCCGCCTCACCGACGACCCGCCCACCGGGCTGGTGGCGCTGGCCGAGCCGCCGATCGGGCACGGCGCGGTCACCCGCGACGACGTGGCGGCGGTCATCGCGGCGCTGCTGGACGCCGGCGACGTCCGCCGCCTCACGCTGGACCTGCTCAACGGCTCCACCCCGATCGGGGACGCCGTCGCGGCCCTGCGTCCCGCGTCCGGCGGCGTGCCGGGCGCCTGACCGCGCGGGCCGCCCCGGCTCAGCCGGTGTAGAGGGCGTCGATCTCGTCGGCGAAGTCCTTCATCACCACGTTGCGCTTCACCTTCAGGCTCGGCGTCATGTGCCCGGCCTCCTCGGTGAAGTCGACGCCGAGGACGACGTGCTTCTTGATCGCCTCAGCGTGGCTGACCGACTTGTTGGCGTCGGCGACCGCGGCCTCGATCTCGGCGACGAGGTCGGGGTCGCGGCGCAGCTCGTCCACCGTCATCGCCTCGGGCTTGCCGTGCCGGGCCTTCCACGGGCCGAGCGCCTCCTCGTCCAGGGTGACGAGCGCGCTGATGAACTTGCGGCCGTCGCCGACGACGAGGCACTGGCTGATCAGCGGGTGCGCGCGGAGCCGGTCCTCCAGCGGCGCGGGCGCCACGTTCTTGCCCGCGGCGGTGACGAGGATCTCCTTCTTGCGGCCGGTGATCCGCAGGAAGCCCTCCTCGTCGAGGGAGCCGAGGTCGCCGGTGTGGAACCAGCCGTCCTCCAGGGCCTCCTTGGTGGCGGCCTCGTTGTTCCAGTAGCCGCGCATGACGTTGACGCCGCGCACGAGGACCTCGCCGTCCTCGGCGATGCGCACGTCGACGCCGGGGATCGGCGGGCCCACCGTGCCGATCCTGAGGGCGGAGGGCCGGTTGACGGCGGCGGGCGCGGTCGTCTCGGTGAGGCCGTAGCCCTCCAGGATCGTGATCCCGACGCCGCGGAAGAAGTGCCCGAGCCGCTCGCCGAGCGCGGCGCCGCCGGACACCGCGTACTGCACCCGTCCGCCGACCGCGGCGCGCAGCTTGCGGTACACGAGCACGTCGAAGACCTTGTGCCGGGCCTTCAGCCCGAGCCCGGGGCCGCCGCCGTCCAGCGCCCGGCTGTAGGCGACCGCGGTGTCGGCCGCCGTCTTGAAGATCTTGCCCTTGCCGTCGGCCGCGGCCTTCTGCTCGGCGCCGTTGTAGACCTTCTCGAACACGCGGGGGACGGCCAGCAGGAACGTCGGCCGGAACGAGGCCAGGTCCGGCAGCAGGTTCGGGACGTCGCTGTGCCCGAGCACGATGCCGCCCTCGATGGTGGCGACCTCGATCAGCCGGGCGAACACGTGGGCCAGCGGAAGGAACAGCAGCGTGGAGCTGCCCTCGACGGCGACCTCGGCGATCGCCCCCTGCACGGCGTTGCGGGCGGTCGACACCAGGTTCCCGTGGGTGATCTCGCAGCCCTTGGGGCGCCCGGTGGTGCCGGAGGTGTAGACGAGCGTGGCGACGTCCGCGGCGGAGCGGGAGCGGCGGCGCTCCTCGACGACGTCGTCGCCGACGTCCGCGCCGAGCCGGGCGACCTCCGCGACGCCGCCCGCGTCGATGCCCCACACGTGCGCCAGCCCGGGGAGCCGGTCCCGGAGCCCCGCGACGGTCGCCACGTGCTCGTCGGTCTCGGCGAACACGGCCCTGGCCCCGGAGTCGCCGACGATCCACTCGATCTGCTCGGCGGAGGACGTCTCGTAGATCGGGACGGAGATCGCGCCCGCCGCCCAGATCGCGTAGTCCAGGAGCGTCCACTCGTAGCGGGTCCGCGACAGCAGGCACACGCGGTCGCCGGGCTCGACGCCGGCGGCGGCCAGGCCCTTGGCGATCCCCGCCGTCTCGGCGGCGAACTCCGCCGCGGTGACGGCGCTCCACGCGTCGCCGCTCTTGCGCCGCAGCACGATCCGGCCCGGCTCCTCGACGGCCCGGGTGAAGGGCGCGTCGGTCAGAGTGGCGGAGTCGGGGACCTCCACCATCGCGGGGACGCTGAACTCGCGCACGGCCCACTCCTGTCGTCGGTCTTCGAGGACGGCGGGGAGCCCCGGGCGCGCCGGGCCGTCCGGCCGGCGGCGCGTGAACTCCTCCGTTGCCGCATGATACCCACGAGTAGCAACACCGCCGCGAACGGCGGCTGTTAACGGCACGGCAAAGACCGCCCGGCGGCCCCCGGAGCGCGCCGCCGGGTCGCCTACCCTTGACCCGGTCGCACACCGCCAACGGGTTCCGGGGGTCGCCATGTCGCTGCTCGAAGTGATCGCGCTGACCGTTGACGACGCGAGCGCGGCGCAGGAGGGCGGCGCCGACCGCGTCGAGGTCGTCGCCGACATGGCCGCGGACGGGCTCACCCCCGACCCCGATCTCGTCGCGGCGATCCGGGCGGCCACGTCCGTGCCGATGCGGGTGATGCTGCGCGCCAACGCGGGGTTCCGCACCACCGGGGCCGAGCTGGACCGGCTGCGGCGCGCCGCGGCGGGCCTCGCCGACGCGGGCGCCGACGGGTTCGTGCTCGGCTTCCTCGACTCCTCGGGGCACGTCGACGCGGGCGCCACCGGCAAGCTCGCCGCCGACACCGACCCGCTGCCCTGGACCTTCCACCGGGCGCTGGACCACGCCGCCGACCCCGCCCAGGCGTGGGGCGTCGTCCGCGCGTTCGGCGGCCGCCTCGACACGGTGCTGACGGCGGGCTCGTCCCGCGGCGTGGACGCCGGGGTCGACGTCCTCGTGCGGCGCGCGGTCGGGGACCCCGCCGCGGCCAAGATGATCATGGCCGGGGGCGGGCTGCGCCGCAAGCACGTCGCCGTTCTCGCCGCGGCAGGCGTCACCGCCTTCCACGTGGGGACGGCCGTGCGTCCCGACGGCGACTGGGACGCGACGGTCGACCCCGTGCTCGTGCGCGAGTGGCGCACGCTCGTGGCGGCCGCCGCCGGCTGACGGCCCTCCGCCGACCGAGCCTTTGCGAACGGCCCACGTCGCGCCGAACGTCATGACCCGCCCGTTCACTCCGGCGGTCGGCGCTATTACATTCGGTTCATGAGGATCCATGTGGTGAGCGACGTCCACGGCCGCGCGGACGCGCTGGCGGGCGCGGCGGACGGCGCGGACGCGCTCATCTGCCTGGGCGATCTGATCCTGTTCATCGACTACCACGACCACGGGCAGGGGATCTTCGCCGACCTGTTCGGCCAGGACAACGCCGACCGCTTCATCGGGCTGCGCACCGAGAAGCGCTTCGACGAGGCCCGCGAGTTCTCCCGGGGCCTGTGGGCCTCGCTGGACGGGGACGCCCGGCCGCACATCGAGCGGGCCGTGAACCGCCAGTACGCCGAGCTTTTCGCGGCCATGCCCGCCCCGGCGTACCTGACCTACGGCAACGTCGACGTCCCCCGGCTGTGGGACGCGCACCTGCGCGATGGCCACCACGTCCTGGACGGCCAGACCACCGAGATCGGCGGGCTGCGGTTCGGGTTCGTCGGCGGCGGCCTGCGCACCGAGTACCGCACCCCCTACGAGCTGGACGAGGAGGCCTACGCGGCCAAGGTCGAGGCGGTCGGCGAGGTGGACGTGCTGTGCTGCCACATCCCGCCCGCCGTCCCCGAGCTGCTGTACGACACCGTGGCGCGCAGGTTCGAGCGCGGGAGCGAGGCCGTCCTCGAGGCCGTCCACCGCACGCAGCCGAGGTACGTGCTGTTCGGGCACGTCCATCAGCCGCTCGCGAGCCGGATCCGCATCGGCCGCACCGAATGCGTGAACGTCGGGCACTTCCGCGCGCGCGGTGTGCCCTACGTCCTGACGGTGTGAACCATACTTCTCTAGGGACAGCGGGCCCGCAGGGGTTCGGGGCGAGCCGGAGGGAGACGCAGATGGCGGACCGCACGAGTTCCTCCATCACGGTCAAGGCCGGGAAGGCCGAGATCATGGCGGTGATCGCCGATCTGGAGGCGTACCCGCGGTGGGCGAGCGGCATCCGCGAGTTCACCGTGCAGGAGACGGGCGAGGACGGCCGGGCCGCCCGCGCCCGGCTCACGTTCGACGGCGGCCCGTTCAGCGACACCGTCGGGCTCGCCTACACCTGGGAGGGCGACGACCGGGTGACGTGGGAGCTGGTGGAGCCGGGCACGGTCGTCACGGGGCTGCACGGCTCCTACGTCCTCGCGGAGGAGGGCGGCGCCACCGAGGTCACCTACGAGCTGGCCGTGGACGTCCGCATCCCCATGATCGGCATGGTGAAGCGCAAGGGCGAGAAGCGGATCATCGACTCCGCCCTCAAGGGCCTCAGGCGCCACGTGGAGGGCTGATCCCGCCGCGGGCGGTGGCCTGAACACGGCGCGGAGGCGATACCGTTCACGCCGACGACGGATGGAAGATGGAGACATGAGCGACCAGCCGGGCGACGTCCTGGACGAGGCGGCCAAGCTCGTCGACGCGTTGATCAGGCGGATGGGCGGCGGCCGGGACGAGCGCGCGGGCCGGGACGAGCCGGCCGGGGACGTGTGGGACCGTGCCATCGCCGACGAGCCGGCGGGCGGGCCGGGCGGGCGCGCCCGCGGGCCGCACATCGCCACCGGCGCCCCCGAGTGCCGCGACTGCCCGGTCTGCCGGGCCATCGCGATCAAGCGGGAGTCCGGCGGCGACGTGGGACGGCACCTGCGCGAGGCCGGGCGGTCCCTGGTCGCCGCCGCGCTGGACGTGGCGGCGGCGTTCGACCGGACCCGCGCGCCCGACCGGGCGCAGGGGTCCCCCCGGACGCGCGGGTCCGACCGGACCGGGCCGCCGGAGGCGTCGGAGGGCGCGCGGGCGGGTACGTCCGATCGGTCGGAACGTCCCGATCCGGGCGACCCGTGGTCGGCCGCCACCGGCGGCCCCATCGACATCGGGTAGAGCGGGAGTGGCTCCAGCCAGGGGCGACGCGAGGAGGAGGAAGGGTTACATGGCCCTGACCATCGGCGTGGATGTGGGCGGCACGAAGGTGGCCGCGGGGGTCGTCGACGACCGGGGGACGATTCTGGAGAAGGTCCGCCGGCCGACTCCCTCGACCAACCCCAAGGAGACCGCCGAGACCATCGCCGAGGTCGTCGACCTGCTGAAGGGCAAGTACGAGGAGGTCGCGGCGGTCGGGCTCGGCACCGCGGGCTTCGTCGACGAGACCCGCTCCACCGTGCTGTTCGCGCCGAACCTCGCCTGGCGCGACGAGCCGATCAAGGAGAAGGTGGAGAGCCTCGTCGGGCTGCCGGTGGTCGTGGAGAACGACGGCAACGCCACCGCGTGGGGCGAGGCCCGGTTCGGCGCCGGGCGCGGCGAGAACTTCCTCGTCCTGGTGGCCCTCGGCACCGGCATCGGCGGCGGCATCATCATCAACGGCGAGCTGTACCGGGGCCGGTTCGGCATCGGCGCGGAGATGGGGCACTTCCGGGTCGTCCCGGACGGGCGCCGCTGCGGCTGCGGCAACCGCGGCTGCTGGGAGCAGTACGCCAGCGGCAACGCCCTCGTGCACGAGGCGCGCGACCTGGCCCGGGTGGCGCCCGCGATGGCGGGGCGGCTGCTGGAGCTCGGCGGCGGGCGGCCCGAGGGCATCAGCGGCCCGGAGGTGTCGCAGGCGGCCCGGGAGGGCGACAAGGCGGCGCTGGAGTGCTTCCGGACGATCGCGCACTGGGCGGGCCAGGGTCTGGCCGATCTCAGCGCGATCCTCGACCCGGGCGCCTTCATCATCGGCGGCGGCCTGTCGGACGCCGGCGACCTGCTGCTCGACCCGATCCGCTCCGCGTTCGAGGACGCCCTGACCGGTCGCGGCCACCGCCCGCTTCCCGACATCCGGATCGCGGAGCTGGGCTCCGCGGCGGGCATCGTCGGGGCCGCCGACCTGGCGCGCGTCCGCCCGTTCCAGGACGTGATCGTCTAGGCGTGGCCGCCGTCCGGCTGCTCTCCTACAACGTCCGGTCGCTGCGCGACGACCCGGCCGCCGTGGCCCGCGTCGTCCGCGCGAACGCCCCGGACGTGGTGTGCCTGCAGGAGGTCCCGCGCTTCTGGGGGTGGCGGCTGCGGCGCCGCCGCCTGGCGCGGGACTGCGGCCTGCGGATCGCGGCGGGGCGGCGGGCCTGCGGGCTCGCCGTCCTCGCCGCGCCGCACGTGCGCCGCGTGGCCCGCGAGTTCCACCTGCTCTCGCCGGACCCGGGCCTGCACCGCCGCGCCCTCGCGATCGCCGTCCTGGAGGTCGGCGGCGCCCGCCTGATCGCCGCGAGCACCCATCTGGACCTGGCGGAGGGCCCGCGCCTGCGGCACGTCCACGAGATCCTCGCCCACCTCGACCGCGCCCGTGAGCGCCACGGCGCCCCGGTCGTGCTCGCGGGCGACGTCAACGAGGAGCCGGGCGGCCCGTCCTGGTCGCTGCTGGCCGACCGGTTCCAGGACGCGTACGCGGCCGCTCCGGCGGGCGGGGAGCTCACCTTCACCGCGCGCGACCCGAAGCGCCGCATCGACGGCGTCTTCGCCGACCCCGCCGTGCGGATCACCGCGTGCGGGGTGCCGCCCGACGACGCCGGCGACCATGCCCTGGCCACCGACCACCGGCCCGTGCTGGCCGAGCTGGGGCCGCCCTAGACGACGGCCCCGTCGTCGGGGTCGCGGGGCTCGTCGCCCATGCGCAGGACGAGGGTGACGAAGCCCCCGATGAACGCGGCGACGGCGAGGAAGGCCGCCCAGCCGGGGACCTCCCAGTCGAGGATGACGGTGACCAGCAGGTAGACGGGGCCGCCGATCAGCGCGATCCAGGCGCCCTTGGTGAGCGGGTCGGCGCTCGGCAGCGGCGGGGGAGGGGGCGGGACGTAGTGCCCCTCGTCGTCATCGTCGTCGCCGGCCGGGAACGCCGCCTCCTCGGCCGGCTTGATCACGCGGGCGCGGGGCAGCCGCCCGGTGCGGTCCTCGCCCTCGCCCGGGGGGTCGGCGGGCTCGCGGATGTTCTCCTCGTCGGGCCACGGGACCTCGTCGCCCTCGGGGACGGTGTCGTACCCGGCGACGATCTCGGCCCAGATGGCGTCCTCGTCGCGCTCGGCGGCGGCGCCCGCCTGGCCGGCGCCCGGGTCGGCGAGGCCGGTCCCGGCGCGCTCCGCGGCGTCGAGGCGCTCGGCGTCCGCGCGTTCGGGGCCCGGCAGGTCGGCGTCGGCGAGCTCGGAGCCGTCGCGGTCGCCGTCGGAGCCGCGGGCCGAGGCCTCGCGGAGCCGGGCGAGGTGCACGCGCAGGATGCCCTCGGCGGCCGGCTTCATGTCGACGTCCACGTACAGCCGGTCGAGGACGTCGCCGGCGACCGGCTCCGCCGCCGCCTCGGCGATCTCCGGCAGGCCGGACGGGGACGCCGCGTAGGCCGCGACGCCCGCCTCGCCGAGCGCCGACAGCATCGCGTCCGCGAGATGCGGCGCGAGGTCGACCAGTGGGGCGTAGGTCTCCGCTGACAGTCCATTGCCACGGCGATTCACGGGGCCGGCTCCTTCGACGACTCCGGCGTGACCGACAGCACCGGCATGGCGGCCTCCGCTCCCCCCATTGACATGTGGTGCCCGGTCGCCCCCGCGTGGAGGCACTCCCGGACACCCCGAAACGTGTGTCCCACGGTATTCGCTGCGCCGCCCGGGACAAGCCCTCCGGCGCACTCGATTGAGATTTACCGCTTCGAGCCTACGGTTATTCCCGGCCCGCCGCCGGGGCGACCGGGTCCCGGTGACGGGTACCGGCCGGTAGATCGGTGGGACGGAGAGTGGGAGGATGTCCCATCATCTCCCGTCGGCCAGGACCGGGGCACGCCCGCGCGGGGGCGTCCGGTCCGAGGGAAAGGTACCCGCATACGATGCTCTGGTTCTGGATCCTGCTGAGGATCGTCCTCTCCCCGGTCATGTACCTGCTGTGGTGGCCGCGGAACC
This sequence comes from Actinomadura sp. NPDC048021, assembly GCF_040653135.1. Taxonomy (NCBI): domain Bacteria; kingdom Bacillati; phylum Actinomycetota; class Actinomycetes; order Streptosporangiales; family Thermomonosporaceae; genus Actinomadura; species Actinomadura sp. NPDC048021. The sequence goes on from NZ_JBEZJQ010000041.1 coordinate 14,252, forward strand.
GGGGGGCGCGCAACGTCCCGAAGCGCGGGCCGGCGCTGATGGTGAGCAACCACCTGTCGTTCGCCGACCACTTCTTCGGCCCGCTGCCGCTGATGCGCCCGATCTTCTTCATCGGCAAGGAGGAGTACTTCACCGGCCGGGGGATCAAGGGGCTGATCAGCAAGGGGTTCTTCACCGGCGTCGGGGTGGTGCCGGTCGACCGGACCGGCGGCTCGGCCGCCGAGGCGGCGCTGCAGACGGGGCTGCGCATCCTCGGCGAGGGCAAGCTGCTCGGCATCTACCCTGAGGGCACCCGGGCGCCCGACAACCGGCTGTACCGCGGCAAGACGGGGGTCGCGCGGCTGGCGCTGAAGTCGCGGGTGCCGGTGATCCCGATGGCGATGGTCAACACGTTCGAGCTGATGCCGCCCGGCAGGCCGTACCCGCGGCTCGGGATCCGGCCGGGCGTGCGGTTCGGCGAGCCCATGGACTTCTCCCGCTACTACGGGCGCGAGGACGACCACGAGGTGCTCCGCGAGATCACCGACGAGATCATGATGGCGATCCAGCGGCTGTCCGGGCAGGAGTACGTCGACCGGTACTCCGCCGAGGTGAAGGCGGAGCTGGCCGGCAAGGAGGTGCGTCCGGTCGAGGACGACGACGGAGGGCTGAGTGACCGCGGCTGAGCCGCGCGGGACGGGCCTGGAGACCGCGCTGTGGCGGGCCGTGGCCGTCTACCGCGGGCTCGCCCTGTGCTACGCCGCGGTCGTGATCGCCATGAACCACGGCGGCTACGCCCACCCCTTCGGCGGATGGGCCGTCCTCGCCCTCATGGCCGGATGGACCGGCTACGCGTCGTTCGCCTTCGGCCCCGCCGCCTTCGCCGGCAGCGGCCGGGCGCGCCGCGGCCGGCCGCTGCTGGCCGCCGACCTCGCCGTCGCGGCGGGGTGCGTGCTCGCGACGGCGTGGGTGGAGGAGGCCGGGAACATCTCCGCCGGGCGCCCGACGCTGCCGGTGTCGTGGGTGGCGGCCGCGGTGCTGGCGTGGGCGGTCGCGGGCGGGCGGCGGGCGGGCGTCGCCGCCGCGGCCGTCCTGGCCGCCGCGAACCTGCTGGTGCACGCGGCCGCCGGGACGAGCGGCATCGGCGGCACGACGTTCAACGGCATCGTGCTGCTGTTCTTCGCGGGACTCGTCGTCGGGCACGTCGTGCGTCTCGCGCGGGAGGCGGAGGCGCGGCTGGCGCGGGCCGTCGAGCTGGAGGCGGCGACCCGGGAGCGGGAGCGGCTGGCGCGGCGCATCCACGACTCGGTGCTGCAGGTGCTGGCGATGGTGCAGCGGCGCGGCGGCGAGCTCGGCGGCGAGGCGGCCGAGCTGGGCCGCCTCGCGGGCGAGCAGGAGGCGGCGCTGCGCGCCCTCGTCGGCGCGGGCCCGGCGGCGCCGCCCCCGGACGCCTCCGGCGGCGGCACGGACCTGCGGGCGCTGCTGACCGGGCACGCCTCCACCTCCGTGACGGTGTCGACGCCCGCCACGGAGGTGCGGCTGCCCGCCCACGCCGCCGGGGAGGTCGGGGCGGCGGTGGCGGCGGCGCTCGACAACGTCCGGCGGCACTGCGGCGAGGGGGCCCGCGCGTGGGTCCTGCTGGAGGACGGCGAGGGCGAGGTGACCGTCAGCGTCCGCGACGACGGCCCCGGCATGCCTCCCGGGCGGCTGGACCGGGCCGCGGCGGACGGGCGGCTCGGCGTCGCCCAGTCCATCCGCGGCCGCATCGCCGACCTCGGCGGAACCGTGTCGATCGTCTCCGCGGAGGGCGACGGGACCGAGGTCGAGATGACCGTGCCGCGGGCTAGGGTGTGACCGTGAGCGACGTTCCCCTCCGGCCTCTGCGGGTCATGGTCGTGGACGACCATCCGATGTGGCGCGAGGCGGTGGCCCGCGACCTCGGCGAGGTCGGGCACGACGTGGTCGCGACCGCCGGGGAGGGCCGCGCCGCCGTCCGCATCGCCGCCGCCGCCCGCCCGCAGGTGGCGGTGGTCGACCTCCAGCTGCCCGACCTCAGCGGGGTCGAGGTGACCCGGCGCCTCGCCGCCGCCGACCCGCCCGTCCGCGTGCTGGTGCTGTCGGCCAGCGGCGAGCAGCAGGACGTCCTGGAGGCGGTGAAGGCGGGCGCGACCGGCTACCTGCTCAAGTCCGCCGCCCGCGAGGAGTTCCTGGACGCCGTCCGGCGGACGGGCGAGGGCGACGCCGTCTTCACCCCGGGGCTCGCCGGGCTCGTCCTCGGCGAGTACCGCCGCCTCGCCGCCGCCCCGGCCCGCGAGGACGACGACGCGCCGCGGCTGACCGACCGCGAGACCGAGGTGCTGCGCCTCGTCGCGAAGGGGCTGACCTACAAGCAGATCGCGCAGCGCCTCGTCCTGTCCCACCGGACGGTGCAGAACCACGTGCAGAACACCCTCGGCAAGCTCCAGCTCCACAACCGCGTCGAACTCGTCCGCTACGCCATCGAGAAGGGCCTCGACGAGGAGGAGTAGCGCGGGGCGAACCGCCGCGGCGGCGCCTGCGTCTCAACGCCAGAAGGCGAAGAGCGACGGGAGCGCGTCATGACGGACGAGATCCTGGGGCCCGCGCTGGGGTTCCTCGCGGCCCACCTCCTGGTCGGGCTCGTGCTGCTGGCGGTCCTGCGGAGGGTGCGCGCCGTGATGCGGCGGGGCAGGCCTCCGGCGCGCGATCTGCATCCCTACGAGGTCGCCTACCTGCGGGGCGGAGGGCGCCACGCGATCGCCGCCTCGCTCACGGCGCTGCGGCTGGACGGCGCGGTCGACGCCTACGCCGACGGCAGGCTGCTGGCCACCGAGCCGTCAGCCGCGGGGCCGCGCGCGGCCGGGACGCCGCTGGACGCGGCGGTCTTCGGGGCGGTCGCGCACCTGCGGGCCGGAACGCTCGCCGAGCTCACCGCCGAGCCGGGCGTGCGCGCGGAGCTCGACCGGCTCCGCGACGGGCTCGCGGCGCAGGGGATGGTGCTCGCGCCGGCCGGGCGCCGCCGGCTGCGCAACCTCCAGGCGGTCATGTTCGGGTGGATGATGCTGGGCTTCGTCGCCTTCGTCATGCCCGACGCCTTCGGCGGGTTCCCGGCGAAGCTCGTGCCGATCGCCGAGCTGATCGGTCTCGGTTTCGGAGCCCTCGGCCTCGCCTCGGGCGCCGAGCGGACGCGGGAGGGCGAGCTGGCCGTCGAGCGGATCAAGGAGTCCCGTTCCGCCCTGGACCCGGCGAACGAGCCGTCCTACGCCGGGCTGCCGGCGCCCGACGCGCTCATGGGCGTGGCGCTGTTCGGCACGGCCGCGCTCCTGGCGCTCGACCCGGTGTTCGCCCAGACCGTGGGGCTCGGCCGGTACCTGGAGATGGCCGGGGTCGCGGCCGCCTCCGGCGGCCACTCGGGCTCCTCCTGCTCCTCGACCGCCTTGGTGTGCTCGTCCTCCTCCTGCGGAGGCGGCGGCTCGTGCGGGGGCGGGAGCGGCTGCGGCGGCGGGAGCGGCTGCGGCGGGGGCGGTGGGTGCGGAGGGGGCGGTGGTTGCGGCGGAGGGGGCTGAGATGCGGCTGGGCGTGGGGATCGGCTGGCGTCCCGAGATCGCCGGGTTCGTCGGGGCGCTGCCGGGGCTGCGCTTCACCGAGGTGATCGCCGAGTCGGTGCATCCGGCGGAGCCCGCCCCGGAGCTGCTCGCGCTGCGCGACCGCGGCGCGGCGATCGTCCCGCACGGGGTGCGGCTGTCGTTGGGCGGCGCCGAGCCCGTGGCCGCCGAGCGCGTCGCGCACCTGGCCGCCTGCGCCGAGGCGCTCGGCGCGCCGCTGGCGAGCGAGCACGTCGCGTTCGTCCGCGCGGGCGGCGTCGAGGCCGGGCACCTGCTGCCGGTGCCGCGCACCCGGGCCGCGCTGGACGCGCTGACCGCCAACATCCGCCGGACGCAGGCGGAGCTGCCCGTCCCGCTGGCCGTCGAGCCCATCGCCGCCCTCTTCGACTGGCCGGACGCCGAGTACTCCGAGGCCGACTTCCTCACCGAGCTGCTGGAGCGCACCGGCGCACTCCTGCTGCTGGACGTCGCCAACGTGTACGCCAACGCGCGCAACCGCGGCGAGGACCCCGCGGACCTCCTCGACCGCCTCCCGCTGGACCGCGTCGCCTACTGCCACGTCGCGGGCGGCTCGGAGGAGGGCGGGCGGTACCACGACACGCACGCCGCCGCCGTTCCCGCCGAGGTGCTGGAGCTGGTCGCGGAGCTGTGCGCGCGGCGCCGCCCGCCCGGCCTCCTGCTGGAGCGCGACGGCCGCTACCCGCCCGCCGCGGAGCTGCGCGCCGAGCTCGACGCCGTCGCCGCCGCCTCCGGACTGGAGCCCGTCACATGAGCGGATCCGACATGAGCGGATCCGACACGAGCGGATCCGACACGAGCGGATCCGACACGAGCGGATTCGACGCCGGGCTGGCGGCGGCGCAGGAGGCGCTCGTCCGGGCCATGACGGCGGGCGGGCCGATGCCGGAGGGGTTCGACGCCGACGCGGTGCGGGCCGCCGCGCACGGGATCCTGCTGAAGCGGGCGGGCGAGGTCGCCCGCGCATGGCCGGCCCTGTCCGCCTCGTACGGGACGTCCTGGAAGGCGGTCTTCGCGGCGTGGGCCGCCGAGCGCCCGACGCGCGGCTCCTTCCGGGACGGCTGGGACTTCGCGCGCGCGAACCGGGACCGTCTCGCGGGCGACGCGGCGCGGGAACTCGCGCTGGCGGAGGTGCGGTGGTCCTATGACGGGCAGGCCCCGCCGCGCCCGCGCGGGGTCGCGGCGCGGCGCGTGACCGGGGGAGTGGCGGCGGCCTTCCGCGGCCGGGTCCGCGTCTTCGGCCGGGACCCGTCCGGCTGAGGGCGCCGTCGCCGCGAACGAAGTGCCGCGGGGCCCTGGCACGGGCTATGGTCTAGACCATTGGCGGCGCGCCGGGGCATCCGGCGGAGGCCTGCGCCGCCGCGTGCGACGACTAGGCTGAGAACGTGGACCGAGGGAGGAGCCCGGTGGCGGGAGAAGGTGACGGCATGCGCGTCGGAGTGCTGACCGGAGGCGGAGACTGCCCCGGCCTGAACGCGGTGATCCGCGCGGTCGTCCGCAAGGGCGTCCAGGTCTACGGCTACGAGTTCGTCGGGTTCCGGGCCGGCTGGCGCGGGCCCCTCGAAGGCGACACCGTGGCCCTCGACGTCCAGGCCGTGCGCGGGATCCTGCCGCGCGGCGGGACGATCCTCGGCTCGTCGCGGACCAACCCGGTCAAGGTCGAGGGCGGCGTCGAGCGGATCAAGGACAACCTCGCGGGCCTCGGCGTGGACGCGCTGATCGCCATCGGCGGCGAGGACACCCTCGGCGTCGCGCGCGAGCTGTACGCCAACGGGGTCAACGTCGTCGGCGTCCCGAAGACGATCGACAACGACCTGAACGCGACCGACTACACCTTCGGGTTCGACACCGCGGTGAACATCGGCATGGAGGCCGTCGACCGGCTGCACACCACCGCCGAGAGCCACCACCGCGCGCTGATCTGCGAGGTCATGGGCCGGCACGCGGGCTGGATCGCGCTGCACGTCGGCATGGCCGCCGGCGCCAACGTCATCCTCATCCCCGAGCGGCCCTTCGACATCGAGAAGGTCTGCCAGTACGTGGAGAGCCGGTTCAAGACCCGCTACGCCCCGATCATCGTGGTGTCGGAGGGCGCGCACCCCATCGACGGGCAGATGCAGCTGCAGACCGGTGAGCGGGACGCGTTCGGGCACGTCCGGCTCGGCGGCATCGGGCAGGCCCTCGCCGACGAGATCGAGAAGCGCACCGGCAAGGAGGCCCGCGCCACCGTGCTCGGGCACATCCAGCGCGGCGGCACCCCCACCGCGTTCGACCGCGTCCTCGCCACCCGCTTCGGCCTCCAGGCGATCGACGCCGTCAAGGACGGCGACTACGGCAAGATGGTCGCCCTCCAGGGCACCGACATCATCCGCGTCGGCCTCGACGAGGCGACGAAGGAGCTCAAGACCGTCCCGCTGGAGCGCTACTCCGAGGCCGAGGTCTTCTTCGGCTGATCGTCCCGCCCGGGCGGGAACAGGGAATGCGGGTCGCGGTGTTGGCCTCTCTGGGCCACACTGGAGGTCCCCTCTTTACCCTGTTCCCGCCAGGAGGATCACGCATGACCACGCTCGACACCGCGCCCGGCACCGCGGCGGCGGACGTCCGGGAGCAGTCGCCGGTCGACGGTGAGCCGTGCGTGCTGCTCAAACTGGGCGAGATCGTCCTCAAGGGCAAGAACCGCGAGCAGTTCGAGCGCCGCCTCGCCGACAACGTGCGCACCGCCGTCCGGCCGATCGCCCGGGTGGACGTCGTCCGCCGGCACGGCGTCTTCATCGTCCGCAAACACGATGCCGACCTGGCCACCATGGAGCGGGTCGCGCAGCGGATCACCGACGTCATGGGCATCGTCTGGGCGCACCGCGCCTGGCGGGTCGGCAAGGACCTCGCCAGCGTCGAGCGCGCCGCCCTGGAGCTCATGGACGGGCGGACCGGCACGTTCGCCGTCCGGTCCCGGCGCCGCGACAAGCGGTTCCCGATGACCTCCACCGAGCTCGACCGGCACATCGGCACGCTCGTCACCGCCCGCTACGGCCAGCCCGTCCGGCTCAAGAACCCCGACCACACCCTGTCGATCGAGGTCGACCGCGACGAGGTGTTCGTCTACTCCGGCGGCCTCGCCGGGCAGGGCGGCCTGCCCGTCGGGATGAGCGGCCGCGGCCTCGTGCTGATGTCGGGCGGCATCGACTCGCCCGTCGCCGCGTACCGGATGATGCGCCGCGGCCTGCGCGTCGACTACCTGCACTTCTCCGGGATGCCGTTCACCGGCCCCGAGTCGATCTACAAGGCGTACGCGCTGGTCCGCGAGCTGGACAAGTTCCAGACCGGGTCCCGGCTGTTCGTCGTGCCGTTCGGCAAGGCGCAGCAGCAGATCAAGTCGTCCGGCGCCGACCGGCTCGCGGTGATCGCGCAGCGGCGGCTGATGCTGCGCACCGGGGAGGTCCTCGCCCGGCGGCTGCGCGGCTCCGCGCTGATCACCGGCGACGCGCTCGGGCAGGTGTCCAGCCAGACCCTCGCCAACATCACCGCGCTGGACGACGCCGTCGAGCTGCCCATCCTGCGGCCCCTCGTCGGCATGGACAAGGTCGAGATCATGGACCAGGCGCGCCGCATCCGCACCCTGACGATCTCCGAGCTGCCCGACGAGGACTGCTGCACCCTGCTCGCGCCCCGCCGCGCCGAGACCCGGGCCAAGATCGACGACCTGCGGCAGATCGAGAAGCGCCTCGACGTCGGCGAGCTCGCCGACCAGCTCGCCGCGTCCGTCCAGGAGCACCGGCCCGCCTACGGCGACCCGGCCGTCTGACCCGCCCGCCCGGCGTCCGAGGCCCGCGGCTAGCGGGCGTCGAAGTCCGTCGGGCGGGGCGGCTCGGGCCCGTCCGGGCCCATCAGGGTGATCCGCTCGATGCGGACGATGCGGAAGCGGCGGCCCGCGACGGCGATGCCGTTGCGGCGGCTGTCGTCCTCCAGCAGCTCCGCGGCCTCGGCGAACCGGGCGACGTCGTCCTCGGCGGGGCTCTCCACCGCGGGCACCACGTGCCTGAAGTAGGTGGCCAGCGAGTCGCGGGCCTGCTGCGGCGCGTCGTACAGGCGCCCCACGGGCCGCCAGCGCCGCTCGCCGCGCTCGGCGACAGTGAACGCGGGCGCCAGCGCGACCGGGGTGAGGAACGCGCCGGACGGCTCGTTCCCCCTGGCCGCCGCGGCGTCCAGCACCTGGCACAGCAGCTCGGCGGTCGCGAGGTCGGACGCCGGGCCGTCGTCGGGCAGCAGCTCGTGCGGCCGGACGGGCGGGACGCGGCCGCACGACGGCAGCGGATCCAGGTCGGTCGGGCGGGGCGGCTCGGGCCCGTCCGGCCCGGTGCGGGCCAGCTGCTCGATCCGCGCGATGCGGAACCGCCGCCCGCCCGCGGTCACCTCGTCGGCCGGCTCGCGCCGCAGCGTCCGGGCCGCGGCCGCCAGGTCGCGCGCCCGGGCTCCGTAGTCCGCCGCGGCGCGGTCCTCCAGGTGGTCGGCGAGGATCTCGCGCGCGCCCTGCGGCAGCGGGTCGAACGGGCACACGACCTGCCAGCCGCCCGGAACCCGCTCGGCGGCGGTGAACACGGCGCCGAGGGCCACGAGCTCCGGGTAGGCGGCCAGGGCGCGGCGCGCGTCCGCCAGCAGCACGGCGGCGACCGGATCGACGCCGTCCAGGTTCTCCGGGAAGAGCCGCCCCCCGGCGTCACCATCTCCCGTCGTCATGCCGGTCATCATCCTCGCCGCGCCGTGCCCGGCCAATGGTTCAGACCAATTCGTTACCGCCCTGTGCGCCTTCGCCGCGGCCCCGTGCGCCGTCGCCGGAGCCGCGCCGGCGGACGGGCGCCACGAGGACCACCAGGCTCGCCGCCAGCAGCGCGAGGCCGCCGAGCGCCGGGCCGCCGAGCCGCTCGCCCAGCAGCACCGTGCCGAGCGCCGCCGCCACCGCCGGCTCCGCGAGCGTCAGCGTCGTCGCCGTCGTCGCGGGCGTGGTGCGCAGGCCCCGGGCGAACAGCAGGTAGCCGCCGCCCGTGGTGATCACGCCGAGGTAGAGCGCGATGAGCGCGCCGCTCCCGGTGAGCAGCCAGCCCGTCGGCCCGGCGAGCAGCACGGGGACCAGCGGAAGGGCCGCCGCGCCGAACAGCGCCGCGGCGACGGCCCGGTCCTCCTCGCCCCGGGTGATGAGGACGGACGCCACCGTCGCGTACACCGCGTACGACAGCCCGGACAGCAGGGCCAGCCCGATGCCGAGCGGCTCCGCGCCCGCGTCCCGGCCGCCGCCGACGAGCAGCGCGCAGCCCGCGACGGCCCCCGCCGTGGCGAGCGCCCACCGTCCGGTGGGCGCGGCGCCGCGCGCCAGCAGCCCGATCACGCCGGCGAACACCGGCGCGCTGCCGATCGTGACGACGGTGCCGACCGCGACGCCCGTGCGCCCGGCGGCGACGAAGAACGCCGTCTGGTAGACGGTGACGGCGGCCGCTCCGAGGGCCACGAGCGGCAGGTTGCGGCGGTCCGTCAGCAGGCGGCGCAGCCCCGCGCCGCGGCGCGTGCACGCGGCGAGGGCCAGCAGGACGAGCCCGCCGATGATGATGCGGATCGCGGCGACCGAGTACGGGGACGCGCCGTCCGCGAACGTGCGGACGGTGCCGGTCGTCCCCCACAGGGACGCCGCGAGCAGGACGTCGGCGCCGCCGCGCCGGGCACTGGACCGAGAGGGCTTTTCGGACGCGCGCCGAAGAGAGGTGTTCTGTGACACGGGAGAAGGGCTCCTGGGCTCGAATCGGAAGGGAGGATCCGGATTCGGGGCGCAGGACGGCACGGCCGGGGCGCGTGGTCGCGCCGGGCCGTGTCGTGATCAGCAGGAATGCGGTCGCCGCGCCCCGTCAGGAGCGCGGCGGTCCGCAATCAGGTGCCCAGTAAGCCATGGTTCAGGACGATACCCGCTCGGCGTCCCCGCCGGACGGCCGGGCGGGGCGGGCGGATCAGGCGGGCACGGCGTCGGGGTCCTCGCTCCTGGTGAGGGAGCGGCCGACGATCGGGGGCAGGTCGCGGACGAGCTTGGCGAGCTCGCGCAGGTCGCCGTCGACCAGGGCCTGCGGGCCGTCGCACAGGGCGGTCTCCGGGTGCGGGTGCACGTCGATGATCACACCGTCGGCGCCGATCGCGATCGCCGCGCGGGTCAGCGGCAGGACCAGGTCGCGGCTGCCGCCCGAGTGCGACGGGTCCACGATGACCGGCAGGTGGGAGAGGCGCTGCGCCACCGGCACCGCGGAGATGTCGAGGGTGTTGCGGGTCGCCCGCTCGAACGTGCGGATGCCCCGCTCGCAGAGCACGATGTCGAGGTTGCCGCGCTGCGCGACGTACTCGGCGGCCATCAGCCACTCCTCGATCGTCCCGTTCATGCCGCGCTTCAGCATGACCGGCTTGCCCGCCTCGCCGGCGGCCTGCAGGAGCGCGAAGTTCTGCGCGTTGCGGGTGCCGATCTGCAGCATGTCGGCGTAGGAGGCGACGAGCTCGACGTCGGCGGCGTCCACGACCTCGGTGACGATCGGCATGCCGGTCTCCTCGCGCACGTCCGCGAGGATGCGCAGCCCGGCCTCGCCGAGGCCCTGGAACGCGTACGGCGACGTGCGCGGCTTGAACGCGCCGCCGCGCAGCAGCGTCGCGCCCGCGGCCTGCGCCATCTGCGCCGCGCCGAGGGTCTGCTCGGGGGTCTCCACCGCGCACGGGCCGGCGATCAGCGTCATGGTGCCGGGGCCGATCGGCACCCCGCCGACCCGGACGACCGTCCGCTCGGCGTGGTTCTCGCGGCTCACCAGCTTGTAGGGCGCCGAGATGCGGATGACGTCGCTGACGCCGCGCATCCCGCGCAGGTTCAGCGAGCCGAACTGCTGGACGTCGCCCACCAGCCCGACGATGGTCCGCTCCACTCCGCGGCTGACGAAGGCGTCGCCTCCTGCCGTCTCGACCAGTGAGACGACGGCTCTGACGTCCGCTTCGCTGGCCTCCGGGGCCATGACGACGACCATGGGTTGCTGCCTCTCGTTCATGCCCCGGGAGGCCGGCCGGTCCCCGGAACGACGAAAGCCCCGGGCCGGCCGGCCCGGGGCTTTCGCCTTCGTGGTCTGTCAGCGCAGCGTCTGGCAGACCAGCCGTCCGGGCTGGTCGGGCCAAAAGAAATACACGACGTTGCGCACGGGGAAAGCCTAGCCGATGTCGGGACCCGCGGCCCCCCGCGGACCCCGGATATGGCTCAGCTCACTCCGGATGGCAGGATGGCCGCGTCATGACCCACCCCGAACAGCCCGCGCCGCAGCCGGGCGAACTGCCGCCCGGGCAGTACGTCCCCCGGGGCTGGCCCGTCCTGCACTACGGCCCCGTCCCGAAGTTCCGTCCCAAGGACTGGGATTTCCGGGTCTTCGGCGCCACCGAGTCGGGGGAGCAGCACCGCTGGACCTGGGACGAGTTCGACGCGCTGCCGAAGGCCGCCTCGGTCGCCGACTTCCACTGCGTCACCAAGTTCACCATCCCGGACAACGAGTGGCGGGGCGTCCCCGGCACGGCGATCATCGAGCTGGCGCCGCCCGCGCCGGACGTCACGCACGTCATGGTCTGGGCCGAGTACGGCTACAGCGCCAACATCCGGATGAGCGACTTCCTCGCCGACGGGACGATGTTCGCCACCCACCGCGACGGCGAGCGCCTCACCCCCGACCACGGCTTCCCCGTCCGCATCGTCATCCCGCACCTGTACGCGTGGAAGAGCGTGAAATGGGTCCGGGGCGTGGAGTACCTGGTGAAGGACCGCCGGGGCTTCTGGGAGGAGCGCGGGTACCACAACGTCGCCGACCCGTGGCGGGAGCAGCGCTACTCGTACCAGGAGGACGAGGGCGAGTCGCCCCCGCTGTGATCGGATCCGCGCGATTGGTCCGCCGGCGCGGGACTTCCGGTCGGCCGAACGTGTCCCATTCGAGACCTCGGTAAATCGGCAACAGGCGCACCCGCGGCGATGATAGCCATTACCGTAAGTTTCCATGGACCTACCGTCCGTCACAGATGTCGTGGTGTACGCCGCGGCAGCCGGGGCCAGCGGGGTCTGGGCGCCGCGCCGGTGGTGCCTCCTGCCGCGGCGCGGGCACGCCGATCCGGCGGAGGCGGCCGCCCTCGCCGCCCTGCACCTGATCGCGCACGCCGCGCCCCCGCTGCGGGCCGGGCTCACCGGCGACGCGGCGCGCAGGGCGACCCGGCTGCTGCGCTCGCTGCTCGGCGCCGAGGCGGTCGCGATCGTCGCGGTGCGCCCGCCCGGCGACCCGGACGGCGCCGACGCCCCCGACGCCCCCAAGGGCCCCGACGGCGCCGGTGACGACGCCTCCGCCGCGCCGCGGCTGCTGGCCTGGGAGGGTGCGGGCCGCGGCGCCCACGCGGGCGAGGCCGTCGCGCACGCGCTGCCCGTCCTGACCTCCGGCAGGCCCCGGGTCGTCACGCCGGAGCCGCTCGCCTGCGGCGACCCCCAGTGCGGCGTCCAGGTGGCCATGATCGCCCCCCTCGCCGTCGAGGGCCGCGTCGAGGGCACGCTGAGCGCGTACTGGCCGAGCCCGTCCACCGCGCGGGTCCGCGCGGTGGGGGAGGCGGCCCGGCTCGTCACCGGGCAGCTCGAACTGGCCGGGCTCGACTCGGTCCGCGTCCGCCTCGCCGAGGCCGAGCTGCGCGCGCTGCGCGCGCAGATCTCGCCGCACTTCGTCTACAACTCGCTGACCACGATCGCCTCGTTCGTCCGCACCGACCCCGAGCGGGCCCGCGGCCTGCTGCTGGACTTCGCCGACTTCGCCCGCTACTCGTTCCGCAACCCGCGCGACTTCACCACGCTCGCCGACGAGCTGCGCTCGATCGACCGCTACCTGCTTCTGGAGCGCGCCAGATTCGGCGAGCGGCTCCAGTGCAACGTCGAGGTCGCGCCCGAGGTGCTGCCGGTCGCCGTCCCGTTCCTCGCGCTCCAGCCGCTCGTCGAGAACGCCGTCCGGCACGGCATGGCCGGGGGCCGCCGCGCGTTCCACATCTCCATCGTGGCCCGCGACTCGGGCGCCGAGGCCGCGATCAGCGTCGAGGACGACGGGATCGGCATGGACCCCGAGCGGCTCGAAGAGATCCTCTCGGCGCCCCTCGGCCGGCCCGGGCCCACCGGCTGGGGGAGCGTCGCCACCCACGACCGGCCGGAGAGCGGGCCCGGCATCGGCCTCGCGAACGTCGACGCGCGCATGCGCCAGGTCTACGGGGACGAGTACGGCCTCACCGTCGAGACAGCGCTCGGCGCCGGAACCAAGGTCAAATTGCGCGTCCCGAAGTACCGTCCGGGCGTCTTTCCCGACTGAGGGGCGATCCGGGCGACACGCCACTCACTTTTCGGAACCGATTGCGGACAGACGGTAATCGCGGCAAAGTCGCCCTCATGCTGCACGTCCTCGCCGTCGACGATGAACGCCCGGCCCTGGAGGAGCTGACCTACCTGCTCAGCAAGGACCCGCGGATCGGGCGGGTCACCGGGGCCGCGGACGCCTCGGCCGCGCTCCGCGACCTGAGCCGGATGCTCGTCGAGGGCGAGCGCCTCGACGCCGTGTTCCTCGACATCCGCATGCCGGGCCTCGACGGGCTCGACTTCACCCGGCTGCTGACCGGGTTCGCCGCGCCCCCGCACGTGGTGTTCGTGACCGCGCACGACGACTGCGCCGTGACCGCCTACGAGCTCGGCGCGCTCGACTACCTGCTGAAGCCCGTCCGGCCGGAGCGGCTGGCCGAGTCCGTCCGGCGCGTGGCGGCGGCCGTGCGCCGGCCGTCGCCGCCCGCCGGGGAGACCTCCCCCGACCCCGACGACGAGATGATCCCCGTCGAGCTCGGCGGGCGGACGCGGCTGGTGTCCCGCCGGGCCGTGACCCACGTCGAGGCGAAGGGCGACTACGTGCGGCTGCACACCGCCGACGGCGGCTACCTGGTCCGCATGCCGCTGTCGGCGCTCTCCAAGCGGTGGGAGGGCGCGGGGTTCATCCGGATCCACCGCAGCACCCTCGTCGCGGCCGCGCACATCACCGAGCTGCGCTTCGACGGCGGCCGGGCCGCCGTCCAGATCGGGGACGAGCTGCTGCAGGTCAGCCGCCGCCACACCCGCGAGGTCCGGGACCTGCTCGTCCGCAAGTTCCACCAGCCGGACGAGGGCGCCGGAGAGCCCGGGGGAGGCCCGCGATGACCGATGAACGCCGCGACGCGACGGCGGGCGCGGCGGCCGTCCGCCCCCGCGGGCTGCCGACCGGTGCGCTGCCGGGCGGCGCGACGCCGGGCGCGGCCCAGACCGCCGAGGCCGCGGCGCCCGCGCCGGGCCCGGCCGATCCCGACCCGCCCGATACCGACCCGCCCCCGCTCGTCTGCGGTCCCCCGATCGGACCCGCCGAGACCCGCCGGCTCATCCGCGCCCAGCTGCGCACCGCCCTCGGCACCGGCGCGCTCGTCATGACCGTGGTGACGGTGCTCCCGGCGCTGATGGCGATCGTCCCGGCGGTGGCGCAGGCCCGCGTGCACGGCGTCCCGCTGCCCTGGCTCGTCCTGGCCTTCGGCATCCAGCCGGTCTGGGTCGCCGCGTCGTTCCGCCAGCTCGGCCGCGCCGAGCGCGCCGAACGCGACCTCACGAGACCGGCGGAGAGGCGATGACCGCCGTGGCGGTGGCGGCGGCGCTCCTGGCGCTGCTGGTGGCGACCGCCGCGTTCGGCGCCTGCGACCGCCGCTCCGCCTGCACCGCCTCCGACCTCCTGGTCGCCTCCCGGGGCGTCACCCCCTGGCGGAACGCCTCGGCGATCAGCGGCGAGTACCTCTCCGCCGCCGCGTTCCTCGGCACCGCCGGGCTGGTGCTCGCCTACGGCGCCGACATGCTGTGGCTGCCGGTCGCGGCGACCGCCGGGCACGTCCTGCTCCTGGCGTTCGTCACCGCCCCGCTGCGCCGCTCCGGCGCCTACACCGTCTCCGACTTCGCCGAGTGGCGGCTCGGCTCCCCGGCCGTGCGGCGCATCGTCACCTGCTGCGTCTGCTTCATCGGCTGGTTCTACCTGCTGCCGCAGTTCCAGGGCGCCGGCGTGACCCTGCGCGTGATGACCGGCGCCCCGGTGTGGGCGGGCTGGGCCGTCGTGGTCGCGGTCACCCTGCTGCTCGTCGCCTCCGGGGGGATGTGCAGCATCACCGCCGTCCAGAGCCTCCAGTTCTGGGTGAAACTGGTCGCCTTCGCCGTGCCCGCCGCGGCGCTGCTGGTCATGTGGCAGATGGACGGCCGCCCCGACCCCGTCGGCGGCGGGCCCGCGCGGTTCGCGCACACCACCCGGGTCCACGTGAGCACCGAGGTCGCGGTCACCGCGCCCGCCGCCGTCCTCGTCACCGCCCGGGGACCCGTGGACGGCGTCCGCCACGGCGGCGGGGCGATGACCCTCGCCGCGGGCCGGCACACCATCGGCCCCGCCGCCGAGGTGGTCTTCCCGGCCGGGGCGCCGGTGCCCCATGCCGAACGCCTGCCCGTCCAGAGCGGCGAGACCTGGGCCACGCCCTTCGGCCGCGGAGAGGAGCACGGCTTCTACCGCACGTACTCGGCGCTCCTGGGCATCCTGCTCGGCACCATGGGGCTGCCCCACGTCCTCATCCGCTTCTACACCAACCCGAGCGGAAGCACCGCCCGCCGAACCGCCGCCCTGGTCCCCGTGCTCCTCGCGCTCTTCTACGTCTTCCCGACCGTCTACGCGTCCATGGGGCGCCTCTACGCGCCCGAACTGCTGATGACCGGCGACACCGACGCCACCGTCCTGCTGCTGCCCCAGCGCATCCCCGGACCGGCCGGCGCGCTCCTCACCGGTCTCATCACCCTCGGCGCCTTCGCCGCGTTCATCTCCACCTCCTGCGGCCTCGTCGTCACCATCGCCGGCACGGTCACGCAGTGCGCTCGCCGCAGCGGCGTCGCGTCCTTCCGCATCGCCACCGTGTTCGCGCTCCTCGTCCCGCTCGCCCTACTCCCGAGGATCGGCACGCAGAGCGCCGCCGGCCTCGTCGCCCTGGCCCTCTGCGTCTCGGCGTGCTCCCTGTGCCCGCTCCTGCTGCTCGCCATCTGGTGGCGCGGCCTGACCGCGGCCGGCGCCGCCGCCGGCCTCATCGTCGGCACCGGCCTCGCCGTCGCCTCCGGCGTCCTGCACCTGTACGAGCTCCCCCTGACGGGCTGGCCCGCCGCCGCCGTGGCCGAACCCGCGGCCCTCATCGCCCCCGCCGCGTTCGCCGTCATGGTCGCGGTCTCGCTCCTGACCCGCCGCCGCGTCCCCCGCCGCGCCGACCGCGCCCTGACGAAACTGCACCTCCCCGAGGACGTGTTCGCCCGTTGAGCCCCGTTATGAACCGCTTACGGCGCCGCGCGGCCCGCCGCGCCCCCGCCCCGGACCGCTCGTCCCGCTCCACGGACCGCTCATCCGACGACTACGCTCCGTACAACTATGACTACACACCGTTCATCGAGAGGCGCGTCGTCCCGCTGTCCACAGGTGGCGAACCCCCTCTAATGTTCTCAGTGGCACCACACGTCACACCGCCCGAGGAGGGGCGGGCGGCCCCCGGCCGCGAACCCTCCCACAAGAGCAAATCCGGAGATCCGGCGACACACGCCGGATCGTGAGTCGCAGGATCCCGTACCGGGGGGGTGGGATCCCGCGACCTGTGGCTCGGGCGTCGCTGAACAGTCGGGGGGTTGTTCAGCGACGCCCGAGTCGTTTTTTATTGCTTTTTTCTCCTCCTTCGGGCCTGGCGGCCCTCCATCGTCGATAAAAGCTTGCGATCGCTGGCATCGCTCCGGCTCGCCTGGCGGCTCGCTGCGCGATCAGATTCTTGCTTCGCTTGAATCTGCCTTCGGACGCGATCGCGACCGTCAGGTTGTCGCGGGGTTGCTGTGGTGGCTGAGGTTGTCGCAGTAGCGGGTGCGGGTCGGCGTGAGGGCTCGCCTAGCGGCTCGCTACGTGTCAGTTTCTTGCAGGCTCGAAACGTCCTTTGGACGCGATCGCGCCCCGGCACCGGCGTCCGTGGGCCCTTATGGCGACGGAGCGCGTGACGTCAGGGGGCGTCTCTTAGGCGCTTCAGGGTTTTGATGTCTTCTGCGTGGGGGGCGGGGGCTCGGCCTGGGGTCTCGATGATGAAGGGGACGCCGGCCGTGGCGGGGTGGCGGAAGAGGTCGGCGAAGGGGGACTCGCCTATCCGGCCGGCGCCGATGTTCTCGTGGCGGTCCTTGGCCGAGGCGCAGGCGTCCTTGGAGTCGTTGGCGTGGACCAGCTTCAGGCGGCCCTCGCCCACTGCGGCGACCAGGGCGTCGAGGGTGTCCTTGGCGCCGCCCGGGGCCGCCAGGTCGTGGCCGGCGGCGAAGGCGTGGCAGGTGTCGAAGCAGACGCCGAGCTTCGGGTGGTGGTCGAGGCGCTCGAAGAACGGGGCCAGTTCCTGGACCTTGGCGCAGAGCATGTTGTTCTGGCCCGCCATGGGCTCCAGGAGCAGGTCGGGGCCGTCCTCGGGGATCTCGTCGAGGAGCGGGAGGACGTGCTCGCGGACCTGGGCCATGGCCTCGTCGTAGGTCCGGGTGACGGCGGAGCCGGTGTGGACCACGACGCCGCGGGCGCCGATGGCGCGGCCCCGGGTCAGGGAGTGGCGGACGGCCGCGAGCGACTTCTCGAGCGTCTCCGGGGTGGGGGAGCCGAGGTTGACCAGGTACGGGGTGTGGACGTAGACGGGGATGCCCTCGTCCCGGAGCCTGGCGTCCTCGGCGGGCTTGCCCTCGGGGAGGGCCCAGCCGCGAGGGTTGGAGACGAAGACCTGGACCGCCTCGGCGCCGATCTCGGCGGCGTACTTCAGGCCGCCGGTGGCGAGGCCGCCGGACACGGGAACGTGGGCCCCGACGGGGCTGATGGGTGAGGTCATGGCCCGTTCAGACTAGCCGGTCAGGGGCCCCGGACGATCGTGACGGTGGAGCCGCGCGGGGCCTCGCCGCTGCTGGGCGACTGGAAGCGGACGACGTTGCCGCCGAAGCCCGTCACGTTGACCTGGAAGCCGGAGTCCTCCAGCGCCTTCTTGGCCTCGTTGACCCGGCGGCCGGTCAGGTCGGGGACGGGGACGTTCTGGTTGCCGTCGCCGTCGTCGCAGCCGAACTGGAACGGGCCCGCGTCGACGATGCAGTCGCGCTTGTTGACGACGATGGTGACCTTGTCGCCGCGGGAGACGCCGGTGCCCTCGGACGGGTCCTGGCTGACCACCGTGTCGGGGTCCTTGCCGTTCACCTGCTTCTTCTGGACGGTGACGTCCAGGCCCATGGAGCGCAGCTGGTTGGCGGCGGAGTCGCCGTTCTGGCCGAGGAGGCCGGGCATCGACATGCCCGTGGAGACGACGATGGAGACGGGCACGTCGGGGGACTGCTTCTCGCCGGCGTCCGGGTCGGTGCTGATGACGTCGCCCTTGGAGACGGTCTGCGAGGGGGTGCTGCTCGTCCGGCCGACGGTGAAGCCCTTGTCCTCCAGGGTCTTCTTGGCGTCGGCGAGGGACTTGCCTCCGACGTCGGGGACCTCGCGGGGCGTGATGCCCCGGGACGGGGTGAGGGTGACCGTCTGGCCCTTGGCGACGCGGGCCCCGGCGGGCGGGTCGGACTTGGCGACGCCGCCCTTGTGGACGCGGTCGCTGTAGACCGCCTTGGCGGTGCGCACGTCCATGCCGTCGGACTCCAGCTGGTCGCGGGCCTCGGCGACCTTCATCCCGATGATCGAGGAGGGGACGTGCTCGTACTGGCCGGACGTCTGGTACCACACGGCCCAGCCGAGGATGACCGCCGCGACCAGGCCGATGGCGATCAGGACGTAGCGGCCGGTCAGCGCGCCGAGGGCGCGGTCGGTCCTCGTGGGGCGGACGTCGTGCCGGGGGGCCAGGGTCTCGGCGTCCATGACGGCGGTGCGGCCGTGGGCGGGCGGGGCCTCCAGGACGCTCGTCGCGTTGCGGGACGCCTCCTCGACGCGGCGGTCGAAATCGCGGGGGAGGCCGCCGAACACCTCGGCGACCTCGGCCAGGTACTGGTTCGCGTCCTGCGGGCGGCGCGCCGGGTCGTGGCTCGTGGCGTCGGTGACCAGGGCGTCCACCCGCGGGGGGATGCCGGGGACGACGCTGGAGGGCGGCGGCACCGTCTCGTTCACGTGCTTGTAGGCCACGGCGAGGGGGGTGTCGCCCTGGTGCGGCAGCCGCCCGGTCATCAGCTCGAACAGCATGATCCCGGCGGCGTAGACGTCGGAGCGGAAGTCGGCGTTGCCGGACAGCACCTGCTCGGGCGCCAGGTAGCCGACCGTTCCGATGATCATGCCGGTCTTGGTCATCTTGCTGGCGGTCTCGGCCCGCGCGAGGCCGAAGTCGGCGACCTTGACCTGGCCGTCCTCGGTGATCAGCACGTTCTCGGGCTTGACGTCGCGGTGCACGAGCCCGGCCCGGTGCGCGGCGCCGAGCGCGGCCAGCACCGGCTGCATGATCTCCAGGGCGGCGCGGGGGCCGAGCCTCCCGAGGGAGTTCAGCGCGTCGCGCAGGGTGCGGCCGGCGACGTATTCCATCACCAGGAAGACGTGCTCGCCGTCGGTGCGCTGGTCGTAGACGGCGACGACGTTCGGGTGGGACAGCGCCGCGGCGGCCTTGGCCTCGCCGATGAAGCGGGCGACGAAGTCCTCGTCCGAGGCGAGTCCGGCGTGCATCACCTTGATCGCGATGACCCGGTCGAGCCTGAGGTCGCGCGCGAGGTAGACCGTGGCCATGCCGCCGCGCGCGATACGGGACTCAATGCGGTACCGCCCGTCGAGCACCCGCCCGACGAGTGGATCAGCAACCGTCGCGTCCATCGGTGCGAGTTTACGGGCGAATCCGCGTGGATCTCATCCGTCGCGAGTATGAGCATCGATGAGCCCGGAGGGTGACGCCCCCGGGGCGCCCGGTTCCGGTGTGACGGGCGGGACGCGGCGGCGCAGCGACCGCGTGCTGCGGGAGACGGCCACGCCGGCGAGGCACAGCAGGCCGCCGCCGAGGGTGACCGGGCCGGGGACCTCGTCGAGGAACAGCCACGACATCAGCACCACCAGGGCGGGCGCGGCGTAGGTGGTGGCGCCCATCTTCCCGGCGGTCGTGCGGGCGAGGGCGTATCCCCAGGTCGTGAAGGCGACCGCGGTCGGGAAGACGCCCAGGTAGACCATGTTGAGGGTGGCGCCCGCGGGGGCGTGCGCGGCCTGCGAGACGAGCTGCCCGGAGAACGGCAGGCAGGCGAGCGCGCCGATCGCGCAGGCGAACGTGGTGAACTGCAGCGCCGACGCGTGCCTCAGCGCGGGCTTCTGGGCGACGACGCCCGCCGCGTAGGTGACGGCGGCGGCCAGGCAGAGCAGCACCCCGCCGACGGACGCGCGGCCGTCGCCGGACATCGACAGCCCGACGACGGCGGCGCCGGTGAACGACACGGCCATGCCGAGCAGCAGCCGGGACGACAGGCCCTCCTTCAGCAGCCAGCCGCCGAGGAGCGCGATGAGGATCGGCCCGATGTTGACGACGAGGGCGGCGGTGCCGGCGTCCACCAGCTGCTCGCCCCAGTTCAGGACGACCATGTAGGCGCCGAACCACAGGAGGCCGGCGGTGACGATGCCGGGCCAGGCGGCCTTGGGCGGCAGGCCCTCGCGCCGGACGAGCCAGATCACTCCCAGCACGACCGTCCCGGACAGGAGGCGGCCGAGGGCGAGGGCGCCGGGGCTGTACTCGTCGCCCGCGCTGCGGATGGCGACGAAGGCCGAGGCCCAGAAGACCACCGTGACCGTCGCCGCCGCCACCGCGAGCTTGTTCGCGCGTGCACCGCTGTTCTGCTGCATGTCACGCACCTTAGGGAGGGGACGCTTCCATCGACACCGAAGCGATGTGTGCGGTTGCGCCCCGGTGTGTCCAGTCTGGTGGCGCGCGAATGTGCAGGTCCAGCGAGTATTTCTACATGTGTGGCTTTAGCTTCGCTACGAAGTCGCGAGCCCGTCGAACGGGGAGGACGCCTGGGCGTAGCGGCGCTTGGGGATGCGCCCGGCGAGCCGCGCGAGCCGCCCGCCCTCGACCGCGTGCCGCATCGCGGCGGCCATCCGCGCCGGGGACTGCGCACGGGTGACGGCAGTCGCGAGGAGCACGGCGTCGCAGCCGAGCTCCATGGCCAGGGCCGCGTCCGACGCCGTGCCGAGCCCCGCGTCCAGGATCACCGGGACGGTCGCGCGCTCCACGATCAGCTCGATGTTGTGCGGGTTGCGGATGCCGAGCCCCGACCCGATCGGCGAGCCGAGCGGCATCACGGCCGCGCAGCCGATCTGCTCCAGCCGGTGCGCGAGGACCGGGTCGTCGCTGGTGTAGGGCAGGACGACGAAGCCGTCGTCGACGAGTTGCTCGGCGGCCTCGACCAGTTCGATCGGGTCGGGCAGCAGCGTGCGCTCGTCGGCGATCACCTCCAGCTTGACCCAGTTCGTCCCGAGCGCCTCCCGGGCGAGCTTGGCCGTCAGGACGGCCTCGCCCGCGGTGAAGCAGCCCGCGGTGTTGGGCAGCACCCGGATGCCGCACTCGGTCAGCACTTCCAGCACCGAGCCGCGCGCGGACGGGTCCACCCTGCGCATCGCGACCGTGGTGAGCTCCGTCCCGGACGCGGTCAGCGCCTCGCGCAGCACCGCCATGCTCGGCGCCCCGCCCGTCCCCATGATCAGCCGCGAGCCCAGCTCCTCGCCCGCGATGACCAGCCCGTCGGTGTCGTTCATCCTCATCCTCCCTGGACGGCGGTCAGCACTTCGACGCGGTCGGCGTCCCGCAGGGGCGTGGCCGCCCACTCCGCGCGCCGGACGACCTCGTCGTTCAGCGCCGCGGCGACGCCCGTCGCGGCCGCGGTGACGGACGCGACGACCTCGGCCACGCTCGCGCCGTCGGGCAGCTCGCGCGGCTCACCGTTGACGATCACCTTCATGCGCTCACCTCGGGGGAGAAGCGGTCGGGGGCGAACGGCCCGGCGACCTCGGGGACGGGCCCGTCCAGCAGCATCGCGGACAGGATGTCGGCGCTCACGGGCGTGAGCAGGATGCCGTTGCGGAAGTGCCCGGTGCCCACCAGCAGGCCGGGCAGCGCGGTCGGCCCCATCACGGGCGCGTTGTCGGGCGAGCCGGGCCGCAGCCCGGCGGTGACCTCCGCGAACTCCAGCTCGGTGATGCCGGGGAGCAGCTCGCGGGCGTCGCGCAGCAGCTCCCACAGCCCGCCGGCGGTGACCCGCGTGTCGAAGCCCAGCTCCTCCTGCGTGGCGCCGACGACGATCTCTCCGTCGGCGCGCGGCACCAGGTAGACCGACGATCCCCGGACGAGGCCGCGGGTCGGCCGCCGCAGGAACGGCGCGCGGGTGCGCAGCCGGAGCACCTGGCCCTTGACCGGGCGGACGGGTGGAACGGTCCCGGGAGGCAGGCCGCCGAGGTCGCCCGACCACGGCCCGGCGGCCAGCAGCACCCGGTCCGCGGGGATCACGGTGCCGTCGTCCAGCCCCACGCCGGCGGCGGCGTCGTTCTCGACGACGACCCGTTCGGCCCGCCGCCGGACGAGCCGGACGCCCAGCCGCTCGCACGCCGCCAGCAGCGCCGGGGCGAGCCTGCGGGGGTCGACCGAGCCGTCCTCGGGGGCGAGCAGGCCGCCGCGCACGCCGGGCGCGAGCATCGGCTCCAGCCGCCGGCACTCGCGGCCGGTGAGCGCCTCGGCGGGGATGCCCAGGCTCTCCTGGAACCGGCGCAGGTCGTCCAGGTGCCGCAGGTCGTCGGAGTCGAACGCGACCTCGATGATCCCTTCGGTGCGGTAGCCGGTCTCCAGGCCGGTCAGCTCCTCCAGCTCGGCGACGAACGCGCCGTACCGGTCGCGGGAGGCGAGGCCGAGCCGCAGCAGCGGCTCCTCGCCGTAGCTCAGCTCGCTGACCGGGGTGAGCATGCCCGCCGCCACGGAGGAGGCCCCGGAGGCGGGCGCGGGGTCGACGAGGGTGACGGCGGCGCCGCCGGCGGCGGTGCGCCAGGCGGTGGCGAGGCCGATCACCCCGGCGCCGATGATGACGATCTGCATGCGCGCTCCCTTCGCCGGCATGATCCGGATCAGGTCGTGGCGGTCGGCGGCCCGTTCAGCCGCCCTCTCAGCCCGGTCGCACCGGACTCCCGCGCTCTGTGCTGTTCTGCTGTGCCGTTCCGCTGCCCCCACCTTACGACCTCGGCGAACCGGGCAACTGCCTGGACACCTGTCCATCCGCGGAACGCCGCCCGTTAGGGTGACCTTCATGGAGAGGGTCATCGTCGTGGGTGGCGGGCTGGCCGGCGTGCGCGCCGTGGAGGCCCTGCGGAGCAAGGGGTACGAGGGCGCGCTGACCCTCGTGTCGGCGGAGCGGCACCGGCCCTACGACCGGCCGCCGCTGTCGAAGGCCGTCCTCGCGGGCGAGTCCGACGACACGACCGTCGACGCCGACTGGGACGCGCTGCGCTGCGAGCTGCTGCTCGGCGAGCGCGCCACCGGCCTGCGGCTGGACGGGCCCGGACGCGGCGGAACGGTGGCGTCCACGGCGGGCGACCTGCCCTTCGACGGGCTGGTGATCGCGACCGGCGCCGCTCCGATCACGCTGCCCGGGGAGGGGCGGCAGCACGTGCTGCGCACCATCGACGAGGCCCGCGACCTGCGCGCCCGGCTCACCGCGGGCGCCCGGATCGTGATCGTCGGCGCGGGCTGGATCGGCGCCGAGGTCGCGACCGCCGCGGCCCGCCGGGGCTGCGCGGTCACCGTCGTGGAGGCGGCCGACACCCCGCTGGCGGGCGCGATCGGGCCCGAGGTCGGCGCGCTCACCGCCCCCTGGTACGCCGAGGCCGGCGTCGAGCTGCGGACCGGGGTGAAGGTCGCGGAGGTGCGCGACGGCGGCCTCGTCCTCGCCGGGGGCGGCCGCGTCGACGCCGACGAGGTGGTCGTCGGCGTCGGGGTCCGGCCCGTCCTGTCGTGGCTGGAGGGCTCCGGGCTGCTGCTGGAGCGCGGGGTCGTCACCGACGGCTCCTTCCGGACCTACATGGGAGAGGAGATCCCGGGCGCGCTGCGGCCCGACGTCGTGGCGGTCGGCGACTGCGCCGCCTGGTGGTCGCACCGCTACGGGCGCAGGCTGCTCGTCGAGCACTGGGACGCCGCGCTGAACGCCCCCGAGGTCGCCGCCGCGGCTCTCCTCGGGCAGGACGCCGTGTACGACGCCGCCCCGTACTTCTGGTCGGAGCAGTTCGGGCGCATGGTCCAGTACGCGGGCGACCACTCCGCGTCCGAGCGGCTCGTGCGCAGGGGCGACCCGTCCGATCCCAGGTGGGCGGTGGCGTGGCTGACCGGAGACCGCCTCGACGCGATCCTCACCGTCGGCCGGCCCCGCGACCTGGTACAGGCGAGGCGCGTGATCGCCGCGGGGACGCCGGTGGATCCGGAGGCGATCGCCGACCCGGACGTCCCCGTGCGGCAGGCTGTTCGCGCAGAGCGATCAGAGGGGACGTAACGGCTGCGCAGCGGGTTTGAGTCTTCCGAAGGCGTGGTAGCAAGGGGGCGTGACGCAGATGCACGCAACCGTTGACAGCGCACTGGACCCCCGCACCGACGCCCTGGCCGGCGAGTGGCTCACCCTCCGGGAGACCGCCGACAGGCTCGGGATCAAGCCCAACCGGATCAAGCAGCTCATCCACGAGCACCGCATCCTCGCGGTGCGCCGGGGCGGGGAGCCGATGGTGCCCGCGGCCTTCATCAAGGACGGCCAGGTCATCAAGGGACTGCCCGGCACGCTGACGCTCCTGTCGGACGCCGGCTTCGACGACGCCGAGACCATCCGGTGGCTGTTCACGGCCGACGACACGCTGCCGGGAACGCCCGTGGACGCGCTCACCGAGAACCGGGGGACCGAGGTCCGCCGCCGCGCCCAGGCGCTCGCCTTCTAGGCCGCCGCCGGCGGCGTGAGACGCACGTGACACGATCGCGGGGTCGCGCGCGGCGGGTGACCGCGCGCGCGATTTCGTGATCATCTGTGGAAAGGACGTTCCCCGGCCGTGTCCAGGCACCTCCCCACCGAGCGCGCCGTCGCGCTGCGCGCCCGGCTGAGCCGCGCCCGCCTCTACCTCTGCACGGACGCGCGGGAGCGCCAGGGAGACCTGCCGGCCTTCCTCGACGCCGTGCTCGCGGGCGGAGTCGACATCGTCCAGCTCCGCCAGAAGGGCCTGGAGGCCCGCCAGGAGACCGCCTACCTGGAGGTGTTCCGGGCGGCGTGCGAGCGGCACGGGGCGCTGCTGGCCGTCAACGACCGGGCCGACATCGCGCACGCGGTCGGCGCCGACGTGCTGCACCTCGGCCAGGACGACCTGCCGGTGCCCGCCGCCCGCGCGATCGTGGGCGGCGACATGCTGATCGGCCGGTCGACGCACTCGGGCGAGCAGGCGTCGGCGGCGGCCGCCGAGCCCGGCGCCGACTACTTCTGCGCGGGCCCGGTGTGGCCCACGCCGACCAAGCCCGGCCGGGCCGCCCCCGGCCCGAAGCTGCTGGAGTACGTCGCGGCGCAGCGCGTCGCGCGGCCGTGGTTCGCGATCGGCGGCATCGACCTCGGCAACCTGGACGAGGTCCTCGCGGCGGGCGCGGAACGCGTCGTGGTGGTCCGGGCGATCACCGAGGCCGACGACCCGGGCGCCGCCGCCGCGCGGTTCGCGCGGCGCCTGGCGGCCCGGCCGCTCGGCGCGGTTTGACGCGGATCACGGTGCGGTCCGCCGTCCCGTCGCCGACAATGGAGACCATGAACGTGGGACCCGACGACGACCGCGTGGTCGACCTCGACGACGACCTCGACGTCCTGCCGGACCAGACGTCCGACGACACCGACACCGGGTGGGGCGAGTGGCGCGCCGGCGACGACGACGCGCGCCTGCTGGAGGACCGCCCGCCGCACTGGTGAGCGGCGGTGCGGGTCAGGTGAGGACGCCGAGGAGGAACCCGGCGGCCACGACGCCGCCGAGCGCGACCATCATCCGCCACCGGTAGCGCGGGATCCGCGTCGGGCGCGGCTTCGGCGCCGGGGCCTGGCCCTCGCGCAGCGCCCGGACGATCTGCGACGCGGTCGGGCGCGCGGCGGGGTTCTTGTCCAGGCAGCGGGCCGCGAGGTCGCGCAGCGGGCCCTCCATGTCGCCGAGGTCGGGCTTGCGCGACGTCACGCGCCGCATGACGGCCGCGCTCGGCCCCGTGCCGAACGGCGGGCGCCCCGTCGCGGCGAACACCATCGAGGCGCCCCACGCGAACACGTCGGCGGGCGGCCCGACCGGCTCGTCCTCGATCTGCTCGGGCGCCATGTAGGCGGGCGTCCCGACCGGGCCGGTGGTCAGCGGGGTCGCGTCGGCGGTGCGGGCGATGCCGAAGTCGATGACCTTGGCGCCGTCCGGGCCGAGCAGCACGTTGCCGGGCTTGAAGTCGCGGTGCACGATCCCGGCGCGGTGGATCGCCGCCAGCGCGGCGGCGGTGCGCAGCGCGAGCTTGCGGAGCCGCGGCGCGGAGAGCGGGCCGCGGTCGGCGACGACGTGCTGGAGCGAGGGCCCCTCGACGAACTCGCTGACGATGTAGGGGCGGTCGCCGGTCATGTCGGCGTCCAGGACGCGCGCGGTGTGCCGCCCGGACACCCGCAGGGCCGCGTCCGCCTCCTTGGCGAAGCGGCTGCGCGCCCGCTGCCCGGCCGCCACGCCGCCGCGCAGCAGCTTGACGGTGACGAGCTCCCCGTCGCCGTCGCGGCCGAGGTAGACGACGCCCTGGCCGCCCTCGCCGAGCCGCCCGACCAGCGTGTAGCCGCCGAGGCCGCGCGGGTCGTCGGGGCCGAGCGGGGCGCCGGACCGGTGGTCGCGGCCGTGCGCGGGACGGGCCGGGACGCGGCCCGGCCCGGGGTGCGGCTTGGCCGGGCGGCCGGCGTGGGCGCCGTGGGGCTGCCCGGCGCGGGCGGCGCGGGCGGGGCGGTTCGAGGAGGAACGCGGGGGATGGGGATCCGTCCTCCCGCGGGAGGTGTCGTGCGGCACTGAGGACTCCGACTCGGCGGGGGCGGACGAAGATCTCCCCCTTTGTACCGTGTAATCGGGACGAGGGGCAGGGGAACTGCGATCTTCGCCGTCAGCGGCACGTCCCGAGCGCGGTGGAGCCGGCGATCCGCCGGGACGACTCGCCCACCATGATCTTGTAGCAGCCGTCGGCGACCTTCCAGGCCTTCGCCTTCTGGTTCCAGTAGGCGAAGGAGCGCGACGACAGCGGGAACGTCACCTTCGCGCTCCGCCCGGGAGCGAGGGCGACCTTGGCGTATCCCTTGAGCTGCCTGGGCGGTTGCGGGACCTCCGCGCCCGGCGACGGCATGCCGATGTACAGCTGCGGCACGGCCACGCCGGCGCGGCGCCCGGTGTTGGTGACCGTCACCCGCACGGACTTGCTGGTCGCGACCAGTCCGCTGTAGGCGAACGTGGTGTAGGACAGGCCGTGCCCGAACGGGAAACGGGGCGCGATGCCCTTCGCGTCGTAATGCCGGTAGCCGACCATGACCCCTTCGGAGAACGTGGTGCTCCCGTTGAGGCCGGGGTACTGCACCGGGTTCCCGGACGCGGGCGCGTCGTTCTCGTCGACGGGGAACGTCACCGGAAGCCGTCCGCCGGGATCCACGTCCCCGTACAGGACGCGCGCCAGGGCGTCCCCTCCCTCCTGGCCGGGGTACCAGGCTTCGAGAATGCCCCTCACCTGCCCGGCCCAGGGCGTCAGCACGGGTCCGCCCGTGTTCAGCACGACGACCGTGTTGGGGTTGGCCTTGGCGACCTCGGAGATCAGCCCGTCCTGATCGCCTCTGAGCGGCTCGCCGCAGCGCAGCGTCAGGCACGACTTGTCGAAGAACTCGCCCTGGCTGTCGGTCGCGAACACGATGGCGAGGTCGGCGGCGCGGGCCGTGGCGGCGGCGCCCGCGTGGTCGTCGCCGTCGTGGTACGTCACCTGGGTTCCGGAGCCCGCGCGGCGGGAGAGGCCGTCCTGCGCGCTCACGGTCGCGAAC
Organism: Actinomadura sp. NPDC048021; assembly: GCF_040653135.1. Lineage (NCBI taxonomy): Bacteria > Bacillati > Actinomycetota > Actinomycetes > Streptosporangiales > Thermomonosporaceae > Actinomadura > Actinomadura sp. NPDC048021. The sequence goes on from NZ_JBEZJQ010000041.1 coordinate 42,023, forward strand.
GGGACGACCTTCGCCGAGCCGAAGCCGCTCGGGCTCTGCCGGGCGGCCCGCCCGATCAGCGCGATCGACCTCGGGGCCCGGAGCGGGAGGACGCCGTCGTTCTTCAGCAGCGTGATCCCGCCCTCCTCGATGACCCGGGCGGCGTCGCGGCTCGCCGTCCGGTCGGCGCGGCTGAGGTCGTTGGGGTAGGCCTGCCGGTCGAACACCCCGAACCTGAACATCGTCCGCAGGATGTTGCGCACGTGCGCGTCGACGGCGGCCGGCGAGACCTTCTTCTGGGCGAGGGCGGCCTTCAGCAGGAAGGCGTTGTACTTCATGCCGAAGGGCAGCTCCATGTCCAGCCCGCCTTCGGCGGCGCCGGCGGCGTCCTGCGCGGCGGTGTGGTCGGACGGGACGAACCCCGTGAACCCCCACTCCGACCGCAGGATCCCGTTGAGGACGGCGCCGTCCTGGCAGGCCCACCGGCCGTTCAGCCTGCCGAACCCGCACATCACCGTCGCGGCGCCCGCGTCCTTCACCGCGGCCTCGAACGGCGGCAGGTAGATCTCGCGGAGCGTGCGCGGGTCGACGTTCATGCCGAGCGACAGCCGGTCGGTCTCCTGCGTGTAGACGGCCATGTGCTTGACCGAGGTCATCACGCCCTGCGCCTGGGCACCCTGGATCCACGGCACGCCGAGGGTCGCCGACAGGTAGGGGTCTTCGCCGAAGCCCTCGAACGTCCGGCCGTTGCGGGGCGTGCGCAGGACGTCCACGGTCGGGCCGAAGACCAGGTCGTTCCCGCGGTGCCTGGCCTCCCACGCGACCGTCCCGCCGTACAGCCGGGCCGCCCGCGGGTCGAAGGCGGCCGCGAGCGCGATCGGCGCGGGCAGCGCCGTCGCCCTGCCCTGCCGGACGCCGGCCGGGCCGTCGGCCATGCGGACCGGGGGGATGCCGAGCCGCTCGATCCCGTCGGCGGTGTCGGCGTGCGCGTTCTCGGAGAAGCCGCCGAGCGGCCCGCCGAACGGATCGTCCGACGCCAGCATCGAGATCTTCTCGTCGACCGTCATGCGCGGCAGCAGCAGCGCCGCGCGCCGGTCGGGCGCGAGCGCGGCGTCGCACCAGGGGCGCAGGGCCGGATCGCCGCAGCGCCCCGCCGCCGCCCGCGCCTCGCCGGGCGCGGACGCCGCGAGCACGGTCGCCGGCGCCGCCGTCAGCGCCAGCGCGGAGACGGCCGCGAGCGCCCCCGCCGGCCCGCGTCCCGGCCTCATCCGCCCGCCCCTTCCCCCCGGGCGCCGTGATCTCCGTCCTCGTTCTGGACCCGCAGGGTGTTCAGGGCGAAGGCGACCATGTGGTAGTGGCCGATGAGCATCACCAGCTCGATCAGCTCGCGCTCCCCGAAGCGCGTGGCCAGCTCCGTCCACGCGGCGTCGCTGATCGTGCCGCGCTCGTGCAGCTCGTCCGCGGCGGCCAGGACCATGCGGTCGTCGTCGCTCCAGCCGTGCCGGTCCGGGTCCTCGCGGAGCGCGGCGATCTCCTCCTCGGTGAGCCCCGCGTCGAGCGCGACCCGCCGGTGGTGGTCCCACTCGTACGCGCACGACCGGTGGTGCGCCGTGCGCAGGATCGCCAGCTCGCGGTCGCGGGCGCCCAGCGTCCCGTTCATCAGCAGCATGGAGCCGAACCCGATCCACGACCGGAACAGCTCCGGGTGCCGGGCGAGCGTGGTGATGACGTTCAGGGGCCCGATCGTGTCGGTCACGGCCCGGACGACGTCGTCCCACTCCTCCTCCGGGAGCGGGTCGAAGCGCGGGACGCGGTCTCCTGGGGTGTCGGCGCACATGGCGACATTTCTGCCACCGATCAGTGGGAAAGTTCTAGTGCGCCGGGAAAACTTGGCCGGATCGTGTCACGGGGGACGCGGGAGCCGGGCGGGTCAGGTGTTGCGCGTGGTGGCCGCCACCGCGAGCTCCGCCAGCGCCTCCCGGGCGCCGTCGGTGATCGGGGCCGTCTCCAGGGCCTGCTCCGCCTCGCGCAGGTAGCGCTCGATCATGGCCTCGCACGCGGCGAGGCCCCCGGTCTCCTCGATGACGGCGCGCAGCTCGTCCACGCCGGGACGGTCCAGCTCCGGGTCGCCGAGACGGCGCTCCAGCGCCGCGGCCTGGCTCGCGGAGGCGCGTTCCAGGGCGAGCGCGACCAGGACGGTCCGCTTGCCCTCGCGCAGGTCGTCGCCCGCGGGCTTGCCGGTCTCGGCCGGGTCGCCGAACACGCCGAGCACGTCGTCGCGGAGCTGGAAGGCGATGCCGAGCGGCAGGCCGTAGCCGGTGAGCGCGGCCGCCACGTCGGGGCGGGCTCCGGCCAGGGCCGCGCCGAGGTGCAGCGGGCGCTCGATCGTGTACTTGGCGCTCTTGTACTCCACCACGCGCAGCGCCGTCGCGACGTTCGCCTGGCGGCGCGCGCCCTCCAGCATGTCGAGGTACTGGCCGCACATGACCTCGGTGCGCATCAGGTCGTAGACCTCCCGGCCGCGCGACCTGCTCGCACCGTCCAGCCCGGAGGTCTCGAACATCTCGCCCGACCAGGCCAGGCACAGGTCGCCGAGCAGGATGGCGGCGCCGCCGCCGAAGGCCTCGGCGTCGCCCGGCCACGCCTGGGCGCGGTGCAGCGCCTCGAACCGCCGGTGGGCGGACGGCTGGCCGCGCCGGGTGTCGCTGGAGTCCATCACGTCGTCGTGGATCAGCGCGCTCGCCTGGAGCAGCTCCAGGGACGCGGCGGCGGCCACGATGCCGGGCCCGTCCTCGCCGCCCGCCGCGCGCCACCCCCAGTAGCAGAAGGCGGGACGCAGCCGCTTGCCGCCGCCGAGCAGGGCGTCCAGGGCCGACAGCAGCGGTGCGAGGTCCTCGCTGATGGCGCGCAGCGCGGGGCGCCGGCGGTCGACGAAGGCCAGCAGCGCCTCGTCGACCTCCTTGCGGATCCGGGTGGTCGACATGCCGAGATCGTATCCACCTGGGTGCTTTCCACCCTCCATCGCGAACGTGAGATGTCATAAGATCTTCGGAAATGCGTACATAACGCATGCCGGGTGTGGCGAGCATCACGCGGATCGGCGGCCGGCCGCCCTTCCCCGCCGGGCCGGTCCCCTCCGGCGCGCTTCTGTAGGCTTGGGGAATGCGACCCGTACGCCCCCACAGGCCCCCGACCGTCCGAGAACTGCTCGCCTCGGGCGAGCGCTCGTTCTCGTTCGAGTTCTTCCCGCCCAAGACCGACAAGGGCGCGCGGAACCTGTGGCGTACGATCCGCGAGCTGGAGTCCCTGCACCCGACGTTCGTGTCGGTCACCTACGGCGCGGGCGGCGGCACCCGCGACACGACCGTCGACATCGTCGAGCGCATCGCCACCGACACCACCCTCACGCCGGTCGCGCACTTCACCGCCGTGAACCACTCCCAGGCGGAGCTGCGCAACCTGATCGGCCGGTTCGCCGCAGCCGGCGTCCGCAACGTCCTGGCGCTGCGCGGCGACCCGCCCGGCGACCCGATGGGGGAGTGGGTCAAGCACCCGGAGGGCGTCGAGTACGCCGCCGAGCTGGTCCGGATGATCCGCTCCTACGGCGACTTCTGCGTCGGCGTGGCCGCGTTCCCCTACAAGCACCCGCGCTCGCGCGACATCGAGAGCGACACCCGCCACTTCGTGGACAAGTGCCGCGCCGGCGCCGACTACGCGATCACCCAGATGTTCTTCCGCGCCGAGGACTACTTCCGGCTGCGCGACCGCGTCGAGGCGGCCGGCTGCGACGTGCCGATCCTGCCCGGCATCATGCCGGTCACTCAGCTCAGCACGATCGAGCGGTCCGAGCAGCTGTCGGGCGCGCCGTTCCCGCCCGAGGTCAGGGCCCGCTTCGAGGCCGTCGCGGGCGACCCGGAGGCCGTCCGCCGGCTCGGCATCGAGCACGCCGCCGAGCTGTGCGGCGAGCTGCTGGAGCAGGACGCGCCGGGCATCCACTTCATCACGTTCAACAAGTCGACGGCGACGCGCGAGGTCTACTCGCTGCTGGACGGCGCCGGGTACGGCGCGAGGGGCAGCCGCCCGCCCATCACCGCGTAGCGGGGCCCGCCGCCCGGGAACTCGAAGTCGGCCAGCAGGTCGACCAGGCCGACCGAACGGTAGAGGTGGCGCGCCGGGGTGTCCGGCGTCCTGTCGAGCGTCGACAGCACGACCGTCCGCTCCGGCCGCCCGTCGCACAGCGCGTTGAGCAGCCCCCGGCCGAGACCCCTGCCCTGCACCTGCGGATGGACGTGCAGTTCGGCGACCTCGAAGGCGTCCTCCAGCCACGCGTCGGCGTGCTCGGGCCCCTCGCGGTCCGACAGCGCCTGGTAGACGACGTCGTGCCACCACTGGCCGCGCGCCCCGTGGAAACCGTAGGCGAACCCCTGGACGGGCGCCGGCATGACGGGCAGCGCCCCGCGCCGCTCGACCACGAACGCGCGGAACCCCGGATACGAGGAATGGCGCTCCATGATGGTGTGCCGGCCCGGGAGCTGCTCGTTCGGCGGTTCCATCGCGGCCGCGTACACGTCCAGCATGGGGCTCAGCCTGCGTAGGAAGGCGCGTTCGTCGATCTCGCGCAGCTTCGGGTCCCTCACCCGACAGAGACTAGACCCGCGCGATGGTCCGCTGGGTCGCGGAGAGCCGATCGTAGAGGTCCCAGAGGATCCGGTCGGCGGCCTTCCGCAGCGTGCCGCGGTTGGCGTCGAGCTGCCCGCCCCACTCGCGCGCCTCCGGGCCGAGCCACGCGTCCGTGCCGCCGAGGGTCTTCACGGGCCCGTCCAGCGCCTGCCGGAGCCGGTCGATGCTGCCGTAGGCGTCCGAGTACGCCTGGTAGAGCTGCTGGTACTCCGGGTTGGGCTGCTCGGCGGGCGACAGCCGGGCCGACGCGGCGCCCGTGATCGGCGGGGGCAGGCTGCCGGGAGGCGGTGGAGCGGCCATGGCGACCTCTCAGGCGGTGGCGGTGGACGGGTGCAGGTCGAGCCGGGCGAGGGCCTCGCGCGTGCGGCCGCTCATGTCGGCGCCCAGGAGCACCTGGACGGCGACGGGACGGACCCCGGCGCGGTCGGCCTCGGCCAGGAAGGCGCGCAGCCACTTCACGTCCATCGTCAGATGGTGGCTGGACGTGCCGAGGGACTGCCGCACGGCCGCCAGCCGCGCCCTGTCGCCCTGGGCGGCCTTCAGCAGCTCCGCGGCGGCCGCCGGGCCGAGCCGCTCGTACAGCTTCTCGGTGTAGTCGGGGTCGCCGGCGTTGGCCTCCAGGTGCTTCCAGACCGTGTCCGGGACGGGACGGCCGTGCTGGACGGACGCGGCCATGGCCAGCGCGTCGGCCCTGGCGGCCCGGGCGGCGGCGGGCCGGTCGGGGAAGTTGCCGATGTCGCCGGCGCCGTGCGGGGTCGGCTGCGGGGCCGCCTTCGCGGGCGGGGACCGGTGCGGCGGCGCCTTCACCGGCCGCGGCGCCCCCGCCGGGCCGCCGCCGGTCTTCCGCGGCACCGGGGCCGGGGTGGGCGCCGGCGGAATGTCGATGCCTCCGCCGGGGGAGGGATGGGTGACCGCGAAGTTGTACCGGCGCGTCAGCATCCCGAGCTGCTCGGCGGCCCACCGCGCCACCTCGTCGGCCTGCCGGTACCCGGCCGCGGAGACGCCGGGCGGCGGGCGATGGCCGTTCAGCCACCCCTGGATCGCGTTCTGCGCGTCCTGGAGCTGCCTGATGACCTGGTTGAGCGCGGGCGGGTCGATTCCCCGGAACTGCGGGTCGCGCGCCGCCGGACCCGTCCGCATCTGCGTCGCCATCACCCCTCCGGTGCTCGGCCCCTGCGCCGTTTCCCGACTCCCCAGAATCACACCAGTGTCACTGGCTGTCGAGGGCCTTGCGCACCGATTCGGCATCGCGCGCCACGACGGCGCTCGCGTCCGTCACGACGATCGGACGCTGGATCAGCACCGGGTTCGCGACCATGATCTCGATCCAGCGGGCCCGGTCGCGTGCGAGGTCCTTGAGCCCGAGCTCCCTGGCGACGGGCTCGTTCAGCCGCGCCACGTCCCACGGCTCGGCGCCGATGCGGGCGAGGACCTCGTCCAGCTCCCGCGCCGTGGGCGGCTCGTCCAGGTAGCGGCGCTCGGTGTACTCCACGCCCGCCTCGTCCAGCGCGGTCTTGGCGGCGCGGCTCTTCGAGCAGCGCGGGTTGTGCCACAGTTCCATCACTCCACCCCTTCCCCTGCCTCGCCTGCCGTCACTCGACCTCGGCGGGGGTCCCGCCGGTGATCCTCAGCAGTTCGCCGTACGACGTCGGGAAGACGGTGTGCGGGTGCCCGCCCGCCGCCCACACCTCGTCGTGCCTGTCCAGCCAGACGTCCACCAGCGTGCGGATCGGCTCCGGATGGCCGACCGGCGCGACGCCCCCGATCGGCTGGCCGGTCGCCTCCCGGACGAACTCCGGCGACGCCCGCCGCACCTTCGCCGCGCCCACCAGCGCCGCGACCTTCACCGTGTCGACGCGGTGCGCGCCGCTGGTCATCACCAGCAGCGGGGACCCGTCGGCGTCGAACACCAGGCTGTTGGCGATCGCGCCGACCTCGCAGCCCAGCTGCTCCGCCGCGGCCTGCGCCGTCCTCGCGGAGTCGGGCAGTTCGACGATCGCTCCCGTCGCGCCCAGGTCGAGCAGAGCCTTCGCGACGATTTCGGCATTCGGATGCATGGGTAGAACTTTAAGGTCAGCGCATGCGAGGGAGAGCGATCGACGTGCGGAAGAGCGCGGTTCTGCTGATCGCGGCCGTCGTCCTGACGGGCTGCGACGACATCGACGCGGCGGCTCCCGCCCCGTCGGAGGGGACGAAGACGAAGGCGACGCCGTCGAAGGCGCCGGCGACGCCCAAACCGAGTCCCACGCACCGCAAGCTGAAACCGGGTGCCAAGGGGCCCGACGTCAAGGCGCTCCAGCAGCGCCTCAAGGCACTGCACTACGACCCGGGAAAGGCCGACGGGAGGTACGGGCCGTCCACGCAGACGGCCGTGTGGGCGTTCCAGGCGGTGAACCGCCTCAAGCAGAAGAGCACGCTCTCCGCCTCGTTCTGGAAGGCCCTGGACGCCCCCAAGGAGCCTCGGCCGGTTGCCAAGAAGCGTGAGAGGAACCGCGTCGACGTGGATCTGAAGCGCCAGTACCTCGTCCTCTACAAGGACGGAAGGCCGCGGCTCATCACGCACGTGTCGTCAGGGTCGGGGGAGTACTACTGTGCCAAGGACCGGGGCGCCACCGTCGCGCGCTGCCGCTACGCCACGACCGGCACGGGCGACTTCCGGACCGGACGCCGTGCCTCCGGCTGGGAGACCTCGCCCCTGGGGCAGCTCTACAACCCCATCTACTTCAACGGCGGCATCGCCTTCCACGGCGCCCTGGACGTGCCCCTGCACCCCGCCTCGCACGGCTGCGTCCGCATGCCGATGCACATCGCCGAGTACTTCCCCGACCTCGTCGGCACGGGCGTCCCCGTGCACGTCAGGCGGGCTCGCTAGCCTCCCCGCGAGCGCCGCGTCCGGGCCGCTGTCAACCCCGCTGACCTGCGGGATACGACACGCGTTCGAACACGTTGACGAATCGCCGTCAGGGCGGTTTACTGTGAAGCGCATCGAACTTATGTTCGATGTGGTGCGGGACTCGCGGCCCGCGCCAGGGCGACGTCCCGCCGATCGCGGTGTTTCGGCGGGGCCGACGGCCGGGCGGAGAGAGGGGAAGCTCTCCGCCCGGCCGGCCCGAGCCCCGGAAGGAGGCAGAGATGTCCGGAACGATGACCGCACGCGGAGTCCACTCCGCAGCCCAGTCCGTCCCGTCCCCCAGTCCTCGCCCACGCCACCGCCCGATGCCCGCGCCGCGCCCGGCGCACACGGCCGTCGGGCAGTTGCACGCCGCCCGCATGGGCCTCGCCGAGGCGGCCGAGGCCACCTCGCCGGCCGTCCGCTACGTGTGCGCCCACCTGGCGGCGCTGCGCGCGGCCGCCGCGGTCCTGGCGTCCAAGGAGCCTCTGGAGACCCATCGCCGCGGCCGTCCGCGCAGCGTCTGGGTGCTGCTGCCCGAGGCCGAGCCCGCGCTGCGGGAGTGGGCCGCCTTCTTCGCCGCCGGCGCCGACAAGCGCGCCGCCGCCGAGGCGGGCCTGCCGCGCGCCGTCACCCCGCGCGACGCGGAGGAGCTGCTGCACGACGCCGAGGTCTTCGTCACCCTCGTCGAGGACACCCTCGGCGTCGACGGGCAGCCCACGCTGCCCGTCCCCGAGGCCGGCTGAGCCACCCCGGAGGCCGTCCCCCTCCCCGGGCCGGCCCCGCCGGAGGCCGGGGGCGCCGCCCCGCCATGGGAGGCCGCGTCCCCCCTCCGGCGGCCGGACCGATCGCGCCGGAGGGTCCGCAACCCCCGAGCCGGCCCCTCCGGCGCGGTCTCACCCCGGTCGCGGCACGGCGGAGGGCGGTTGGTAGACATGGCCGGATGTCCGACCTACTGCCGCTGGACGGGATGCGCGTCATCGAGCTGTCCAGCTTCGTCGCGACGCCGCTGGGCGGGATGACCCTGGCGCAGCTCGGCGCGGACGTCATCCGCGTCGACCAGATCGGCGGCGGGCCCGACATCGACCGGTGGCCGCTCGCGCCGTCCGGCCGCAGCCTGTACTGGGCCGGGCTGAACAAGGGCAAGCGGTCGGTCGCCGTCGACCTGCGCTCGCCCGAGGGCCGCGAGCTGGTCGCCGGACTCGTCGCGCACGGCGGGGCGGTCCTGACCAACGCGCCGCCGCGGCCGGGGCTGTCCTACGAGGAGCTGAGGGCCGCGCGGCCCGACCTGATCCACGTCCGGCTGCAGGGGACCCGGGAGGGCGGCAACGCCGTCGACTACACGGTGAACGCCGCCACGGGCTTCCCGTCGATCACGGGTCCGGCCGGTCAGGAGGCCCCCGTCAACCACGCGCTGCCCGCGTGGGACGTGGCGTGCGGCCTCTACATGGCCGTCGGGCTGCTGGCGGCGGAGCGGCACCGGCTGCGCACCGGCGAGGGCCGGCAGATCCGGGTCGCGTTGCGGGACGTCGCCCTGGCCACCGCGGGGAACCTCGGGTACCTCGCGGAGGCCCAGCTCGGCGAGCCCCGGGCGCGGCTCGGCAACCACCTCTTCGGCGACTTCGGGCGCGACTTCGCCACGGCCGACGGACGGGTCATGGTGGCGGTCCTCACGGCCCGGCACTGGCGCGACCTGGTCGAGGCGACCGGCCTCGGCGAGGTGGTCGGAGCCCTCGAACGCGCCCTGGGCGCCGACTTCCGCCGCGCCGGCGACCGCTACGGCCACCGCGAGGCGCTGGGAGGCGTGCTCGCGTCGTGGTTCGCCTCCCGCACCTGCGAGCAGGTCGCGGACGGGCTGGAGCGCACGTCCGTCCTGTGGTCCCGCTACCGCGACTTCGCGGAGGTGGCCGCCGGACTGCGCGACGAGCCGCTCATGGCGCCGCTCGACCAGCCGGGCGTGGGCCTCCACCTGGCCCCGGGCTCGCCCGTGCGGTTCGGTGGGTCCTCGCCGCCGCCGGTTCCCGCGCCCACCCTCGGCGAGCACACGGACGAGGTGCTCCGGGACGTCCTGGGCCTGCCCCCCGAGCGCGTCGAGGCCCTGCGCGGCAACGGGACGATCATGGGTTTGTGACGCGGACGATCGTGGAAATCCTTCTGGCAGGCATTCCGAACCGTGGGTTTCGGCTGGCCTGCCGTTGACGGTCCGGCCATCGAGCCCCGCCGCGTCCGTACGACGAAGGGATCCGCCGGATGGCCCTCGACGCCGCCCCGGAGCAGTCCGCACCCGCCCGCATCCCGCATCCGCTCGACAGCGACGCCGACGGCGTCAACCGGCCGGGGCTGCACAAGAACCCGCGCTACCACGAGATCCGCGAGACCGGCACCGGCGTCGCCGAGGTGCGGCGCCACGACGGCACCACGGCCAAGCTCGTCACCCGCTACCACGACGTCGAGCAGGTGCTGCGCAACCAGGAGGCGTTCTCCCGGGAGGCGGCCCTCGACGCCGACGCCGTCGACCTCGAAGGGACGATGCTGGGCCTGGACATGGAGAACCACGCGGCCGTCCGCGGCGCCGTCAAGGACTGGTTCTCGCCGCAGGCCACCGAGCGGCTGCGGCGCAAGGCGCAGGAGCGGGCGGCCGCGCAGCTGACGGCGATGCTCGCGGGCGAGGAGCCCGCCGACCTCGTCACGGCCTTCGCGCTGCCGTTCTCGCTCGACCTGATCTGCGACATGATGGGGCTGCCCAAGGAGGACCGGCTGCGCTTCCACGCCTGGGGCGACGCGTTCCTCGGCACGAGCGCCCAGACCCGCGTCGACGCGGCCGAGGCGCAGACGGCGATGGTCGGCTACCTCAGCGGCCTCGTGGAGGAGCGGCGGCGCGACCCGTCCGAGGATCTGCTGTCCCAGGTCGCCGAGGGCGCCGCGGGCCTGCCGTTCGACCGCCAGGTCAAGCTGCCGATGACGCTGGTGCTCGGCGGCTGGGAGACCGTGGCGAGCAGCATCGGCACGCAGATCCACGTCCTGCTCACCCACCCCTACGAGGACCACGAGACCGCCTACGGCTACCTCAGCGCGCATCCCGAGGCCGTCCCCGGCGCGGTCACCGAGCTGGAGCGCCTGTTCTCCACGACCGCGGCGGACGACCTGCCGCGCCGGGTCACCCGCGAGGTGACGCTGCCGAGCGGCGAGCGGCTCGCGCCCGGAGACCTGGTCATTCCGTCCCACGACGCCGCGAACTGCGACCCGCGCGTCTTCACCGACCCGCACCGCATGGACTTCGGCCGCACCCCGAACCGGCACCTGTCCTTCGGCTACGGCCCGCACCACTGCATCGGGCGCCACCTCGGGCACATGGAGGTGGAGACGGCCGTCGCGCTGCTCACCCGCGAGCTGCCGTCCCTGCGGCTGGCGGTGCCGTCGGACGAGATCACCCGCAAGCCGGGCCACGTCATCAACGGGCCCTCCGCCCTCCCGGTCGCCTGGTCCTCGCCCGCGGACTGACGGCCTTCCCGCGTCCGGCACGGCGGTGGAGGGCGGGCATGCGAACGATCGTGTCCGTCCTGGAGGCGGCCGCCTTCCCTTCCGTGACCGAACCGGATCCCCGCAGGGGGGAGCGGGGTGGTTCGTCCCACTATGAGATTGTTAGGGGGGCGAACTTCGGGAGGACGCGGTGACGGGGCGGGGCGGGCGCGGGCTGGTCCCCCTGCTGGCCTTCCTCGGTGTGATGGCCTACTCGCTCTCGATGGCCGTGGTGACGCCCGCGCTGCCGCAGATCCAGCACGGCCTGCACACGACCCCGGCGGGCGCGGCGTGGGCGCTCACGGCGATGACGCTGTCCGCGGCCGTGGCCACGCCGGTGGTCGGGCGGCTCGGCGACCTGTACGGGGCGCGGCGCGTGCTGCTCGCCGTGCTCGCCGTCGCCACCGCCGGGACGCTCGTCGCGGCGCTGGCCGGGACGGTGCCGGTCATGCTCGCCGGGCGCGTCCTGTCCGGCGTCGGCGGCGGCGTCTTCCCGCTGGCGTACACGATCATCCGGGACGTCCTGCCGCCCGCCCGGCGGGCCCCGGCCGTCGGGCTCATGTCGTCCATGCTCGGCCTCGGCGGCGCCGTGTCGTGGTGCCTGGCAGGGCCGATCATCGACCTGCTCGGCTGGCGCTGGCTGCTGTGGGTGCCGGTCGTCGGGCTGGTGCCCGGCGTCGTCCTGGCCTGGTGGATCGTTCCGGCCGGGCACCGCGGCGAGGGCCCGCGCCCGGCGGCGCGGGTCGACTGGTGGGGCGCCGCCCTCTTCGCCGCCTGGCTGGTGGCCGCGCTCACCGCCCTCACCGAGGGGATGGACTGGGGCTGGACGTCCCCCGGCGTCCTCGGGCTCCTCGCGCTCGCGCTCGCGGCGGCCGGCGCCTGGCTGTGGGTGGAGGGCCGCGTCCGCGAGCCCCTGATCGACCTGCGCCTCATGCGGGTGCGCGGGGTGTGGACGGCGAACGCCGCCTCGCTCCTGTCCGGCTACGCCCTGATGGCGGGCGGGCTGCTGTTCCCCCTGCTCGTCCAGCTCCCGGAGGGCACCGGGTACGGCTTCGGCGGGACGGCCACGCAGGCGGCGCTGCTCCAGCTCCCCGCCAGCGTCGGCATGACCGTCGCGGGCATGACGGCGGGCCTGCTCGACCGGCGCGTCGGCTCCCGCGCGGTGCTGCTCGGCGGCGCGGCGACGACCGGCCTCGGCTACGCGTTCGTGGCGGTCGAGCACGGCGCCATGTGGCAGCTCTACGTGGGCGGCCTGGCGCGGGGCATCGGCCTCGGCTTCGCCTACGCCGCCGTGGCGACCCTGGTGGTCGCGGCCGTCCCGCCGGGGGAGACCGGCGTGGCCACCGGCATCAACACGCTGCTGCGGACGGTCGGAGCGTCCCTCGGGACGCAGGTCAGCGCGGTCATCGTCGTGGCCGTCCCCGGCGAGGGCGGGTTCTCCGCCGGGTTCGCGGTGAGCGCCGCCGTCATGGCGGCCGTCCTCCCGCTGGCCCTGCTCGTCCCGCGCCCGGGGCGGCGGCGCGCACGCGGAACGGGGCCCGGCGCGGTGCCGGACCCCGTCACGGTCGTGCGGTGAAACAGGTCGTGCGGTGAAGCAGGTCGTGCGGTGGAACAGGTGGTGCGGTGACTCAGAACGACTCGACGGCGCGGCGCGCCTCCGGGTCGAGGACGCCCCAGCCGATCAGCTCCTCGGTGAGCTCGGTCGGGGACTTGTCATAGATGACCGCGAGTGATCGCAGGTCCTCCTGACGGATGGACAGGACCTTTCCGTTGTAGTCGCCCCGCTGGCTCTGGATCGTCGCGGCGTAGCGGGCGAGAGGACCGGCCTTGTCTTTCGGAAGCTGCTGCAACCGCTCTAGATCGATCACGAGCTTGGGTGTAGGCCCGAGCGGGCTCGGCGCGGCTCCGCCGGGCAGCAACTCGGAAACCGGCACGCCATAGAAATCGGCGAGCTCGGCCAGCTTCTGAACGGTGACGGCGCGGTCGCCCCGCTCGTACGAACCCACGACGACGGCCTTCCAGCGGCCGCGTGACTTCTCTTCCACACCGTGCAGGGACAGGCCCTGCTGGGTGCGGATGGCGCGCAGGCGCGCGCCGAGAGCCTTTGCATATTCAGACGGCATGATGCGGCCCCCCAGGCTCACTTTCGTCGTCGTCGAACCCCGGCTGTCACCGGGGGGAGACAGATTCGCGAAGCCAGGGGGCCTCAGGACTCTGTCTCCAGGGATGGTTACGGACAGTGACGGTAAAACGGGTACGGCCCCAGGTCAAGCTGATTGGAAAAAAGCGGTCGAATCCGCAGGACTCGATCCGGGCCGTCCGGATCGCGGCCGGCCCGTGCGGGCGGGGGTGCGGCGGCCCGCGCGGGCGGGCGCCCCGGCCCCCGGGACGCCCCGTAATGTGACCCCTCTCACCTGCGAAGACGGGGGCCGGGCCGGGGTGCGGGGCAGGCGGGGCCGGCTGCTAACGTGTGGGGGACACGACGTCCTTTAAGGCCCGTCCCGTGAGGCGGGGAAGGAGGTTTCGGCGGTGAATGCTGCCTCCAGGCAGGAGCAGCGCGTGGCGGACGGTGACCCCCGGCCCAAGGCCGTTCTGGAGGGTCCCGACATCAGGCGCGCGCTGACCCGCATCGCACACGAGATCCTCGAGCGGACCAAGGGCGGCCACGACGTCCTGCTGCTCGGCATCCAGACCCGGGGCGTGACGCTGGCCGAGCGGCTGGCCGGCGCCCTGCGCGAGGTCGAGGGCCGCCCGGTGCCCTGGGGCTCGCTCGACGTGACCATGTACCGGGACGACCTGCGGATGCGGCCCGCCCGCGCCCTCGGCCGCACGGAGCTGCCCCCCGAGGGGATCGACGACAGGGTCGTCGTGCTCGTCGACGACGTGCTGTTCTCCGGGCGCACGGTGCGCGCCGCGCTGGACTCGCTGAACGACCTCGGCCGGCCCCGCGCCGTCCAGCTGGCGGTGCTGGTGGACCGCGGGCACCGGCAGCTGCCGATCCGCGCCGACTACGTGGGCAAGAACCTGCCCACCTCGATGCGCGAGACCGTGAAGGTCCTGCTGGACGAGAACGACGGGCGCGACGCGGTGCTGCTCGGCCCGACGGGGGGTACCGAATGAACCGCCACCTGATCTCCGCCGCCGACCTCACCCGCGACGACGCGCTGCTCGTCCTCGACACGGCCGAGGAGCTCGCGCAGATCGCGGGCCGCTCCATCAAGAAGCTGCCGACGCTGCGCGGCCGGACGGTCGTCAACCTGTTCTTCGAGGACTCCACCCGCACCCGCATCTCGTTCGAGGCCGCGGCCAAGCGGCTGTCCGCCGATGTGATCAACTTCTCTGCCAAGGGCTCCAGCGTCTCCAAGGGCGAGAGCCTGAAGGACACGGCGCTCACCCTGGAGGCGATGGGCGCGGACGGCGTCGTCATCCGGCACAACGCCTCGGGCGCGCCGCACCGGCTGGCCGGCTGGGTGCGGGGGAGCGTGGTCAACGCCGGCGACGGCACCCACGAGCACCCCACGCAGGCGCTGCTGGACGCGTTCACGATGCGCAAGCGCCTGGGCGATCTGGAGGGCCGCAAGGTCACGATCGTCGGCGACGTGCTGCACAGCCGCGTGGCACGATCCAACGTCCTGCTGCTGGACACGCTCGGCGCCGACGTCACCGTGGTCGCGCCGCCGACCCTGCTGCCGGTCGCGATCGACACCTGGCCCTGCTCGGTGTCCTACGACCTGGACGCGGTCATCCCGAAGAGCGACGTGATCATGATGCTGCGCGTCCAGCAGGAGCGCATGAACGCCGCCTACTTCCCGACGGTGCGCGAGTACAGCCGCCGCTACGGGCTGGACGCCGAGCGCATGGCCGAGCTGCCCGACCACGCCATCGTCATGCACCCCGGGCCGATGAACCGCGGCGTCGAGATCGCCGCCGAGGTCGCCGACTCGGTCCGCTCCACGATCGTCGAGCAGGTCGCCAACGGCGTCAGCGCGCGCATGGCCGTCCTCTACCTGCTGCTCGGAGGCTCCGAGCCCGCCATCGGCCAGGAGGTCCCCCAGTGAGCACCCACATCATCAAGGGCGCCCGGATCCTCGGCGGCCGGACCGCCGACATCCTCGTCCGTAACGGCGCGATCGCCGCGGTCGGGACCGGCCTGGACGAGGCCGGCGCCGAGGTCGTCGACGCCGCCGGGCTCGTGGCCCTGCCCGGTCTCGTCGACCTGCACACCCACCTGCGCGAGCCGGGCCGCGAGGACGCCGAGACCGTCGAGTCCGGCACGCGGGCCGCCGCGATGGGCGGGTTCACCGCCGTCCACGCGATGGCCAACACCGACCCCGTCGCCGACACGGCCGGCGTGGTCGAGCAGGTGTGGCGCCTCGGGCGCGAGGCCGGGTACTGCGACGTCCAGCCGGTCGGGGCGGTCACCCGCGGCATCGCCGGCGAGCAGCTCGCCGAGCTGGGCGCGATGGCGGACTCCGCCGCCGGGGTGCGGGTCTTCTCCGACGACGGGCACTGCGTGTCGGACGCGGTCATCATGCGCCGGGCCCTGGAGTACGTGAAGGCGTTCGACGGCGTCGTCGCCCAGCACGCCCAGGAGCCGCGCCTCACCGAGGGCGCCCAGATGAACGAGGGCGAGATGTCCGCGGCGCTCGGCCTGCGCGGCTGGCCCGCCGTCGCCGAGGAGGCGATCATCGCCCGGGACGTGCTGCTGGCCCAGCACGTCGGGTCGCGGCTGCACGTGTGCCACGTCTCCACGGCCGGCTCGGTGGAGATCATCCGCTGGGCCAAGAGCAAGGGCTGCCCGGTGACCGCCGAGGTCACCCCCCACCACCTGCTGCTGAACGACGCCAAGGCCGGGTCCTACGACCCGATCTTCAAGGTCAACCCGCCGCTGCGCACCGCCGACGACGTCACCGCGCTGCGGCACGCCCTCGCCGACGGGACGATCGACTGCGTCGCCACCGACCACGCCCCCCACCCGGTCGAGGCCAAGGAGACCGAGTGGGCCGTGGCCGCCATGGGCATGATCGGCCTGGAGACGGCGCTGCCGGTCGTCCAGGAGGCCATGATCGAGACCGGTCTGCTCGACTGGGCCGGGGTCGCCGACCGCATGTCGGTCCGCCCCGCCCGCATCGGCCGCCTCTCCGGACAGGGACGTCCGCTGGAGGCCGGCTCCCCCGCCAACATCACGCTGTACGACCCGGCGCCGCGCCGCGCCGTCGACCCGTCGGCGATGACCTCCAAGAGCCGCAACACCCCGTTCGCGGGGCTGGAGCTGCCCGGACGGGTCGTCGCGACGTTCCTGCGCGGCAAGCCGACCGTCCTCGAAGGGAAGCTCCAATGAACCCTGCTCTGCTCGTTCTGGAAGACGGCAGGGTGTTCCGCGGGGCCGCGTACGGGGCCGAGGGCGAGACCTTCGGCGAGATGGTCTTCAACACCGGCATGACCGGCTACCAGGAGACCCTGACCGACCCCTCGTACGCGCGCCAGATCGTGGCGATGACGTCCCCCCACATCGGCAACACCGGCGTCAACGCCGAAGACCCCGAGTCGCGCCGCATCCAGGTGGCCGGCTACGTGGTGCGCGAGCCCGCCCGCGTGGCGTCCAACTGGCGCGCCACGGGCTCGCTCGGCTCGGCGCTGCGCGAGCAGGGGGTGGTGGGCATCGCCATCCCCGGCACGCGGGCGCTGACGCGGCACCTGCGCGACCGGGGCGCGATGCGCGCCGGCATCTTCAGCGGCGCGGACGCCGCTCTCGCCGGAGAGGACGCCCTCGTCGAGCGCGTCCGGCAGAGCCCCTCGATGGAGGGCGCCGACCTGGCCCGGGACGTCTCCACCCGGGAGCCCTACGTCATCCCGGCGCGGGGCGAGAAGCGCTACACGGTCGCGGCCGTCGACCTCGGCATCAAGTCGATGACGCCGTACCGGATGTCCGAGCGGGGCTGCGAGGTGCACGTCCTGCCGGCGACCAGCACGGCCGGCGACATCCTCGCCCTCGCCCCCGACGGCGTGTTCTTCTCCAACGGCCCCGGGGACCCGGCCGCCGCGGACTACGCCGTGGACGCGCTGCGGGGCGTCCTCGACACCGGGACGCCGTTCTTCGGGATCTGCTTCGGCAACCAGATCTTCGGCCGCGCGCTCGGCCTCGGCACCTACAAGCTGAGGTTCGGGCACCGGGGCATCAACCAGCCCGTCCAGGACCGGACGACCGGCAAGGTCGACGTGTCGGCGCACAACCACGGGTTCGCCGTGGACGCGCCCGCCGACGGGCCGTTCGCCACCCCCTACGGGCCCGGCGAGGTCAGCCACGTCAACCTGAACGACGGGTGCGTCGAGGGGCTGAGGCTGCTGGAGCGCCCGGCGTTCAGCGTCCAGTACCACCCGGAGGCCGCGGCCGGCCCGCACGACGCCTCCGGCCTCTTCGACCGTTTCTGCGAACTGATGGAGGCGTCGAAGTAATGCCGCGCCGCGAAGATCTCAACTCCGTCCTCGTCATCGGCTCCGGGCCGATCGTCATCGGGCAGGCGTGCGAGTTCGACTACTCCGGCACCCAGGCGTGCCGGGTGCTCAAGGCCGAGGGCCTGCGGGTCACGCTGGTGAACAGCAACCCGGCCACGATCATGACCGACCCCGAGTTCGCCGACGCGACCTACGTCGAGCCGATCACCCCGGAGGTCGTCGAGAAGATCATCGCCAAGGAGCGGCCGGACGCGCTGCTGCCGACCCTCGGCGGCCAGACGGCCCTGAACACCGCCATCGCGCTCTACGAGAGCGGCGTCCTGGCCAAGTACGAGGTCGAGCTGATCGGCGCCGACGTGGACGCGATCCAGGCCGGGGAGAACCGCGAGCGGTTCAAGGAGGTCGTCGCCAAGGTCGCCCGCGAGCAGGGCCTGAACGCCGAGTCCGCCCGGTCGGTCATCTGCCACTCGATGGCGGACTGCCTGGCGGCGGCGGGCGAGCTCGGCTACCCCCTGGTCGTCCGGCCGTCGTTCACGATGGGCGGGCGCGGCTCCGGCTTCGCCCACGACGAGGACGACCTGCGCCGCATCGCCGGGGCCGGGCTGGACGCGTCCCCGACCGGCGAGGTGCTCCTGGAGGAGTCGATCCTCGGCTGGAAGGAGTACGAGCTGGAGGTCATGCGCGACCGCCGCGACAACGTGGTGATCGTGTGCTCGATCGAGAACCTCGACCCGATGGGCGTGCACACCGGCGACTCGATCACCGTCGCCCCCGCGCTGACGCTGACCGACCGCGAGTACCAGAACATGCGGGACGTCGCGATCGCGGTGATCCGCGAGGTCGGCGTCGACACCGGCGGCTGCAACATCCAGTTCGCCGTGCACCCCGGCACCGGCCGGATGATCGTCATCGAGATGAACCCGCGGGTGTCGCGGTCCTCGGCCCTGGCCTCCAAGGCCACCGGCTTCCCCATCGCCAAGATCGCGGCGAAGCTGGCCATCGGGTACACGCTGGACGAGATCCCGAACGACATCACCCGCGAGACGCCCGCCTCGTTCGAGCCGACGCTCGACTACGTCGTGGTGAAGGTGCCCCGGTTCGCGTTCGAGAAGTTCCCCGGGGCCGACGGCACGCTCACCACGCACATGAAGTCCGTGGGCGAGGCCATGGCCATCGGGCGGTGCTTCACCGAGGCCCTGCAGAAGGCCCTGCGGTCCCTGGAGCAGAAGGGCACCTCGTTCAGCTGGGCGGCCGACGCCGACGCCGCCGCGCTCGTCGAGTCGGCCCGCCGCCCCCACGACGGGCGGCTCAGGGACGTCCAGCGCGCGCTCTGGGCCGGAGCCACCGTCGAGGAGCTCTACGAGGCGACCGGCATCGACCCCTGGTTCCTGGACCAGATCGCCGCCATCAACGAGGTCGCGGAGGAGATCCGCACCGCCGACGACGCGCTCACCAAGGACAAGCTGCTGCGCGCCAAGCGGCACGGGTTCTCCGACGCGCAGATCGGCGAGCTGCGCAACCTCTCCGAAGAGGTCGTGCGCGAGCTGCGCCACGCCCTCGGCATCCGCCCCGTCTACCTGACCGTGGACACCTGCGCCGCCGAGTTCGAGGCGCAGACCCCCTACCTCTACTCCGCCTACGACGAGGAGACCGAGGTACCGCCGGGCGCCAAGCCGAAGGTCATCATCCTGGGCAGCGGCCCCAACCGCATCGGCCAGGGCGTCGAGTTCGACTACTCCTGCGTCCACGCGTCGTTCACGCTGGCCGAGGCGGGCTACGAGACCGTGATGGTCAACTGCAACCCCGAGACGGTCTCCACCGACTACGACACCTCCGACCGGCTCTACTTCGAGCCCCTCACGCTGGAGGACGTGCTGGAGGTCGTCTACGCGGAGCAGCGGTCCGGCGAGGTCGCGGGCGTCATCGTCCAGCTCGGCGGCCAGACGCCCCTCGGCCTCGCCCAGAAGCTGAAGGACGCCGGCGTGCCGATCGTGGGCACCTCGCCGGAGAGCATCCACCTCGCCGAGGAGCGCGGGGCGTTCGGACGCGTCCTGCACCGGGCGGGGCTGCTCGCCCCCAAGCACGGCACGGCCACGTCCTACCAGGAGGCGCGGGAGATCGCCGCCGAGATCGGCTACCCCGTCCTCGTCCGCCCGTCCTACGTGCTCGGCGGGCGCGGCATGGAGATCGTGTACGACGACTCCACGCTGGAGTCGTACATGGCCCGCGCCACCGAGGCCAGCCCCGAGCACCCCGTCCTGGTCGACCGCTTCCTGGACGAGGCCATCGAGATCGACGTGGACGCGCTGTTCGACGGCGAGGAGCTGTACCTCGGCGGCGTGATGGAGCACATCGAGGAGGCCGGCATCCACTCCGGCGACTCGGCGTGCGCCCTGCCGCCCATCACGCTGGGGCACGACGACATCCGCCGCATCCGCGAGTCGACGGAGGCGCTCGCGCGCGGCGTCGGCGTGCGCGGGCTGATGAACGTCCAGTACGCGCTGTCCGCGGGCGTCCTGTACGTGCTGGAGGCGAACCCGCGGGCCTCCCGCACGGTGCCGTTCGTCTCCAAGGCGACCGCCGTGCCGCTCGCCAAGGCGGCGGCCCGCGTGATGATGGGCACGACCATCGCCGAGCTGCGCGCCGAGGGCATGCTGCCCGAGGCCGGCGACGGCGGGACCCTGCCGCTGGACGCGCCGATCGCGGTGAAGGAGGCCGTCCTGCCCTTCGACCGGTTCCGCAACGAGCACGGGCAGGGCGTCGACATCGTCCTCGGCCCCGAGATGCGCTCCACCGGCGAGGTCATGGGCATCGACGAGGTGTTCGGCACCGCGTTCGCCAAGTCGCAGCAGGCCGCGTACGGGTCGCTGCCGACCAAGGGGCGCGCGTTCGTGTCCGTCGCGAACCGCGACAAACGGCACATGGTGTTCCCCGTGAAGCGCCTGGCTGACCTGGGCTTTGAGATTCTTGCCACGGAAGGGACCGCGGAGGTCCTGCGCCGCAACGGCGTGCGTGCCAAGATCGTGCGCAAGCACAGCGAGGGTCCGGGCCCGTCCGGCGAGCCCACGATCGTGCGGCGCGTCCTGGACGGCGAGGTCGACCTCATCGTCAACACTCCCTTCGGCAGCCCCGGCCAGTCCGGGCCGCGGCTCGACGGCTACGAGATCCGTACCGCGGCCGTGCTGCGGGGCGTACCGTGCGTGACGACCGTCCAGGGCCTCGCGGCGGCCGTGCAGGGCATCGAGGCCGTCGCCGGCGGCCAGGTCGGCGTCCGCTCCCTCCAGGAGCACGCCGAGCGGCTCAGCGGCGCGCACGGCCGCGCCGGCGCCTCCGGCCCGGACGGCGCGGACGGCGCGGCCCTGGACGGGGAGCGCTGCTGCGCATCACGTCCATGCCGGGCCGGCACGCCCCCGGCCCCGCCCAGTGGCTGCTGCCGCCGGTCATGGGGAGCCT
>NZ_JBEZJQ010000042.1:0-57040 GCF_040653135.1 Actinomadura sp. NPDC048021
GGCGGAGGCGCCGGTCGCCGCGGTCGCCGCGGCCGCCCCGCCGCGGGCCAACGGACACGCGGCCGCCGCCCGCCCGCCGTCGTCGCCGCTGGCGCGCCGGCTGGCCCGCGACCACGGCATCGACCTGGCCACGCTCACCGGTTCCGGCCCGGGCGGGCGCATCGTCCGCGCCGACATCGAGGCCGCCGTGCGCTCCGCCGGTCCGGCGGCGCCCGCTCCGGCCGCCGCCCAGGCCCCCGCGGCTCCCGCGCCGTCGGCGCCCGCCGTCCAGGCCCGGGCCGACGACCCGGACGTGGAGGCCGTCCCGCTGAACCGCTTCCGCAAGGTCGCGGCCCGGCGGCTGACCGAGAGCAAGCGCGAGGCGCCGCACTTCTACCTCAACCGCGAGGTGGACGCCGAGGCCCTGCTGGCGTTCCGCGCGACGCTCAACGAGGCGCTCGCCCCGGCGAAGGTCAGCGTGAACGACCTGGTCGTGAAGGCGGTGGCGACGGCCCTGCGCGAGCACCCGGCGGTGAACGTCTCCTACACCGAGGAGAACCTGCTCTTCCACAAGCGGGTGCACGTCGGCGTGGCGGTGGCGGTCGAGGACGGCCTGGTCGTGCCGGTCGTCCGCGACGCCGACCGCATGAGCGTCTCGCAGATCGGCCGGGAGACCCGCGAGCTCGCCGCCAAGGCCCGCGACGGCAAGCTGTCCGCCCGGGAGATGAGCGGCGGCACGTTCAGCGTCAGCAACCTCGGCATGTTCGGCGTCGACTCGTTCTCCGCGGTGATCAACCCGCCGGAGGCCGCCATCCTCGCGGTGGGCGCCGTCCGCGACGAACCCGTCGTCCGCGACGGGCAGGTCGTCCCCGGCAAGCGCATGACGGTCACCCTGTCGGTCGACCACCGTGCCACCGACGGCGCGACGGCCGCGAAGTTCCTGGCCCGGCTCGCCGAGCTGCTCCAGAACCCGCTGCTCATCGTCGCGTAGCCGCGCACGGAACGCGGAAGGGCCCTCGCCGGGGTGGCGAGGGCCCTTCCGCGTTCCGCGGGTCAGAGCATGACGCGGCCGCCGGTGACGTCGAGGGTGAGGCCCGTCAGCCAGGCGGACTGGGACGAGGCCAGGAAGAGCGCGGTGGCCGCCACGTCGCCCGGCTCGCCGAGGCGGGCGAGCGGGTGGGAGGCGGCCACGGCGGCCTGGGTCTCCTCGGGCATGAACCGCGCGGTGCGCTCGGTGCGGATCGTTCCCGGGGCGACGCAGTTGACGCGGACGCCGTCCCGCCCGGCTTCGGCGGCGGCGTGGCGGGTGAGGGCCTGGACGCCCGCCTTGGCGGCCTCGTAGGCGACGGGGGCGCCCCACGGGTTGCCCAGTTCGCGGCCGCCGCCGCCCGGCAGGTTCGTCGGCAGCCGCCCGGCCGAGGACGACATCGTGATGATCGACCCCGCCTTCCGCTCCTGCATGCCGGGCAGGAACGCCTTCAGGGTGAGGAAGGTCGCGGTGAGGTTGCCGTCCAGGACCGACCGCCACTCCTGCTCGGTCATGGCCGCGGTCGGGCCCGGGCGCGCGATGCCGCCGCCCGCGAAGGCGCACAGGACGCCGGCCGGGCCGAGCTCGTCCTCGATCCGCAGGCGCGCGGCCTCGACGGCGGCCAGGTCGGTGACGTCGGCCGCGACGCCGATCCCGCCGGTCTCCCCGGCCACCCGGTCGAGCGCCGCCCGGTCTCGTCCGAGGACCGCGACCCTGGCGCCCTCGGCGGCGAACGCGCGTGCCGTGGCGGCGCCGATGCCGCGCGAGCCGCCGGTGACGACCGCGACCATGCCGTTGAGCTCGGGATACATCGGTGCCTCCTCGTCGGGTGCCATGCCCCCGATTCTGAGTGAGCGCTCACTCATTTGTCAAGCGAGCGCCGCCTCCCGCCCCTTGATCCACTTGTCGTCGGACTGACGATATGTGATCATTGCGCTCATGTCGGTGAACGTCCCGCTCGGTCCGCTGCTCGACCCCGCCTTCCATCTCGGGTCGGTCCCCACCACGTGGGCGGAGCTGCTCGGCTTCGCGACCGGCGCCGTCAACGTGTGGCTCGTCGTCCGGCAGAACATCCTCAACTGGCCGATCGGCATCGCGAACGTGATCCTGCTCGGCCTGGTGTTCCTGGACGGCGGCCTCTACGCCGACGCCGGCCTCCAGGTCGTCTACGTCGCGCTCCAGCTCTACGGCTGGTGGGTGTGGCTGTACGGCGGGGACGGCCGCGACCGGCTCCCGGTGCGGCGCACGCGGGGCGCGGAGTGGGCCGCCCTGATCGCCGCGGGCGCCGCCGGCACCGCGTTCCTGACCTGGGCGCTGTCGGCATGGACGGACTCCACAGTCCCGTTCTGGGACGCCCTCACCACCGCGCTCTCCCTCATGGCGACCTACGGGCAGTCGCGCAAGCTGCTGGAGTCGTGGTGGCTGTGGATCGCCGCCGACCTCGTCTACATCCCGCTGTACTTCGCCAAGGACCTCAAGCTCACCAGCGCCCTCTACGTCGTGTTCCTGGCGCTGTGCGTGTCCGGGCTGCTGGCGTGGCGCCGCGACCTGCGCGCGCGGCCCCTCGCCCCGGCGGTGGCCGCGTGAAGCACGAGCACGGCCTGGTCATCGGCAAGTTCTATCCGCCGCACGCCGGGCACCACCATCTGATCGACACGGCCGCCGCGACCTGCGCCCGGGTGAGCGTCGTCGTGGCGGCGTCCACGGCGGAGAGCATCCCGCTGGCGCTGCGCACGGCGTGGCTGCGCGAGGCGCACCGGCAGCCGCACGTGGAGATCGTCCCGGTGGTGGACGACGCGGAGATCGACTACGAGTCCGACGAGGCCTGGTCGGCGCACGTCGCGGCGTTCCGGGCGGGCCTGGCGATGCGGTCGGGGCTCGGCGCGTCCGTCCCGCCGGTGGACGCGGTGTTCAGCTCGGAGGCGTACGGACCGGAACTGGCCGAGCGCTTCTCGGCCGCGCACGTCCCGGTCGACCCGCCGCGCGAGCGCTTCCCGGTGAGCGGCACCGCCGTGCGGGAGGACCCCGCAGCCCACTGGGAGTACCTCTCGCCGCCCGTCCGGGCGTACCTGGCGCGGCGGGTGGTGGTCGTGGGCGCCGAGTCGACCGGCACGACCACGCTGGCCCGCGCGCTCGCGGCCCACTACGCGCGGCGGGGCGGGGTGTGGGAGGCGACCCGGTGGGTGCCGGAGTACGGCCGGACGTTCACCGAGGAGAAGCTGGCCGCCGTCCGGCGGCGGGAGGGCGACCCGTCCCTGCGCCTGGAGGACCTGGTGTGGGAGTCGGCCGAGTTCACCCGGATCGCCGAGCACCACGCGGCCCTGGAGGACGCGGCGGCCCGGTCGGGCTCGCCGCTGCTGGTCTGCGACACCGACGCGTTCGCCACGGTGATCTGGCACGAGCGCTACGTCGGCGCGTCGGCTCCCGAGGTCGAGGCGGTCCACGGGCGGACGCCGCACCACCTGTGGATCGTGACCGATCACACGGGCGTCCCCTTCGAGCAGGACGGCTGGCGCGACGGCGAGCGGATCAGGTCGTGGATGTCGGGGCGCTTCCAGGAGGAACTGGAGAAGCAGGGCCTCCCCCACCTCACCGTGACGGGCCCCCACGAGCGGCGCCTGGCCGCCGCCGTCGAGGCGATCGACGCCCTGCTCGCCGAGGGCTGGCACTTCGACCCCCCGCTCACCCCCTAGCCCCCGCCCACCGAGCCAACCGGCGTCAGGTCAGGCGACGTCGGGTCAGCCGGCCCAGCTGATATCGGTGATGTGGAACTCCTTGATATCGCGGACGACCAGATACTCGATGGACGCGTCGATGTCGTCGAGCGAGACCGCATAAGCGACTCCGGCCTCGTCGAGCGGCTTCCCTGGCGGCGGTAACCCCAGGTCGACCGCGGCACCACCCTGCCAGGCCAGCTCGCAGAGGTACTCGACAAGGCGGTCTTCGATCTGTTTCGGGAGGGAGGAGTGGAGGATCAGGCCCGCCGTCTCAGAGCAGAAGACCGTCCAGCCGCTCTTGCGAGCGGTCACTCGTTTCCGCTGCGAAAGCGGCGTCCGGCCCTGATCTCCTCCAGGGAGATCTTTCTTCCCGCCCTCATCTCCTCGGTCGCCCTCGCGCGACGCTCCTCGCGGTCGGGCACCTGGCCGAACATCGCTTCCGCATGCCATCCCGACAGCAGGTTCGTCAGTTCAGAGCCGAACCTGGCGTCCATGACCTCGCCGAGAAACTGATCCCGCTTCTCCCGGGGCAGGCAGTCGGCGATGCCCTTGATCGTTCTCGGGACGCGGTGGACCTGCCCGGGGAGGAGTGGCTCTACGGGTTGTGCGCTCATGTCGCTCCTGTCCGTTCGTCGTCCCCTCTCCACCAGTACACCGGAGACCTTACCGGGCCCCTCCGACAGCACAGAGGGTCATTTCGCGGTACGCAGCGTCCTGATCTCCTAAGAACTCAAGGGGCGCAAAAGCGGTTTGTAGGCACAGGTTCGTTTCGGGCGGTTTTATCATTCGCGCCGGTCAGCCCTTCACGCCGATGCGGGCGGGCGGGCCCGGGGCTCCTCGCCGGGGTCGGACGGGGGCGCGAGACGGAACAGGTCCTCGTCGATCCTGTCGAGGGCGAGGCGGACGGCGCCGAGGGCCACCGACTCGTCCCCGAGTTCGGAGCCCTCGATCCGGACCGGGCTCAGGGACAGCGGGGCGACCCGCTCGCGCAGCGCGGCGACCAGCGGCGCGCCGGCCCCGGCCAGGGGGCCGCCGACCACGATCGTCTCCGGGTCGAGGGCGAGGGCCATCGCCGCGACGCCGCGCGCCATCCGGGCGGCGAGCCGCTCCACCCGGTCCCGCGCCTCGGCGGACCCGCGCCCGGCCGCGTCCAGGACGCGCTCCGCCTCCTCGACGAGGAGGGGGCCGGATCCGGCGTCCGGCACCAGGGAGGCGGCCGTGTCCCGCAGGCCCAGCTCGTCCAGCATGCCAATCTCGCCCGCCGCCCCCCAGCGGCCCCGGTGCAGGCGGCCGCCGATGATCGCGCCCATGCCGGTGTGCAGGGCGGCGTAGACGCAGACGACGTCGTCGGCGTCGCGGGCGGCGCCGCGCCACCGCTCGGCCATGGCGGCGAGGTTGGCGTCGTTCTCGACGAGGACGGGGCAGGAGAACGAGCGGCCCAGCTCGCGCGCCAGGTGGACGCCCTCCCACCCGGGCACGACCGTGCAGGACGTGATCGTCCCGTCGGGGGCGACGACGCCGGGGGTGCCGACCGCGACGGCCCGCAGCGACCGCCGGTCGACGCCCGCCCCGGCCAGGCACGCCCTGACCGCGGCGCGCACCGCCGCGATCCGCTCGCCGGGCTCCGCGCCCCCGGGGAGGCCGGCGCGGTGCCCGCCGACGACCTCGCCGGAGAGGTCGGCGAGGAGCAGCCGCACCCGGTGCGCGTCGACGTCGACGCCGAGGGCGTGCCCGGCCTCCGCACGGAACCGGTAGCGGCGGGCGGGACGGCCGAGCCCGCCGCCCGGGCGCGGCGCGTCCTCGGCGGCCAGGCCGCGGTCGATCAGCTCGCCCAGCACGCCCTCGGTGGTGGGCCGGGACAGCCCGACGCGCCGGGCCAGCTCCGACAGCGTCGCCTCGCCGCCGTCGCGCAGCGCCCGCAGCGTCGCGGCGGAGTTGAGCCGGCGGAGCACCGAGGGGTCGCCTCCGTGGAGAGAGTGGTGCGGCACGGGTACCCCTTGACAGCGTTCGGCGGACGGACGACATTATGGCCAGACTACTTATGAAAGCACCTTGCGTAAGTCGGCCCCCGGTTCCCCGGCGGCGCGGACGGCCAGGTCGGAAGGGCGCGGCGATGCAGCGGACGGGGCCAACGATCGCGGTGGCCGGAGCGGGGCTGCGCGGCCGCGCTTACGCGGCACGGATCCGGGAGGCCGGGATCGGCCGGATCGTCGCGGTCGCCGAGCCCGACCCCGCGCGGCGCGCCCGGTTCGCGGCCGAGCACGGCCTCGCACCGGATCAGGTCTTTCCCGGCTGGCGGGAGATGGCCGCCGGGGGCCGCCCCGCCGACGGAGTGATCATCGCGACGCAGGACGCCGAGCACGCCGAGCCCGCGATCCGGTTCGCCGGCCTCGGCTGCCACATCCTGCTGGAGAAACCCATGGCGACGTCCGAGGCGGACGCGCTGCGCATCGTCGACGCCGTCGAGCGCGCCGGGGTGATGCTCGCCGTCTGCCACGTGATGCGCTACAGCCGGTACACCCGCGCGTTCAGGAGGCTGATCGAGGACGGCCGGATCGGCGCCCCGGTCAGCGTCCAGCACCTCGAACCGGTCGGCTGGTGGCACCACGCCCATTCCTACGTGCGCGGCAACTGGCGGCGGGCGGACGAGTCCGGGCCGATGCTGATGACGAAGTCGTGCCACGACCTCGACTGGCTGATCCACGTGATGGGCGAGGTCCCCGCGCGGGTGTCCTCGTTCGGGCGGCTGTCGCACTTCCGCCCGCGGGAGCGGCCGCCCGGCGCCGCCGACCGCTGCGTCGACTGCGCCGTGGAGCCCCGCTGCCCCTACTCCGCGACCCGGCTGTACCTGGCGTGCCTCGGCGATCCCGCCCGCGAGAGGTGGCCGCTCGGCGCGGTCACCGACGACCGCACCGAGGCGGGCGTCCTGCGGGCGCTGCGCGAGGGCCCGTACGGGCGCTGCGTCTACGCCTGCGACAACGACGTGGTCGACCACCAGGTCGTGAACATGGAGTTCCCGTCCGGCGCGACCGGCGTGTTCACCATGACCGCGTTCGCGGCGGCCGCCCCGCGCCAGACGCGCGTCTTCGGGACGTCCGGCTCCCTGGAGGGCGACGGCCTCCGCATCACGGTCCGCGACTTCGTCACCGGCGAGAGCGAGACCTTCGAGCCCGGCGCCGCCCCTCCCGGCGGCGCGTCCGACGGACGGCACGACGATGACGACGACGCGCTGGCCGACGCGTTCGTCGCCGCGCTGGCGGCGGGCGACCCCGCCCCGCTCAGCACCGGTCCCCGGGAGAGCCTCGCCTCGCACCGCGTCGTGTGGGCGGCCGAACGGGCCCGGCGGGACGGCGCCGTCATCGAACTGGACCCGCGGTCGTCCCCGGCGAAAGGCGCGGTGAGCCCATGACCACCAGACTCCTGCCGGCCGTCGCCGCGGCGCTGTCCCTGGCCCTCGCGGCGGCCGCGTGCGGCGGCTCGTCCGGCGGGTCGTCGCCCGCGCGCAACGACGGCCGGGGGCCCATCACGGTCGCCACCGGCAAGGACCTCACCGGGACCGTGCAGCGGCTCGTCGCCGCGTGGAACGACGGCCACCCGAAGGAGAGAGTCCGGCTCGTCGAGCTGCCCGAGGACGGCGACCAGGCGCGGCAGCAGCTCGTCCAGAACATGCGGATCGAGTCGGACGCCTACGACGTCGTCCGGCTGGACGCGGTGTGGACGGCGGAGTTCGCCGCGCGCCGCTGGATCCTGCCATTGCCGGACGGGCTGGTCGACGCCTCCTCGTTCGTCCCGGCGGCCCTGGAGACCGGGAAGTACCGCGGCAGGCTGTACGCGGCGCCGTGGCTGACCGGGACCGGCGTCCTCTACTACCGCGAGGACCTCCTCGCCGAGGCCGGGGTGAAGGGTCCGCCGAAGACGTGGGCCGAGCTGCGCGACGCCTGCGCGAAGGTCCGCCGGACGCCCGGGGGCCGGGGCGTCGACTGCTACGCGGGCCAGTACGGGAAGTACGAGGGGCTCACGGTCAACTACTCCGAGGCCGTCCAGTCCGCGGGCGGAGAGGTCTTCGACTCGTCGGGCAGGCCGCGGGTGGACACCCCGCAGGCCAAGGCCGGGCTGAGGTTCCTCGTGGACGCTTTCCGGAACGGCACCGTCCCGCGGAAGGCCATCACCTTCAAGGAGGAGGAGGGCCGCCGCGCGTTCCAGGAGGGGCATCTCGTCTTCCACCGCAACTGGGCCTACGTCTACGCCCTCGCGGCCGGGAAGGACGGCTCGGAGGTGGCCGGGAAGTTCGGCGTCGCGCCGATCCCGGGAGAGGACGGGCCGGGCTCGGGGACGCTCGGCGGCAACAACCTGGCCGTGTCGGCGTTCTCCAGGCACCAGGCCACCGCCCGCGACTTCGTCGCCCACATCGTCAGCCCGGCCGTCCAGAGGGAGTACGGCAGGGCCCAGTCCTTCCCGCTGTCCCTCGCCGCCCTCTACGGCGACCCCGAAATGATCAAGCGGTACCCGTACCTGCCGGTGCTGAGGCAGGGCATGGACAAGGCGCGGCCGCGCCCGGTCGTCGTCCGCTACAGCGAGGTCAGCGCCGCCGTCCAGGAGCACGTCACCGCGGCGCTCACCGGGAAGAAGCCGGCAGACCAGGCGTCCGAGGACCTCCAGAGGGCACTGGCCGCGCTCGCCGACTAGCGGAGCGGTAGGCGCTCGGGGTCACGCCGAGCCTGCGGACGAAGTGCAGGCGCAGGGAGTCGGCGCTGCCGAGGCCGCAGCGGCGGGCGACCTGCTCCATCGGGAGCGCGGTGCCCTCCAGCAGCTCGCGGGCCCGGTCGATCCGCTGGTGCAGCAGCCACTGCAACGGGCTGTGGCCCGTCTCCGCGTGGAACCGGCGCGTCAGCGTGCGGGTGCTGACGCGCGCGTGCCGGGCCAGGTCGGCGAGGGTGAGCGGTTCCCCCAGGCGCCGCACGGCCCAGGCGCGGGTCTCGGCGAGCGACACGTCCGGTCCGGCGGGCAGCGGGTCTTCGAGGCGCTGGACCTGGCCGGCGGGACGCGGGGGCGCCGCGACCGTCAGCCGCGCCGCCCCGGCCGCCACCGCGGCGCCGTGGTCCTCGCGGATCAGGTGCAGGCACAGCTCGATCCCGGCGGCGGCCCCGGCCGAGGTCAGCACGGTTCCGTCCGTGACGTACAGGACGTCGGGGACGACCTTCGCGGCGGGGAAGCGGCGGGCCAGGTCGCCGGTGAGGCCCCAGTGCGTCGTGGCGCGGCGCCCGTCCAGCAGGCCCGCCTCGCCCAGCACGAAGGCCCCCGTGCAGATGGCCGCGACGCGTTTCCCCGTGCCCTCCGCGGCGCGCAGGGCGTCCAGGACGGGCCGCTCGATGCCGGTGCGGCCCCCGCTGCCCACCACGATGACGCTGTCCGCGCCGCGCACGGCGTCCAGCCCGTGCGGGGCGACGACGTCCAGGCCGCCGACGGTCTCCAGCGGACGCCCCGGCTCGGCGGCGCAGAGCAGCAGCTCGTAAGCGGGACCGCCATCCTCCTCGGCGGCGCCCAGCACCATCTCCGGGATCGTCACATCGAAGCTCATCACCGGCGGGACGACGACGACCGCGACCCTGTGCATCTGGCCAGAACCTCCGGACGATTGGCGATCGGGCCCCTGCCGCCCGGGGGCGGCGGACCGCAGAGTGGAGCGTGCGACGGCCGGATGCCCGGCCGCTACCTCACTGGAGTGAATCATGCCGTTTCATGTCGTCGTCGGCAGGGGAGCCACCGCCACCGCCACCGCTCTCCTCCTCGCCGGCGCGGGCGACCGCGTCCGGATGGTGTCCCGCAGCGGAGCGGGGCCGGAGCACCCGCTCATCGAGCGGCTCGCGCTGGACGCCACCGACACCGGCGCGCTCAGCCGGCTCGCCGAGGGCGCCGCGACCGTGTTCAACGCGGCGGCGCCCGCCTACCACACGTGGCCGGACCTGCTGCCCGCGCTGTTCGGCTCGATCCTGACCGCCGCCGAACGGTCCGGCGCGGGGTACGTCATGCTGGGCAACCTCTACGGATACGGGCCGGTGGACGGCCCGGTCACCGAGGAGCGCCCGCTGGAGGCGACCGGGTCCAAGGGGCGGGTGCGCGCCGAGATGTGGCTTCGGGCCAAGGAGGCGCACGACGCCGGTCGGGTGCGGGCCGCGGAGGTGCGCGCCGGCCAGTTCATCGGCGCCGGGGCCTACTCCGTCTTCACGCTCATGGTGCAGCCGAAGGTGCTCGCCGGACGCCCGGCGCTCGTCCCGGCGGAGCTCGACGTCCCGCACGCCTACTCGGCGATCGGCGACACCGCCCGCGCGCTCGTCGCCGTCGCCCGCGACGCGCGCGGATGGGGCCGGCCGTGGCACGCCCCGACGATCACCGCGTCGGTGCGCGAGGTCGCCGGACGCCTCGCCGCGCTCGCCGGCGTCCCCGAACCGCGCCTGGACACCATGACGGACCGCGAACTGACCCTGCTGAGCCTCACGGACCCGTTCTGGGAGGAGATGTGGGAGACGCAGCACATGTCGCACCGGCCGTTCACCGCCGACTCCTCAGCGATCGAGGAGACGTTCGGGGTCGCCGCGTCCCCGCTGGACGACGTCCTGAAGGAGGCGCTCACTCGTACGTGAGGCCGTAGCCGAAGGGGAACAGGGGCTTCTTGCCGTCGCCCCTGTTGATGGGCTGCTGGGAGGCCGCTCGCATCCACGTCACGGGAAGCCTGCCGGTGGGTGCGGCGGCCCCGTACAGGACGTCGGCGACGCCCGCCCCCTCGCTGCCCGGCAGCCACGCCTCGACGAGCGCGCTCCACTTCGGCAGCTGCGAGGCGATGTCCAGCGGACGTCCCGACACCAGCACCACGACCACCGGGACGCCGGACGCCCGCAGCCGGTCGATCGTCTTCAGGTCGGCGTCGTCGAGGCCCATGCCGCCGGTGAGGTCGCCGTGGTACTCGGCGTACGGCTTCTCGCCGACGACCGCGATCGCCGCGTCGTAGGACCTGTCGATGCCCGTCCCGTCCCTGCTGTAGGCGACGGTCGCGGACGGGTCCGCCGCCCTGCGGATGCCCTGCAGGATCGTCGTGCCCTTCGTGACCGGGCCCGGCGCGCCCTGCCAGGTGATCGTCCAGCCGCCCGACTGCATGCCGATGTCGTCGGCGCTGCGGCCCGCGACGAAGACCTTGTCGTCGTCGTCCAGGGGCAGGACGCCGCCGGCGTTCTTCAGCAGCACCTGCGACCGGGCGACCGCGCGCCGGGCGAGCGCGCGGTGCGCGGTGCTCCCCACCGTCCTCAGGTACGAGCGGTCGGCCAGCGGCCGCTCGAACAGGCCCAGCTCGAACTTCTTCGTCAGGATGCGGCGGTTCGCGTCGTCGACACGGGACATCGGGACGGCGCCGTCCTTCACAGCGTCCCGCAGGTGGTCGATGAACCGGCGCCACTCGGCCGGCACCATGACCATGTCGATCCCGGCGTTGACCGCGGCGGCGACCTCCTCCTCGGTGAACCCCCGCTTCCCGTCGATCTCGTCGATGCCGTTGTAGTCGGAGACGACGAAGCCCGTGAAACCCAGCTCGCGCTTGAGGACATCGCTGATCAGATACTTGTTCCGGTGCATCTTCAGCCCGTTCCACGAGCTGTAGGAGACCATCACCGAGCCGACGCCGCGCTTCACGGCCTCGCGGAACGGCGGCAGGTGGACCGCGCGGAGCTCCTTCTCCGAGATCCGGGTATCGCCGCGGTCGTCGCCGCCCTCGGTGCCGCCGTCCCCGAGGTAGTGCTTCGCCGTGGCCAGGACGGACGCGGGGCCGCCCAGCCGGTCCCCCTGGAGCCCCTCGACGAGCGTCGTCATCATCGCGGGCAGCTCGGGCACCTCGCCGAACGACTCGTACGTCCGGCCCCAGCGGTCGTCGCGGACCACGCACACGCAGGGCGCGAAGTCCCAGTCCGCGCCCGTCCCCGTCATCTCCTCCGCGGTCGCCGCGCCGATCCGGCGGACGAGGGCCGGGTCGCGGGCCGCGCCGAGCCCGATGTCGTGCGGGAAGATCGTCGCCCCGGCCACGTTGTTGTGGCCGTGCACCGCGTCGACGCCGTACATCATCGGGACGCGCAGCGGCGCGGCGAGCGCGGCCCGCCGGAGGCCGTCGGTCATGTCCGCCCAGCTCCGCGGCGTGTTCGGGCTGGGCGACGACCCTCCGCTGGACAGCACCGACCCGATCCGGTAGCGGGTGACCTCCTCCGGCGTCACGTAGCGCCGCTCCGGCTGCGTCATCTGGCCGAGCTTGTCGGCCAGGCTCATCCGGTCGAGCAGGTCGTCGACGCGGTCCTCCACCGAGAGCCGCGGGTCGAGGTAGGGCGCGGGGCCCGAGGCCGCCCGGGCGGGACCGCCGTGGACGGTCAGCGCCAGCACGGCGAGCAGGCTCAGGCCGACGACGCGGGTCCGCAACGCCTGCGGGGAGGAACAGTACATGCGGAAGGTTTTTCCAGGTTCGATCAAACGCAACGCAACCGGATACCAGCACCTGAGCAATATCTGCCGGTCACGGTCGGACAAAATACATAGGGCTCTCGGTCGGGATCGAACCGACACTTCCAGGACCACAACCTGGTGTGCAGACCACTACACCACGAAAGCCGTATCTCCGGCAGGAATCGAACCTGCGGCCTCCGGGTCCGCAACCCGGCGCGCTCTCCACTGCGCCACGGAGACGTGTTCTTGCGTGCTGAGCGCAGGAATCGAACCTGCCTGCTGCGGTTTATGAGACCGCCGGACGCACCAGCGTCCCTGCTCAGCGCGGAGGGTGCGAGATTCGAACTCGCGCAGGGGTGACCCTGACGACGGCTTAGCAAGCCGCTGCCTTTCCGCTCGGCCAACCCTCCGGAAACGAAAAAGACCGCCCGTGGTCTTCGGGCGGTCGGCGTCAGGACGTGCGGGTCACGTCCGTCGGCGGCTCCCGAGACCGGAATGGCTGCTGCGCATTCGACGTCGCATCGCGACTCCCCTTCCCGATCCCGTCTTTCCGGCTTTCTTCCCTACGACGTCCATGGTGCCGGGGCGGTTCCGCCCCGGCAACCCATTTATCGGCTCATTCCTCGAAATCGGTGCCCCGGGAGATCGGCTCCCAAGCCGCGAACTCCTTCCGCGCTCCGGCGAGGGCGGCGTCCACGGCGTCCGCGGCGTCGTTGCCCAGCGGCAGCCTGAGCGGCGTGTCATCGGCGTCGAGCGCCTTCAGGATCGCCGCGGCGGCCTTGGCCGGATCGCCCGGCTGCCTGCCGTCGCTGCCCGGCAGGTTCGCCCGGACCGGGCCGACGCTGCCCGCGTACTCCGGCATCGCGGCCGTCTGGTGCAGGCCGCCGCCGGCGAACGACGTCCGGAACGCCCCCGGCTCGACCACCAGAACCTTGATCCCGAAAGGCGCGACCTCCTGCGCCAGCGCCTCCGACAGGCCCTCCAGAGCGAACTTGATCGCCGAGTAGGCGCCCACGCCGGGGAAGGAGAACCGGCCGCCCATGCTCGACATCTGCACGACGGCGCCGCTCCCCTGCCGGCGCATGTGCGGCAGCACCGCCCGGACCAGCGCCGCCGGACCGAAGAAGTGCAGGTCCATCAGCTCGCGCAGCTCACGGTCGGTGGTCTCCTCCACGGCGCCGACGACACCGCGCCCGGCGTTGTTGACCAGCACGTCGATCCGCCCGTGCCACAGCACCGCGTCCGCGACCACGTCCGCGACCCTCGCCTGGTCGGTGACGTCCAGCGCGACCGCGGCGACCCGCCCCGGGTGGCGCGCCACGAGGTCGTCCAGCGTCTCGGGCCGCCGCGCCGCCGCGACCACCGTGTCCCCGGCCGCCAGCGCCGCCTCGGCGATCGCCCTTCCGAAGCCCGAGTTCGCCCCGGTGATCAGCCAGACCCGTCCATTATCAGAAATGTTCGTCATGACCACAGTTATCGCAGCTCAGCGGCCCCGCCGTCCAAGACAGAACTTCTCCCGTCCGATAAAGAGCGTTTATGATGCCCGGATGGAGCTGCGCCAGCTGCGCTACCTCGCCGCGATCGCGGACGCGGGCAACCTCGGCCGGGCGGCCGAGGCCCTCTACGTCAGCCAGCCCGCGCTCTCCTACGCCCTGCGCAGGCTCGAAGCCGAGCTCGGCGTCCGGCTGTTCGACCGGCACGCGGGCGGCGTGACCCCCACCCCGGCCGGCCGCGACGTGATCGCCGAGGCGCGCCGCACCGTCCGGCAGGCCGACCGCGTCGCCGCCGTCGCCGAGCGGCACCGGCGCGGGCAGACCGGCGTCCTGCGCGTCGGGTTCGAGGCCAGCGGCGCCGGCGAGCTGACGACCCGGGCCCGCGCCGAGTTCGCCCGCGCCCACCCCGGCGTCCGCGTCGAGCCCAAGCGCTTCGACTGGGGCGGCGAGACCGCGGCTCTCCGCGCCGGGCAGGTGGACGTGGCGTTCGTGTGGCTCCCCGCCGACCTGGGCGGCCTGCACTCCGAGACCGTCCACACCGAGCCCCGCGTCGTGGGCCTCCCCGCGGGCCATCCGCTCGCCTCCGCCGAGGGCGTCTCCATTATGGACGTCAAGGACGAGCCCCTCATGTGGACCGAGCGCGCCCCCCGCGAGTGGGTGGACTGGTGGGCGGTCAACCCCCGCCCTGACGGGTCCGCCCCGCGCTGGGGGCCCACCAACGACAACGTCGAGGAGATGCTCGAACAGGTCGCCGAGGGCACGGCCATCTGCTTCGCGCCGTCCAGCATGGCGCTGTACTACGCGCGTCCCGGACTGTCCTGGGTGCCGCTCACGGACGTGGAGCCGCTGCGCGTCGCGCTCGCCTGGGCGGACGGAGGCCCGCTCGTCGAGGCGTTCGCCGCCATCGTCCGCAGCCTCGCGGGCGTCACGCGAACGTCCGCGGCGTCTCCACGGCCGCGCTGAGCGCCCGGAGCGCGTGGTAGACGCGGACCTTGACCACGTCGACCGGCACCCCCAGCGAGGCGGCGGCCTCGTTGACCGACCGGTCCCGGAAGACCGTCTCGGTGAGGATCTCGCGGTGCGCGGGCGGCAGCCCCTGGAAGGCCCGGGCGACCACCGCGGGGCGCATCCGCTCCCCCGGCTGACCGAGGGCGAACGAACCGGTGTCTTTGCCCATTCGCAGTGCCACACCACGAACCTCGCACCGTTCCCCGGCCCCGCCGCCCTCCTTATGGCGTCTTTAAGGAAGCGTTGAGGGTCTGGTTCAGGGGGTGGGGCGCAGGGGTTCGCCGGAGGCGAGGAGGGCGAGGGCGGCGGCGCCGTAGAGGCCGGCGTCGCGCTCCAGGGTCGTGGAGGACACGCGCAGGTCGCGCAGGTGCGGCATGCCGGCGCGGGCGGTGATCGCGGCGCGCAGCGGATCGAGGAGCAGGTCGCCCGCGGCCGCGACGCCGCCGCCGATGACGACGTCGCGGACGTCGAGGACGGAGGCGGTGTTGAGGATCGCGGTGGCGAGGGCGCCGGCGGCGCGCCGGAAGGCCGCGAGCGGGACCGGGGCGCCGGCGCGGGCGGCCGCGGCGAGGGCGCGGGCGTCGGGGCGGCCCGTCGCGGGGGCGAGCGTCCAGCCCTGGGCGAGCGCCCAGCGGACCATGCCGAGGCCCCCGGCGACCGTCTCCAGGCAGCCGCGGGCGCCGCAGACGCACGCCTCGCCGTCGAGGTCGACGACGACGTGGCCGATATGGCCCGCGTTGCCGGTGCGTCCCGTCCAGGGGCGGCCGTCCATGACGAGGCCGCCGCCGACGCCGGACGACACCACGACGCCGAGCAGGGACCCGCAGTCGTGGCCGCCGCGCCACCACTCGCCGAGCGCCATGCACTGGGCGTCGCCCGCGAGGGTGACGGGGACGCCGGGGACGAGGCGCTGGACGGCCGCGACGAGCCGGTAGCCGCGCCAGCGGGGGATGTTGCTCGGGCTGACGGTGCCGGCGGCCGCGTCGATCGGGCCGGCCGAGCCGATGCCGACGCCCGTCAGGGAGCGGCGCGTCCGGCCGTCCCCGGCGAAGTCGGCGACGAGGCCGCGCAGGGTGGCGGTGGGCGCCTGGCCGACGGGGTGCTCGGCGCGGTCGAGGAGCCTGCCGGCGGCGTCGACGCGGGCGACGGCGAACTTGGTGCCGCCGATGTCGAGGGCGAGGACGGTCATGACCCGATCCCCGGGAGCACGCGGTAGAGCGTGCCGTTTCCGGTGAGGCGGGTCGCGGGGGCGCCGGCGGGGACGAAGGCGGCCTCGCCCCGGGCGAGCGTCAGGGCCGGCTCCGCGGTGAGGCGGGCCTCGCCCTCCAGGCAGAGGAGCGTCTGCGGAAGGCCGGCGGGCAGGTCCTCGGGGACGCCCGCGAGGTCGTGGCGGACGAGGGTGAACTCCTCGGCCGTCGTGCGGTACCGGTGGTCGGCCGTGGGCTCGACGCGGTGCGGCCGGGACGGGGCGAACTCGACGACGCGCATCAGCTCGGGGACGTCGATGTGCTTGGCGGTGAGACCGCAGCGCACGACGTTGTCGGAGTTGGCCATGACCTCGATCGCGAGGCCGCCCAGGTAGGAGTGGGGCACTCCGGCGCCGAGGAAGAGGGCCTGGCCGGGCTTGAGCTCGACGTGGTCGAGCAGGAGCGCGGCGAGGACCCCCGGGTCGCCGGGGTGGGCGCGGGCGATGTCGGCGTAGACGCCCGTCAGGGCCGGCTCTACCGCGGCCTGGAGGGGGCGGGAGCGCTCGTCCAGCATCTGCGTGAGGACGGTCCGGAGCGCATCGGCGGGCGGCTCGGCGCGGAGCGTCTTGATCCACGCGTCCAGTTCGGGGACCTTCAGGTCTTCGAGGAGCGCGGCGGTCTCGGCCGGGTCGCGGAAGCCGCACAGGCCGTGGAACTCGGTGAGGGCGCAGACCATCTCGGGCTTGTGGAAAGGGTCCTTGTAGGTGCGGGCGGCGTCGTCGACGGGGATGCCCTGCGCCTCCTCACGGGCGAAGCCGGCCTCGGCCTGCGCCGTGGTCGGGTGCACCTGCAGCGACAGCGGCTTCTCGACGGCCAGCACCTTGAGCAGGTAGGGCAGCGTGGGCCCGAACCGCTCCACGCTCGGGGCGCCGAGCATCCCGATGGGGTCGCGGTCGATGAGGACGTCGAGGGGCGTCCCGTCCACGCGGGAGGGGGCGGCCGGGTGTGCGCCCGCCCACAGCTCGGCCTGCGGGCGCCCCGTCGGCTCGACGCCGAGCAGCTCGGCCAGGGCGGTCCGCGATCCCCAGTCGTAGGGACGGATCGCGGTGGTCAGCGGCAATGGCACCAACCTGCGCGATCTCCTTGCTCGGGGCACCGTGACCGGACGACGGCGCGCGTGAGGGACAGCGTACAAGCGTCGGAGGGGAAGGCGAACGCGACTCGGCGGGGCGCGCCGCGACGTCGTCCGGCCCCGGTTCGGGGGTTCGCCGGAGCTCGGGGTGAACCCGGAGGGCCCTGTCAGCGAACTGATAAGCGGGCACGGCATGCGAACTGCCGAGCCCTTAGGATGAACTCCCAGGGGGTGGTGGACTTGGGCAAGCACAACAAACCGGCGACGCGGTCGTGCCCCGGTTGCAACGGCACCGGCACCAGCACCGCCACCCACGAGCGGTGCAACGTCTGCCGCGGCACCGGCCGCATCTGACCCCGGATCACGTCCGTCCGATCTCCTGCCCGGCCTGCTCGGCCCCGGGCGCGCGGCGGCGGGCCTGCCCGGCCGCGACGGCGACGGCCCCGGCGCACGACGCCCAGGCCAGGACGGCGTACCCGCCCGCCGACAGCACCGCCGTGGACAGCAGGCTCGCGGCCGCGGCGATCGTCCAGACGGCCGCGTCGACGGCTCCCTCGACGTGCGGGCGTTCCGCCTCGGGCAGGTCGCGGGCGAGGCGTGCGCTGCCGCCGACGAAGCACAGGTTCCAGCCGTACCCGAGCAGGAAGAGCGCCGCGACGCGCCCCGGCGACCCGGCCGCGACCGCCGCGAGCGCCGTGGACAGGGCGAGCACCGCGAGGCCCGCGAGGATCACCGGGTGCGCGCCGTACCGGTCGGTCATCCGCCCCGTGAGCGGTGACAGGGCGAACATCCCGAGGGTGTGCGCGGACAGCGTCATGCCGACCGTCCCGAGGCCGTCGCCGTGCATGTGCATGTCCAGAGGCGCCGCCGTCATGACGGCCACCATCACGACCTGCGCCGTGACCATCACCGCCAGCGCGGAGCGGGCGGCCGGCGTACGGGCGAGGCGGCGCAGCGGCGGCGGCGAGCCCTGGGCCCCCGACCTGCCGCCGGGTCCGCCGGTCGCGGCGGCGGCGGCGACCGCGCAGGTCAGGACGGCCAGCAGGAACGGGCCGGTGAACGCGGGCAGGCCGGCGTCCGCGGCGGCCTCGCCGGACGGGTCGAGCAGCAGCGGCCCGCCGACCGCGCCGGCGGCCGCGCACCCCACCACGAGCCCGATGGCGAAGCCGCGCCGTCCCGCCGGGTGCAGGTCCGCCGCCGCGTACCGGGAGAGCTGGGCCCCCGCGTTGCCGAGGCCGAGCAGCAGCATCCCGAGGCACAGCCCCGCGACGTCGCCCTTCGCGACCGCGAGGGCGGCCAGGCAGGCGCCCGCCGCCGCGGCGGCGTAGCCGAGGACGAAGGCGCGGCGCCGGCTCGCCCGCGCGAGCCGGGTCAGCGCCAGGGCGCCGGCGCCCGTCCCGACGATGCCGGCGGTGTTCGGCACGCCTCCCCACGCGGCGCCGAGCCGGTCCGCGGCGACCAGGGTCGCGGTCGCGCTCGCCACCGCCATGGACGCGTTCATCAGGGCGGCGCCCGAGCAGAGGGCGGCCATCGGACGGGATCGTTTCTCCATGCCTTAACGCTAGAAAGGCCATTTCCCGGAAGGAATGGATGATCCCTGGCCTTCAGCTCTTTCGGCCTATAGATTGCAAAGCGATTCCCCGAAGGGACCTTCCACATGGACCAGACGGACTGGCGGATCCTCGCCGAGCTGCAGCGGGACGGCCGCCTGTCGTTCAACCGGCTCGCGGCCCTGGTGAACCTGTCGTCCCCGGCGGTCGCCGAGCGGGTGCGGCGCCTTGAGGAGGCCGGTGTCATCACCGGCTACCAGGCGCGCGTCGATCCGGCCAGGGTCGGCCAGCCGCTGACGGCCTTCGTGCAGATGCGGTGCGCCCTCGGCCGCTGCCTGCTCAAGACGTCCGCCGCCGAGGACCTGCCCGAGGTCACCGAGGTCCACAAGCTGAGCGGCGGCTGGTGCTCGATGCTGAAGGTGCGGGTGGCGTCGATGCAGCACCTGGAGGGGCTCCTGGAACGCCTCGGGGAGCACGGGGAGATGAACTCGCACATCGTCCTGTCGACCGCCTACGAGGGCCGCGCGGTGGAGCCGCCCGCCCCCGGCGCCCGTACCGTCACCCGCTCGGAGGGCTGGACGCGCTGAACCGGCGCGCCCGGCGGCCCGCGGGTTCGCGTTTCTTCGCCCGGCGCGACGGTGCCGGAGATGATTCAATCGGGCGTTATGTGGCACTCGTCACTGCGCTCCTCGCCCTGGCACCAGTGGTATCAGCCCGGGGTCCCCCGGGAGGTCGACATCCCGGACGTGCCCGTCACGCGCCTGCTCGACGACGCCGCGGACCGGTTCCCCCGCAACCACGCGCTGATCTTCTTCGGCCGGCGGATCTGCTACCGGGACCTGCGCGAGGCCGTGGACCGGTTCGCCGATGGCCTGCACCGGCTGGGAGTGCAGCCCGGCGACCGGGTGGCGCTGATCCTCCCGAACTGCCCGCAGCAGGTCATCGCGTTCTTCGGCGTGCTGCGCAGGGGCGCGATCGCGGTCCAGCACAACCCCCTCTACACCGAGGAGGAGATGCTCAGGCAGCTCGCCGACTGCGGCGCGCGCGTCGCCGTGGTGCTGGATCGTTCCTACGAGACGGTGAAGGCCGTGCGGTCCCGGGCGGGTCTGGAACACGTCATCGTGACGTCCCTGGCCGACTTCCTCCCGGCCACCAGGCGGCTCGCCCTGCGGCTCCCGCTCGTGCAGATGCAGCGGCGGCGCGCGGCCATCACCGCCGACGTGCCGCGGGAACCCGGCGTCGTCCCGTTCAAGGAGTTGCAGAGGCCGCCCGCGCGCCGCGTCCGGCAACTGCCCCTGGACCCGTCGAGGCATCTTGCCGCCATCCAGTACACCGGCGGGACGGAGGGGCGGCCCAAGGGCGCGATGCTGACGCACCGCAACCTCGTCGCGAACGCCTGCCAGCAGCACGCGTGGGACCTCGAAGGGCGTCCCGGCGAGGACGTGACGCTGGCGGTGCTTCCGCTGTTCCACTCGTTCGGGCTGATGAGCTGCCTCGTCGCGCCCGTCATGACCGCCGGGGCGGTGGTGCTGCTCCCCCGCTACGACGGCGACCGCGTGGTCCGCGCGATACGCAGGTACCGGCCGACGATCTTCCCCGGGGTGTCGACGCTGTACGAGCAGGTGCTCGACAGCCCGCGGTTCCGGCCGGACGACCTGCGCTCCCTGCGCATCTTCATCTCCGGGGCGATGGGGCTGTCGCAGAGCACGATCGACCGGCTCGCCGAGGTCGGGGCCAAGGGCCTGATCAACTGCTACGGGCTGACCGAGGCGTCCCCGGCCGTCACCGCGAACCCGCTGGGCGGCGGGGCGCGCAACCTCACCGTCGGGCTGCCGCTGCCCATGACCGATGCCGTCATCGTCGACCAGGACGAGCCGACGAAGGTCCTGCCGCCGGGCGGGACGGGAGAGGTCGTCGTGCGCGGGCCGCAGGTGTTCGCGGGCTATTGGAACGCGCCGCTCGCCACCGCGCAGACCCTGTCGAAGGGCTGGCTCCGCACGGGTGACATAGGCGTGATGGACGAGAAGGGCTTCATCACCATCGTGGACCGCCAGCGGGACATGATCAAGGTGAGCGGCTTCACCGTGTCCCCGTCCGAGGTGGAGAAGGTGCTGCGCCGCCATTCCGCCGTGCACGACTGCGCCGTGGTCGGCGTGCCGGACGCCCGGCGGGGCGAGCGCATCATCGCCCACGTGGTGGAACACCCCGCCTACCCGTTCTCGGCGGACGAGCTGCGCCGGCATTGCGAACGCTTTCTGTCGCACTACAAGGTGCCCTCCGAGTTCCTGCCCCGGACGGAGCTGCCCCGGAACATGCTGGGCAAAGTCGTCCGGCAGCGGCTGCGGGACGAGTTCGCCGCCTCGTCGGCGCAGCGGATGGGCCCCGCGCGGAGTGGTTGACTGGTCGCGTGCAAACCGAGACCGTCCAGTCAGGGCTCTTCACGCGGCTCGCCGAGATCGGGCGTCAGAGGGCCACCCAGGACGGACGGCCGGAGACCTTGTACGACCGGCACGGTGTGCTCGTCGTCCGCGTCGGCGACGTGGTCGTGAAGGCGCACCAGGCCGACCGGGAACACGGCTCCCCCCTCCTCGCCCGGATAGCGCTGGCGGAGGCGCTGCCCGATCTGGTCGTCGGCGCCTTGGGGCCGCCGCTCACCGTGGACGGCCGCACGGTCACGCTCTCGGCGTTCGGTGAGCCGGTGGATCCGGCCGGCAAACTCCCCTGGGAGGAGGGCGCCCGGCTCCTGGCGGCGCTGCACGCGGTGCCCGTCCCGGCCGACGCGCCGCCGTGGGGACGTCCGACCCGCGTGGCGCGCCTGGTCTCCCGCCTGCAGGACGGCTCCGCCGCGGACGCGGTGCGCCGCGCGTTCACCACTCTCCCCGCCTGGATACGCGGCGAGGAGAAGGAGCCCGAGGAGCGCGCCCGCTGCCTCATCCACGGCGACTGGCATCTGGGCCAGATGGTCCGCGCACCGGACGGGCGGTGGCGGCTCATCGACATCGAGGACCTCGGCGCGGGCGACCCCGCATGGGACCTCGCGCGGCCCGCGGCGCTCTACTCCGGCGGGGTTCTCCCGCCGCGGGACTGGGAGCGCTTCCTGGGCGCGTACAGGGAGACGGGCGGCCCGGCCGTGCCCGCGCAGGGCGATCCCTGGACGGCCCTGGACGTACCCGCGCGAAGTCTTGCGATCCAGATCGCGGCCACGTGCGTCATATCCGCGGGGAGGGAAGGTCGGCCGCTCGACGGCGCGGAGCAGGCGATGGTCGACGCCTGCGTGAGAATATCCGCGGCGGGGGACGCGGCATGACGTGGCGCCCAACCTGTCCTACATTTAGCCTCTACCTGGGGATCCATACCGGAAGGATGACAAGGCGATGCACTGCCCTAAATGTCGTGGCGTGATGCGGACCTACACCCGCAGCGGCGTCCACATCGAGCAATGTGACAGCTGCCGGGGCATCTTCCTCGACTACGGCGAGCTCGAGGCCCTGAGCCAGATGGAGTCGCAGTACCGGGCGGCGCCCCCGCCCGCCGCGGCGCCCGGCTGGGGCGCCCCGGCGCCGGCGGTCCACCACCATCACCACGGCGGGCACCACCGCCCGCACCACGGCAGCGTGTTCCACATGCTCTTCTCGACCTGACCCGCGGCCACGGCCCGCCCCGAGGGCGGCGGGCCGTGGCGCGCGGAACGGTCACAGGCGCGG
The DNA here is from genome assembly GCF_040653135.1 of Actinomadura sp. NPDC048021. Lineage (NCBI taxonomy): Bacteria > Bacillati > Actinomycetota > Actinomycetes > Streptosporangiales > Thermomonosporaceae > Actinomadura > Actinomadura sp. NPDC048021. Next base: position 22,273 of record NZ_JBEZJQ010000042.1, read on the forward strand.
GTCCACCGGCTCCGACTCCAGCGCCAGGACGGCGAAGACCGCCTGGTGGACGCGCCACAGCGGCTCCCCGCCGGCGAGCCGGTCGAGGGCCTCGACGCCCAGCGCGTGCTCCCGCATCGCCAGCGACCGCTTGCGCCCGAGCGACCTGCGGCGCAGCCGTTCGAGGTGCTCGGGCTCGCGGTAGTCGGGCCCGTAGATGATGCGCAGGTACTCCGGCCCCCGGCACTTGACGCCGGGCTGCACCTTGGCGCCCTCCGGAAGCGGCCCCAGCGGCTTGACGACCATGCCCTCGCCGCCCGCCGCGGTGAGCTTCTCCCACCACTCGGCGGCCGCGGCCTCCGACTCCGGCGACCCCAGGTCGACGGTCATCGACCCCGTCCGCTGGACGAGCCCGCTCACGTCGCCGTCCGCCAGCCGCCCGGCCACGGACATGTGCCACTCGTGGTCGCGCAGGACCGCCCACGAGCGGCCCTCCCCCGCGAGGACCTGGAACGGCGCGAACCGCACGCCGGTCAGCCCGTCCACCGGCCAGCAGTAGCGCGCGTACGCGTCGCGGAACCGGAACGCGTTCGCGGCCCGCCGGTCGACGCGCTCGCGCAGCCCGCCGAGGTCGAGCCCCCGCCCGTCCGCCCGCGCGAGCGCGTCGGCCGCCACGGGCAGGGCGGCCCGGGCCGCCGCGCCGGTCGCCGCGTACTGGGTGCGGATGAGGTCCATCGCCTTCGCCGACCACGGCAGCATCTCGCCGTCGAGGACGAGCCATCCGGTGTCCAGTTCGTCCCAGAGCCCCGCCGCGCCGACGGCGGCGCGGAGCCGGTCCAGGACCTCGGCCGTGCGGGACGGGTCGCGGAAGAAGGACCGCCCGGTGCGGGTGTAGACGGCGCCGGTCGTCCCGTCGTCCACGCCGAACCGCTCGGCGGCCACCGAGGCGTCGCGGCACACGACCGCCACGGCGCGCGAGCCCATGTGCTTCTCCTCGCACACCACGCGCAGGACGCCCTTGTCCCGGTACGCGGCGAGGGCCTCGGCCGGATGCTCCAGGTATCCCGGCAGGGGCGACGTCTCGGCGGGGGCCATGGTGGGCGGCAGGTAGACGAGCCAGCGCGGGTCCACCGCGAACCGGCTCATCACCTCCAGCGCGGCCAGCGCGTTCTCCTCCCGGACCGAGACGCGGCCCATCAGGCGGGTCTCGACGCCCTGGTTCCCGAGGATGTCCCCGATGTTGAGGACGTCGTTCTCCCGGTGGCCGCCCGCGCTCGCCTTGGCCGGCGCCTCCAGCGGACGCGTCGGCTCGTACCAGACCTGCCGCGCCCGAACCGACACCAGCTCGCGCTCCGGATACCGCAGCGCCGTCAGTTTCCCGCCGAACACCGCGCCGGTGTCCAGGCAGATGGTGTTGTTCACCCACTCCGCCTCCGGGACGGGCGTGTGGCCGTACACGACCATCGCCTTGCCCCGGTAGTCGCGCGCCCACGGGTAGCGCACCGGAAGGCCGTACTCGTCGGTCTCCCCGGTCGTGTCGCCGTACAGCGCGAACGAGCGGACCCGTCCGGACGCGCGGCCGTGGTAGTCCTCCTTGAGCCCGGCGTGGGCCACGACCAGGCGTCCGCCGTCCAGGACGTAGTGGCTGATGAGGCCGTCCATGAACCGCAGCGCGCCGTCGCGGAAGTCCTCGTCCTCGGCGGCGAGCTGCTCCAGCGACTCGGCGAGCCCGTGCGCGAGCCGCACCTTGCGCCCGCGCAGCGCGCGGACGAGCTTGGCCTCGTGGTTGCCCGAGACGCACAGCGCGTCGCCAGCGGCCACCATGCCCATCACCAGGCGCAGCACGCCCGGCGAGTCGGGGCCGCGGTCGACCAGGTCGCCGACGAAGACGGCGGTCCGCCCGCCGGGGTGGCTCGCGCCGGCGGCGCGCCCCCGCGCGTCCCGGAGGATCTCGTAGCCGAGGTCGGCGAGGAGGTCCTCCAGCTCCGCGCGGCAGCCGTGCACGTCGCCGATGACGTCGAACGGGCCGGTCAGCTCGCGCCTGTCGTTCCAGGCCTTCTCGTACCGGATCGTCGCGGCGTCGATCTCGTCGGGACCGGTCAGGACGTGGACGCGGCGGAACTCGCGGCCCAGCGAGCGCATGCCGCGCCGCAGCTCGCGGCGCTGGCGCGGGATGACGTGGGGGGCCAGGTCGCGCTCCGGGCGCCCGGCGTTGCGCTCGGCGGCGAGGGCCTCGGGGACGTCCAGCACGATCGCCACCGACAGGACGTCGTGCTCCTTGGCCAGCTTGAGCAGCGACTCCCGCGCCTTGGTCTGCACGTTGGTCGCGTCCACCACGGTCAGCAGTCCGCGCCGCAGGCGCTTGCCCACGATGTAGTGCAGCAGGTCGAACGCGTCGCCGGTGGCCGACTGGTCGTTCTCGTCGTCCGACACGACCCCGCGGCAGAAGTCCGACGACACCACCTGGGTCGGCTTGAAGTGCTTGCGCGCGAAGTGCGACTTGCCCGACCCGGACACGCCGACGAGCACGACGAGCCCCATCTCCGGGACCTTGATCTCGGTCATCTGGATTCCTCCATGGATGCCCCGGCCGTCAGGCCAGGGAGAAAACGCGCCTCTGCGGAGCAGAGCGGCGAAGCCGGGGCGTTACGACTTCCGTCAGGTCGGCTCGCACCGAAGCTGTTAGAACGTGTGGCATGGCGCGGCAGGTCAAGCGGGCGTTCAAATACCGCTTCTACCCGACCGGCGAGCAGGCGGCTGAGCTGTCTCGCACGTTCGGCTGCGTGCGCATGGTCTACAACAAGGCACTGGAGGAGCGGACCCGGGCCTGGTACGGCGAGGGGCGCCGGATCTCCTACCCGCAGTCGTCCGCTCTTCTGACGCAATGGAAGAAGACCGAAGAACTCGCCTTCCTGGCCGAAGTGTCGTGCGTCCCGCTCCAGCAGGCGCTGCGCCATCTGCAGACGGCGTTCGCCAACTTTTTCGCCAAGCGGGCCGCCTATCCGCGGTTCAAGTCGCGCAAGCGGTCGCGTGCGTCGGCCGAGTACACCCGCAGCGCCTTCACCTGGCGCGACGGGCGCCTTACCCTGGCGAAGATGTCCGCGCCGCTGGATATCCGCTGGTCGCGTCCGCTGCCCGAGGGTGTGGAGCCGTCCACGGTGACGGTGTCGCGCGACAGTGCGGGCCGCTGGTTCGTGTCCCTGCTGTGCCAGGACTGCGTCGCCTCCGCCCCCGCCACGGACGCGGCGGTCGGGATCGACGCCGGAATCACTTCGCTGGTGACCCTGTCGACCGGGGAGAAGATCGCCAACCCCCGGCACGAGCGGCGTGACCGCGCCCGCCTGGCCACGGCGCAGCGCGAGCTTGCCCGCAAGGCCCCCGGCTCGGCGAACCGCGACAAGGCCCGCCGCAAACTCGCCCGCTTGCACGCGCGAATCAGCGACCGGCGCCGCGACTTCCTGCACAAGCTGTCGACTCGTCTCGTCCGTGAGAACCAAACGGTCGTGATCGAAGACCTCGCCGTCCACAACCTGCTCAGGAACCGCACGCTCGCGCGCGCCATCTCCGACACGGCGTGGGCGGAACTGCGCGCGATGCTGGAGTACAAGTGCGCCTGGTACGGCCGCGAACTCGTGGTGGTCGACCGCTGGTTCCCCTCCTCCAAGCTGTGCGGAACCTGCGGAACCATCCGCGCCAAGCTGCCGCTGGACGTCCGCGAATGGACGTGCGGCTGCGGCAGCGTGCATGACCGCGACGTCAACGCCGCGCGCAACATCCTGGCCGCCGGGCTGGCGGTGACCGCCTGTGGAGACGGTGTAAGACCTCAACGGGACACCTCCCGGACGAGGCGGTCGTCGGCGAAGCAGGAAACCCAGCGAGCAAACGCTGGAACCCCCTGCCTCTAGGCCGGGGGAGGAAGTCAACGGGTGAACACTCCCATCTGCGTCGGCGCGCCGACCTCGGGGTCGTCGTCGCCGACGGGAACGTGGCGGACGCGGTAGCCGTGCTCGGCGGCGACCCGGTCCGCCCATGCGCGGAACTCCGGGCGCGTCCATTCGAAACGGTGGTCGGGGTGGCGCATCGCCCCGGGCGCCAGCCCCTCGTAGCGGACGTTGTGCTCGGCGTTCGGAGTCGTGACGACCACGACGCGGGGCGCGGCGTGGCCGAACACGACCCGCTCGACGGCGCCGAGGCGCGGCGGGTCGACGTGCTCGATGACCTCCATCAGCACGGCCGCCTCGTACCCGCGGAACCGGTCGTCGGCGTAGGTGAGCGCGCCCTGGAAGACGTCCCGCACGCGGTCGTTCTCGCGGCGCGGCTGCTTGTCCAGCCGCAGGCGGCGGGTGGCGTGGCCGAGCGCGCGGTACGAGACGTCCGAGCCGGAGATCTCGCTGAAGAACTCGTCCTTGGCCAGCCGCGCCATGAGCTTGCCCGAGCCGCAGCCGAGGTCGATGACCCGGCGGGCGTCCTCGTCGTGCAGCGCCTGCACCACCGACCGCAGCCGCAGCTCCGCGAGCGAGACGGGCGCCTCCTCGGGCGCCTCCGCCCGCCCGTCCTCGGCGGCGGCCTCTTCCTCCTCGACCTCCACCGGGTCGAGCTCCTCGTCGGACGCGTCCTCGGCGTCGGCGAGACGGCCCAGCGCGGACTGCACGAGGCTGCGCCGGTTGGCCAGGTACCGGCGCGTGATGGCGCCGCGGTCGGGATGCGCGGCCAGCCAGCCCTCCCCCGCCCGGATGAGCTTGTCGACCTCGTCGGGCGCCATCCAGTAGTGCTTGGCGTCGTCGAGGACAGGCAGCAGGACGTACAGCTGGTTGAGGGCGTCGGCGAGCCGCAGCATCCCGGTCAGGGTGAGCGTCACGTACCGGGAGTCGCCCCACTCGGGGAAGTCGGGGTCGAGCGGCACGGGCACCGCCGACACGTCCCAGCCGAGCGGAGCGAAGAACCGCTCGGCCTGGCCGGGCCCGCCCCTGCACGGGAGGGCGGGCAGGACGATCTCCAGCGGGACGGGCGTCTCCGCCAGTTCGGGGCGCAGGTCGCAGCGTCCCCGCATGGCGGTGCGGAACACGTTCGCCATGGCCGACGCCAGGAGCGACGACGCCGCGTACGGGCGGTCGTTCACGTACTGGCCGAGAGAGAAGTCGGGCGTGCCTCTGCCGCGCGTGCGCACGAGCTGGACCGGGTCGACGTCCAGCAGCAGGGCCGCCGTGCAGCGCCCCTCCTCCGCGTCCGGGTAGAAGACGTGCGCCGTGCCGTAGGACTGCTCGAAGCGCTGCACCCGGTCCGGATGCTTGTGCAGGAGGAACCCCAGGTCGGTCGCCTGGCTCATCGTCGTGGTGATCGTCAGAAGCACGTCCCAAGTGTGGCGGAACGCGCCGAACGCCCCCATCCATTTTCCGGAACGCCGGACTTAAAGGGTTTGCGCCCGGTTCGCCTGACCAGCAGAATCCGGAGCGACATGAGCAGACACCCCCGCCGGATGACCGCGCAGGAGACCGTGGCCATCCTCGAACGCGGCGACTACACCGCGCCGTCCGGCCGCACCGTCCCGATCGCGGACGACCTGGCCGAGGCCGTCCGCCGCACCGTCCTCTACCGGCCGGGCGAGCTGGACACGCTGCTGGAGAACCTTCCTCCGGCCGGCCCCGGCACGCGCACGCGGATCGAGGTGACCGGCGAGACGACGCTCGCCGCCGCGCGACGGCTGCGCGCCCCCGGGACGACGCCGTTCGCGCTCAACTTCGCCTCCGCGAAGAACCCGGGCGGCGGCTTCCTCAACGGGGCGCACGCCCAGGAGGAGGGGCTGGCGCGCTCGTCGGGCCTGTACGAGTCGCTGCGCTCGGCCAGGGAGTACTACGACTTCCACCGCGCCCAGGGCGACCTCCTCTACAGCGACCACATGATCTACTCGCCGGACGTGCCGGTGTTCCGGGACGACTCCGGGCGGCTGCTGGAGGAGCCCTACGGCGTCACGTTCCTGACGTCGCCCGCGCCGAACCGCGGCGCGATCAGGGACGCCGCCAAGGCCGAGCGGGTTCCGGCGGCGCTGCGGCTGCGCGCCCGCAAGGTCCTCGCCGTGGCGCTGGCCAACGGGCACACCCGGATCGTTCTCGGCGCCTGGGGCTGCGGCGTCTTCCGCAACGACCCCGCCGAGGTCGCCGAGGTGTTCGCCGAGGCGCTGCGTCCGGGCGGAGAGTTCGCCGACCGGTTCGAGCACGTGGTCTTCGCCGTCTGGGACACCGCCAAGGGCGCCCCCAGGCACGCGGCCTTCGAGCGCGCCTTCGCCTAACCGTCCTCCTCGGGGCGGGACGCCTCCGCGGCGTAGGAGGCGATTCCCCGGACGAGCATGTCGAGGCCGAACTCGAAGCGCCCGTCGCCGCTCTCCGCGGTGAGCTCGTCCACCATGCCGGAGATCGTCGGGTAGCGGTCCTCGGGCAGGGCGGCGAAGTACTCGCGGATCTGGTCGAGGTACTTCTGGAAGTACGTCCACGGGTCGCCCGCTCCCGGGGGCGTCTTGGCGTGGTGGAGCGTGTCCTCGATGGCGTCGGCGTCGAGGAACATGCCGAGGGTGCTCACGGCCAGCCCGGCGATCCGCTTCGGGACGCCGCCGGCGCGCATGAGGGCGAGCTGCGTCTCGGCGACGTCCAGCAGGTGGGGTCCGGTGGGAATGAGCGCCATCGACACCACCGCGATGTCGCGGTGCGAGGTGTAGACGCGGCGGATCTCGCGCGCCAGCTCCTTCAGCTGCTCCTGCCAGCGCGCCGGGTCGGGGACGGGGAGCCGGATCTCGGCGGCCACCCGGTCGAGCATCAGCTCGCGCAGCTCCTCCTTGCCCGAGACGTGGGCGTAGAGGGACGCCGGACCCGTGCCGAGCTCCTGCGCGACGCGGCGCATGGTCACGGCGTCCAGCCCCTCGGCGTCCAGGACGCGGATCGCCGTGTCGACGACGAGCTCCTGCGTGAGCGGCTGGCGGGCGGGCGCGGCCCTGCGCGGCCTGCGGCCGGGCGGCGTCGGCATGTCCGGGCGTGCGGTGACCACGTCAGGACCTCCTGATCTCGCGATGCATCTTGACTATCGCGAATCGCGATATATCTTCTCTATCGGAGAGAGGATTTCTCGTACACGAACATCGTACTTGACACGAACAGCGTTCGCCCGTAGAACACTGTTCGTAGACAACGAACACTGTTCTCCCGGAGTGACCATGACCGAAACACTGACCTCCCCCGCCCGGGGCACCGCCGACGGCGGCTACCGCTGGCGCTGGGTCGCCCTGTTCGTGATCCTCGCCGGCGAGGTCATGGACATGCTGGACGCCCTGATCACGGCCATCGCCGCCCCCACGATCCGCGCCGAGCTCGGCGGGTCGGCGGCCACCATCCAGTGGCTCGCCGCCGCCTACACCCTCGCCATGGCCGTCGGGCTCATCACCGGCGGACGCCTCGGCGACCTCTACGGCCGCAAGCGGATGTTCCTCATCGGCGCGGCCGGCTTCACGCTCGGCTCGCTGCTGTGCGGCATCGCCGGCTCCCCCGGGATGCTGGTCGGCGCCCGCGGCATGCAGGGCCTGTTCGGCGCGCTGATGCTGCCCCAGGGCATCGGAATGATCAAGCAGATGTTCTCGGCGAAGGAGATGGGCGCCGCGTTCGCCATGTTCGGGCCGGTCATGGGGCTGTCGTCGGTCGGCGGCCCGGTGCTGGCCGGCTGGCTGATCGACGCCGACCTGTTCGGCACCGGCTGGCGGATGATCTTCCTGATCAACCTGCCGCTGGGCGCCGCCGCCGTGCTCGCCGGGCTGAGGTTCCTGCCCGAGGGGCGCGCCGAGCACGCCTCCCGGCTCGACCTCACCGGCGCGGTCCTGGCCTCCCTCGGCGCCGGGCTGCTGATCTACCCCCTCGTCCAGGGCCGCGAGCACGACTGGCCCGCCTGGACGTTCGCCATGATGGCCGCCTCCCTCGTCGTGTGGGGCGTGTTCGCCTGGTACGAGACCCGCAAGCAGCGCCTCGGCGGCGACCCGCTGATCGTGCCGAGCCTGTTCCGCAAGCGGGGCTTCACCGGCGGCCTCGTCGTCGGCCTGGTGTTCTTCTCCGGCGTCGCCGGCCTCGGCCTGGTGCTGGCGCTGTTCTTCCAGCTCGGGCTGGGCTACTCCCCGCTCAAGGCCGGCCTCGCGCAGATCCCGTGGTCGGTCGGCATCGTCATCGGCTTCGGCCTCATGCAGGCCGTGCAGGGCCTCGGCCGCAAGGTGATCCACGCGGGCGCCGTCGTCATGGCCGCCGGGATCGCCGGGCTGTACTTCACCCTCCGGTACGCCGGGACCGACGTCACCCCCTGGCAGCTCATCCCCGCGCTGACCGTCACCGGGATCGGCATGGGCCTGCTGATGGGGCCCTTCTTCGACACCGTGCTGGCGGGCGTCGAACCCGAGGAGACCGGCTCGGCGGGCGGCACGCTCACCGCCGTCCAGCAGCTCGGCAGCGCGCTCGGCGCGGCCGTCCTCGGCACGGTCTTCTTCGGGCTGCTCGGCGGGCACGTCGCGTCCGCCGCCGACGACGGCGCCGCCGCCCTGCGCCGCGACCTCGCCACCGCGTCCGTCCCGGCCGCGCAGCGGGACCGCGTCGTGGACGGCCTGCGCGACTGCGGCCGCGACCGCGCCACCGCCAAGGACGCCGCCGCCGTGCCCGCGTCCTGCGGCCGCCTGGAAAACGCCGTCGGGGCCGCCGTCGCCGCCGCGCCGCAGTCGGCTCCCGCCGTCCAGAAGGCGGTCGCCGGGGCGGGCGAGCACGCGGCCAAGGTCGGGTTCGGCGACGCCATGAAGTTCACGCTGTGGGTCGAGGTCGGGCTCCTCGGCCTGACCTTCCTGGTGACGTTCCTGCTGCCGATGCACGCGCGCCCGGAGGAGGAGACCGCCTGACGTGACGCACGGGGCCCGCGCCCAGGGGACTCCCCCGGGCGCGGGCCCCGCCTCGCCGTCAGAGCTTGCTCATCACCTCGGAGGCCAGCAGCTCCACGTGCTCCAGGTCGCTCATGTCGAGGACCTGGAGGTACAGGCACTCCGCGCCCAGCTCGCCGAACTGGCCGATCTTGTCGACCAGCTCCTGCGGGGTCCCGGCCAGCCCGTTCTCGCGCAGCTCCGGCACCTTCCGCCCGATGGCGTCGGCGCGCCGCTTCAGCTCCGCCTCGTCCCGTCCGCAGCACACGACCTGCGCGGCCGAGTACACCAGCGGCCTCGTCCGGCCCGCCTCGGCGACCGCCGCGCGGACCCGGTCGAACGCGCCGCCGGTGTCCTTGACCTGGTGGAACGGGACGTTGTACTCGTCGGCGTAGCGGGCGGCCAGCCGCGGCGTCCGCTTCGCCCCCGCGCCGCCGATGATGATCGGCGGCCCGCCCGGCCGCACCGGCTTGGGCAGCGCGGGCGACTCGGTCAGGGTGTAGTGCCGCCCGCTGAAGGAGAACGTCTCGCCGGACGGCGTCCCCCACAGCCCGGTGAGGATCTGCAACTGCTCCTCGAGCCGGTCGAAGCGCTCGCCGAGGCTCGGGAACGGGATGCCGTAGGCGGCGTGCTCCTCCTCGAACCACCCCGTCCCGAGGCCCAGGTCGACACGCCCGCCGCTCATCTGGTCGACCTGCGCGACGGAGATCGCCAGCGGCCCCGGATAGCGGAACGTTCCCGCCGTCACCAGCGTGCCGAGCCTGATCCGGCTGGTCTCCCGCGCCAGCGCGCCCAGCGTGATCCAGGAGTCCGTCGGGCCCGGCTCGCCCGAGACGTCCCCCATCTTGACGAAGTGGTCGGAACGGAAGAACGCGTCGAAGCCGAGCTCCTCGGCCGCCTTGGCGACGGCGAGCTGTGTCTCATACGTCGCCCCCTGCTGGGGCTCGGTGAAGATTCGAAGTCGCATGTCCCCATCCTCGTACGAACCGGGCGGCGGTCGCGCGGCGGGTCAGCCCCCGCCCGGCGTCACCCCGAGCGACCGACCCTCCGCACCGCCGCCGGCACCTTCGCCTTGGGCTTCTTGGCCGTCGGCTTTTTCACATGCGGCTTCTTGGCCGTCGGCTTCTTCGCGTCCGGCTTCTTCGCATGCGACTTCTTGGCTTCCGACTTCTTCGCATGCGGCTTCTTGACCGTCGGCTTCTTGGCTTCCGGCTTCTTCGCTTCGGACTCCTTCGCGTCCGGCACCTTCGCCTTGGGCTTCTTGGCGTCCGGCTTCTTCGCCTCGGGCTTCTTCGGGGACGCCTTGGAGTGTCCTTCCTGGGCGGACGTGGCGATGCGGACGGCTGGGAACATGCGCGCCGCGTGGGCGGCGCCCCACGTCACGGTTCCGCGCAGGCGGATCCGCTGACCGGGCCTGGCGTCGTCCGACACCTTGGCCTTGATCGCGCCGGTGACGGTCCCCCCGTCCCGCACGGCGCCGAGCTCGCACTCGACCGTCCACCCGGCGGCAGCGCAGTCCCTGTTCCCCGAGACGAACGCCAGCGATCTCGGCAGCGTCGTCCTGAACACCGCCTTGCCGGACTTGCCCGGCCCCTTGGCGGCCATCTTGAACGTCCACTCGTAGGTGCGCCCGGGGACGACGGCGCTCGCGGGCCCGCCCGTGCGGAGCGCCACGCCCGCGGCCTGCTTGCCGTGCTGCTTGGATTTCGGCTTCGGGCCGGGCCCGTCGGCCTGCGCTGCGGCAGGCAGGAGAACGCCTCCCAGCACCGGCGCGGCGATCGCCAGCACCATGCCCTGCACCCTCAACGTCCGGATCACTACGAACCCCCCGTGGCCTGCGGTTTTGTTGCGGTCACCGTCCGTTCTAGTGATCCGGAGGCGCGGCCGCCAACGCCGTGTCGGCGTGTCGCCACGCACGGTGACTCTTGACCGTCCACCCCCTTACGGACGGTCAACCTCCGCAATCTCCTGCGCCACAAAGGACAAAGCCTGTTAAATCGCCAAGACCCCGACAACCCGACACATGGAGCTGACATGGCTGTCTTCGGCGTCGACTACGCGTGGGGCCGCCCCGGCGCGTCCGCGCTGGAACGCGCCGGGGCGAAGTTCGCGTGCCGTTACCTGTCGCACGACACGAGCGGCAAGAACCTGACCCGCAAGGAGGCCGACGAGCTGTCAGCCGCGGGCATCTGGCTGGTGGTCGTGTGGGAGTCGACCGCCAAGCGCCCCCTCGCCGGCCGGTCCGCCGGCGCGGCCGACGCCCGGGACGCCGCCGCCCAGGCCAGGGCGTGCGGCATGCCGGACGACCGGCCGATCTACTTCGCCGCCGACTGGGACGCCACCTCCGGGCAGCAGGACGAGATCAACGCCTATCTGGACGGCGCGGCGAGCGTCCTCGGCCGCGACCGGGTCGGCCTCTACGGCGGCTACGGCCCGGTCAAGCGCGCCTTCGACGCCAAGAAGATCACCTTCGGCTGGCAGACGTACGCCTGGTCGGGCGGCAAATGGGACCCCCGCGCCCAGCTCCGGCAGTACTCCAACGACCACACGATCAACGGCGTCGGCGTCGACTACGACCGCGCCGTCAAGAGCGACTACGGGCAGTGGCGCGTCGGCGTCTCGCCCGAGGGAGAGGACGACATGCCCGACTACGTGTCCGTCGGCACCGGTGGCGACCACCAGGAGCTTCCTCCCGGCAAGTGGACCGAGGTCACCTGGAGCAAGGAGTACTCCGACAAGGAGCACCAGCACGGCGACTCGGGCGGCCCCGGCCTGCTGACCGGCTCGGCCCGCTACAGCGTGTCGGTGAGCGCGACGCTCAGCGGCGTCCCCGCGGGCACGCTCATCCAGGCCCGCGTGGTCGAGATGGCGGACGGCGACTCCTCCAGCCTGCAGATCGGCCCCGTCCAGGACTTCATCTCCGTCGGCGAACCCACCAACCTCCTCTACGGCCTCGCCGCCGACACCGTCGAGGCGGGCAAGCGCGTGCGCTTCCAGCTCCTCCACCAGGGCGCCGCCGCCGCGACGATCGCCAAGGCCAGCGCCAAGGTCTTCTTCTGGCGGTGACTCAGAAGTCGTCGTTGATGTAGGGCGCCAGCGGAACGGCCAGCGCGGCCTCCAGACGCGCGGCCGCACCCGGCGTGTGCTCGGTGACGGCGCCGATCCGGACCAGGGTGACCGGGCTCTGGCCGCCCAGGTAGACGGCCGCGAGATCGGCGGCGCTCAGGCTGAGGTCCGGTGGCCCGGAGGCCGGTTCGCAGGCAGGCGTCGCCCCGGTCGTGAGGCGCCAGCGGCCGGCGTTCGCCGGGATGCGCGGGTCCTCGATCTCCAGGACGAAGGCGTCCTCGGCGGCCCAGGAGCGGGCGCGAAGAGCGGCCGGCACGTCGATCAACCGCAGCCAGAGGGCGCCGAAGTCCCTCGTGACGTTGACCCGGTCGGGGTCGGCGACCATGTGCGGCAGCAGGTCGTCCACCGGACGGCCCAGCGCCTCGATGCGGGACGTCAGGTCGATCGACGCCAGGAACTTCCAGAGCGCGGCCTCCGCCTGCGGGGTGTCGGCGACGAGGTCGACCACCCGGACCGTCCCCTCGCGGACCCGGTAGACCACGTAGCCGGCGGGATGGACGACGATGCGCGGCGCGGTGTAACCGGGTGACTCCCGGTCGACCGGCCGCAGGATCGCCTTGGCCCACCACTCGGGATCGCGCACGAGCCCGCCCGGGCGCAGCGATCGCCGGTGGATCGGATCGACCAGCTCGGGCGCGGACGCGGCGTCGACGAGCCGCAGCGGCCGGTCGTCCGGGGTCGTGCGGAACTCCAGCGGACGCGACGTGCTCACTTCCAGGTCGATCGCCCGCGTGGCCAGCCCGAAACCGTACCGGCCGTAGATGGCGCCCTGCGAAGCCCAGAGCGCGGCCACCGGACGCCCCGCCGCGATGGCGTCGGCGTCCATCCGGTCCATCATGGACGTCAGGATTCCCCGGCGCCGATGCGTGGGCAGCACCCCGACGAACGTGACCGCCGAGCAGTCGAGCAGCCCGCCCGGAACCGCAAGCCGCATCGGCATGGCCGCGAGCTGCCCGACCCTCGTGTCGCCGTCATAGGCGCCGATCCGCTCGGCACGGGTGAGCGGCCACCCGTCCCGGTCGCGGTCGCCGTCCTCCATGGGCAGGTGGAACACCATCCCGGCGAAGTCGACCATGAGCGCGGCGTCGGCCTCCGGCACGTCCCTGATCTCGATCACACGTCCACGCTATGCGGCCGCGCAACAGGTTTTCCAAGGTCACGGGAGTCGGCCGGGGCATCCGGCTCAGTTCGCCCGCCGGGCGCCGTGGCGCAGGCCGTCGAAGAGGAGAGCGGTGATCTGCCGGGCCTCGACCTGCCAGCCTTCCGTGGCGCGCATCCCGCAGATGCCACCCAGCGCGCGCAGCAGGGTGGAGCCCGTGACGTCGCCGCGGACGGCGCCGGCCTCGGCGCCCGCGGCGAGCAGCCGGTCGAGAGCGTTCGCCATCTGGGTGCGGGCGGTCCCGAAGACCGGTGAGTCCGTGGCCATGATGCTCTCCAGGGCGACGGACATCCCCTTGCCGACGGCCGCGTGGTCCACGAGCAGCAGCAGGAAGCGCCGCAGGGCCTCGTCGGGGGCGTGCCGGTCCAGAAGCTCCACGGGTGCGGCGCACAGTTCGTCGACCTCCTTGCGATAGACCTCCTCGATGAGGACCTCGCGTGTCTCGAAGTGGCGGTAGAACGTCCCGACCGCCACGCCAGCACTACGGGCGATCTCCTCGACATGCGCGTCGGTGTCGCCGCCGAGGAACGCCTCTCGCGCCGCGGCGAGGAGCGCCTCGCGGTTGCGTCGCGCGTCGGCGCGCAGCGGGCGTGATGACGACAACGGGACCTCCATAAGGTGAGTCCGGTTCCGTTTGTGTACTACTGTTTCCGGAGTCGGGTTCATGTTACGAGGGAGATTCCCATGACGATCACAGAAGAAGGACTGGGCGGCCTCCGAGTGCTGGTCACCGGCGGCAGCCGCGGCCTGGGCCAGGCCACCGTCCGCCGGTTCGCCGCCGCGGGCGCGACCGTGCTGACGGCGTCCCGGAGCAGGCCGAAGGAGGGGGACGGCGCCACGTTCATTCCGGCGGACCTCTCGACGGAGGAGGGCGTGACGGAACTCGGCCGCCGGGTCGTCGACCGCGTGGGCGGAGTGGACGTCCTGGTGAACAACGCGGGTGCCGCGAGCGCCCCGGCCCCGACCCTGAGCCGCTCGGAGGAGTCCTGGCGGGCGGATCTGGAGATGAACCTCCTCAGCGCCGTGCGCCTGGACCGGGCGCTGGTGCCGGGAATGGTCGAACGCGGCTCCGGCGTCGTCGTGCACGTCTCCTCGATCGCCAGCCGGCTCCCGCAGCGCACCGAGGCGTCCTACGCCGCCGCCAAGGCGGCGCTCAACGCCTACAGCCGCGAACTGGCGACCGAGGTCGGCGAGCACGGGGTACGTGTGGTGTGCGTCCTTCCGGGCTTCGTCGTCACCGACGGCGCGGCCGCCCACCTCCAGCGCATGGCCGACCAGCAGGGCATCAGCCCAGAGGAGATCGAGCAGCGGATCGTGGACCACCTGAAGGTCCCGATGGGCCGCGCGGGAGACCCCGAGGACGTCGCCGACCTGATCGCGTTCCTCGCCTCCCGGCGCGCGAAGTGGCTCACCGGAGCACAGTTCCGCGTCGACGGCGGCATCATCCCGACCGTCTGAGCACCGCCCGACTCGAAGAACGGGAAACCCGTGATCGTCAACCTGAGTTCCGTGGTCATCGACGCCGCCGAACCGGAGCCGGAAGGCGCCTTCTGGCACCGGCTGCTCGGCGGCTCGATCACCCGCACGCCGAGCCACCACTTCGTCCAGGCCCCCGGCCTGCCCGTGCTCGTCATCCAGTCGGCCCCAGGACAGGTCGCCCCGAACTGGCCGGACGGCCTCCAGCAGATGCACCTCGACTTCACCGTCGACGACCTCGCGGCCGCGGACCGCACGGCGCTCGAAGCCGGTGCCACCAGGCTCCGGCCCGCAGACGACGTCCACCCGGAAACCCAGAACGGCAGCCGGGTCTACGCCAGTCCGGCCGGACACCCCTTCTGCCTGCGATCAGCCTAAGAGGGCGGCACACCGCCCGCCCGACCGAGCTGCTTGACCAGGAACCGCGCGGGGTCGACTACTTCATGGCGGGTCCCGTGGTCGTCGATGTAGTGGTACCGATCGAGGTAGCGGCAGCCGGTCTCCTGGTAACCGAGCCGGAGGTAGAGATCGGCTGCCCGCTGGTTGTCGTCGTCCACACCCAGCCCGATCCGGTCGTGACCGCGTTGGCGGACGAGGGCTTCGGCCGTGCCGATGAGCGCGCGCCCGATGCCCTGGGACCTCAGTTCGGGCGGCCAGACCCCCAGACCGTTGAGCTCGGGACAGTTCGGATAAAGCCGCCTCACCTCGGGAGCGGCGCAGCCGTGCCACAGGATCTGCCCGGTTCCGACGGGAACGGCTTCGGCCCAGGCGATCAGAAACGTGGTGAGCCCGCGCCGCTGCTGCTCGAACCGTGCCGCATGCCTCCTGGTCCGACCGGGCGAGGGAATGCAGGACTCCAGCAGCTCAAGATCTTCCTCCCTGCACTCTCGGATACCGACCATCCACCAAGCCCTCTCCAGAAGCCGACCTGCCAGCCCGCACGAACACCCCCGCCCCCAACCTCCCGAAGCAGGACGTTTCGTCCTACCAGAACGCCGATGACCCCCGCACGCGACTTCGCCCAGGCTGCTACTTCAAGTTCCGGGCCGGACTCTCATTCACACCTCCTTCCCCTGCTGGAAACCACCCCCGCCGAGCGAGGCACCGGCAGGCGCCAGGCTTCGGAACACGCCGAAGATGTCGGCACCGCTGTGCATGCGCACGATGACGCAGCACGGCCGCAGGCCGGCTTCCGCGCGGGTCGACTTCCGCTCGACCGCCCGGATCTCCGGGTTCCCCTCGTTGACGATGAGCGCGGCGAGGTGCTGCTCGATCAGGCGGATTGACGTCCGGCCCGAACTCGGCATTTCCGGCAGGGTCACCGGCACGGGCGGATCCCCAGTGACCGGGACCTCATCGTGCTCATCGCCCGACGACGGACTGGTCCGTACCCATTGCAGTTCGATCTGGGCGCCCGTGGTCAGAGTAATGATGTGCCCGAACCGGGGATCGGTGATCCCCGCGTCGCCGAAGGGCTTCACGCTGGTGATGGCCGGAGAATCGCTCAACACGCCCCCGACCCAAGGAGCCCATCGGGGCAGTCGCATATCCCCTCCTGTCATCGCGCCACTCACACGCGCGAGTCACGCTACAGGGTCAAGCGGACACACTCTGTGTTGTATTCGCCCAGGCCTCAGCCGCTGTGGCATGGGTGGGCCCGGGTCATGGCTGGCGCCGATGTCCACGGCGTAACCGCGCACGCCCATGCGCCGGACGAGCACCGACAGTTGCGGGTGCGGCTCCAGGCCGAGCAGCCGCACGATCTTCCCGGCGCCCTCGCCCACGTCGCCGGTCGGGCCGAGATCGAGCCCGGAGTCCCAGACGAACCGGCCCCGCAGCGCACCGACCGAACGAGCGACCCCGGTCCGCGTCCTGGTGACGATGCTGCCGTCGTGCTCGATGACCGTCGCCCCGCGCTCCACCAGCGCCTTGCCCAGCGCCAGAAGCGCGCGTCCGCTTTCAGCGGCGTCCTGCTGGGACAGCAGGTTCCACAGCGCGTCGGCGGAACCGGCACCCAGAATGATCGCCTTCTCGCCGCCCCCTTCCCGAACGGCGCGAAACGGGAGGGACGGCAAGTCACTCCCCTCAATCCTCCACCCGGGGAACTCGTCGCGCAGCGCGGCGAGGCGCGCTGCCGGATCCTCGGGTGGCATTGGGTTGGGCGCCTCGCTCATATCCGGGCCTCGTTTCCGGTCAGGCCCGAGAGCAACCGGTGTTCGCGCACCGCCCGGGCCGTCATTGATCGCTCCAGGTCAGCTCGGCCCACATGGTCTGCCCGTCAGCGTCGGCGTCGTGGCCCACCCTGTCGGCCAAGGAGTAGACGATGAGCAGTCCGCGGCCATGGCCGTCCTCGTCCTCGGGAATGCACGGGACCGGATGCCACTGCCTGCCGTCGCCGGAGTCGTGGACGGCGATGCGGGCGCGGCCGGGCGTCACCTTCACGAGCACCGTGACCTCGCCGCCGTCGCCACTGGGCGTGTGCCGCAGGCTGTTGACGACGAGCTCGGCTGCGATGAGCTCGGCGTCCTCACGGCGCGGCGACTTTCTGACCATCGCTCGAACGAAGGCCCGGGCGACCGGCACCATGGAGACGCAGCCGGGGTAGGGCTGGCTCCACTCCACGGATCCCTCCTACGGAACGTGACCATGCCGTCCCCCAACCTGTGTCCGAGCATTCGCACCCAGCGGTCGGAGGCGCCGTGACCCAGCCCGCCTACCAGCGCATAGCCGATGATCTACGGCGCCAGGTCATCGACGGCACCCTCGCGCCGGGCGACCGCGTCCCCTCGCGGGCCCAGCTCCGCGAGCGCTACGAGGTTTCCGATCAGGTCGCCCTCGGCGCCGTCCGGCTGCTCACCACCGAAGGCTTCCTCGAAGCGCGGTCCGGCTCGGGGACGTACGTGCGGCGCAAGCCGGAGCTCAAGCGCCTCGCCCGGTCCTGGTACGGCTCCTCCGGCCGGGACGGGTCGCCGTTCCGCACGGAGATGCAGCGGCAGGGCCGCGCCGGCACGTGGCGCGTCGCATCGGAGAGCGGTCCCGCGTCCCCGGCCGTGGCGGAGCGGCTCGACATCACGGCGGGCGACCCCGTCATGTGCAGCCGCTACACCTTTCTGGCCGACGAGCAACCCGTGATGCTGTCCACGAGCTGGGAGCCGCTCGACCTGACGCACGGCACGCCGGTGATGTTCCCGGAGGAGGGCCCGCACGCCGGCGCCGGAGTGGTCGCGCGGATGCGGGCGATCGGGCAGAACGTCGAGTCGGTGCAGGAGGTCGTGTCGGCGCGGCCGGTACTCCAGTCCGAGGCGGAGTTGCTCGGTGGGGCGCTCGGGGCCGTGGTCATGGTCATCCAGCGGACCTATCGCACGGCGGAGCGGGCGGTGGAGACGGCCGACATCGTGGTGCCCACGGACCGCTACGAGGTGGAGTACGTCCTGCCGGTGGAATGACGCCCGCCCACCGAGGGCCGATGTGTGCCGTGCGGGATCAGATGCGGGCGAGCACCTCGGACTTCAAAGCGGACACCACGGCGCCCGCCGACCAGGGGCCGACGGGCGGGTGAACGGGGGCCTACTCTCCGATCTTCTTGGAGTACAGGGTGATCGTCGCCTCCGGCGCGACGCTCGTCCCGGCCCTCGGGTTCTGGCGGACCACCTGCCAGTTGCGGTCCAGGATGAGCATCCGTCCCTGTCCGGTCGCGTCCTCCTCCCGCAGCATCCAGAGGCCGGCCGCCTGCATGAGGTCCTGCGCGGCCTGGTGGTTCTTCCCGACCACATTCGGGGCGCGGATCTTCTTCGCGGCCGGAGGCTTCGCGCTGCTCGGAGGGACCGTCGGCGTGCTCGCGGGCGCGGTCGCGCTGGGCGGTGCGACGGTCACGGTCTTGGTCGGGGCGGCATTGTCCGCGGTGCCGCCGCACGCGGTGAGGGCCAGAGCGTCCGCGGGAAGTGCGGCAATGATGGTGAGGCTGCGCATGGACGGTCCTGTCGTGATCTGCCGACGGCTGAGGAACGCGTGTTGGACGCCTCACCTTCGGTGAACGGTTCACACGAGATAGCTCGCTGTCACCATCCGGCCACGCTCGTCTCACAGGCGCAGCCCGGTTCAGCCCGGATTCGGGCCGGGAGATGGCGCGGCCCTGACGTTCACGCGTTCATGACCGTGCGCGATCCATGCGCCATGATCTTGAAATACAGGGGGTCGCACTGACCCGCACTGAAACGCACCCAAGAGAATCCGTGCAGGTCAGCGCCACTCCTACCCCTTGACGAGGGTGGCGAGGCACTCTACGTGGTGGGTCATGGGGAAGGCGTCGAAGGCGCGGAAGGTCTCCAGGGTCCAGCCGCGTTCGCTGAAGTAGGCGAGGTCGCGGGCGAGGGTGGCCGGGTCGCAGGAGACGTAGGCGATCTTGCGGCCGGCGAGGCGGGTGATGTGGTCGACGACCTCGCGGCCCGCGCCGGTGCGGGGCGGGTCGAGGACGACCAGGTCGGCCTTGCGGACCCGGGAACCGCCGTGGTGGCCCGTGCCGCGCTTGTTCTGCGTGCGGGAGCCCGAGGACGCGCGGCCGAACTCCAGGTCGGCGATGACCTCCTCGACGGGGCCGCGCTCGATCGAGACGTTCGAGAGGTCGCGCAGGTTGTAGCGGGCGTCGCGGACGGCCTGGCCGTCCGACTCGACGCCGACGACGAGGCCCTCGTCGCCGACGCGGTCGGCGAGGACGCCGGCGAACAGGCCGACGCCGCAGTACAGGTCGAGGGCGATATCGCCGGGCTTCGGTTCGAGGGCGTCCAGGACGGCGTCGGCGAGCAGCTGCGCCGCGCCCGGGTGCACCTGCCAGAAGCCGCTGCCGCTGACCTGGTAGAGCCGCCCGGAGACCTCTTCACGCACGTACGGGAGCCCGGCGCCGGGTTCGGGCTTGCCGCGCACGAGCCGGACCGGCACGTCCAGCCGGGGGACGCGGATCTTGCGGCGGTCGCGGCCGCGCAGCACGACGAGGCGGTCGCCCGTGCTCGCCGAGACCACGCCCTCGACGCCGGACGCGCCCGGCCACCGCTTGCGCTCGATGCCCATCAGCTCCACGCCGGGGTGGGCGATCAGGCACTCGTCCACGGGCTCGATGTCGTGCGACCGGTGCTTGCGCAGGCCGACGACGCCGGAGGAGACCGAGAACTGGACGCGGGTGCGCCAGCCGAGCCCCGGCGGCGGCACCACCTCGCCGTCGACCGGGTACGGGACCTCCTCGACGACGACCGTGCGGGTGATCCCGGCGAGCCGCTCCAGCTGCTCCTGGACGACCGCGGCCTTCAGCGCCCGCTGGGCGGGCAGGGAGGCGTGCTGCCAGTCGCAGCCGCCGCACCGTCCGGGGCCGGCGAACGGGCAGGGCGCCTGCACGCGGTCGGGCGACGCCTCGATGATCTCCACGGCGTCGGCGCGGAGGAAGTTCTTGGTGCGGTCGGTGACGCGGGCCCTCACCCGTTCGCCGGGCAGGGCGTGCCGGACGAAGACCACGCGCCCCTCGTGCCGGGCGACGCAGAAACCGCCGTTGGCGACGTTGCCGACCTCCAGTTCGAGGACGTCGGGTTCGAGTTCAGTCACGGTCCGAAACACTACCGGCACCGGGGCGTGCCCCGGTCCGCGGCGGGCGCCGGGACGAGCCGGGGCCCGGGGGCTCCTTGCGCCCCTTGAGCCGGTCGGAGGACTGCAGCTGCCACGCGACGCTCGTCACCATCACGCCCGGCTGGAACAGCAGCCGCCCCTTCAGCCGCAGCGCGCTCTGGTTGTGCAGGAGGTGCTCCCACCAGTGGCCGACGACGTACTCGGGGATGAACACGGTGACGACGTCGCGGGGGCTCTTGCGCCGGACGCTCTTGACGTAGGACAGCACCGGGCGCGTGATCTCCCGGTACGGCGAGTCGAGGATCTTCAGCGGGACGGGGATGTCGAGGGCGTCCCACTCCTGCTGGAGGCGCTGCGACTCCTCGGCGTCCACCGCCACCGTCACCGCCTCCAGCGTGGACGGTCGGGTGGCGCGGGCGTAGGCCAGGGCCCGCAGCGTCGGCTTGTGGATCTTGGAGACGAGCACGATGCCGTGGTTGCGGGCGGGCAGCGCGACGTCCTCGCCGGAGGGAACCAGCTCGGCGGCGACCCGGTCGTAGTGCCGCCTGATGCCCTTCATCAGCAGGTAGAGCAGCGGCATCGCGATGCAGACGATGTAGGCGCCGAGCGCGAACTTGGTGATCAGCACGACGACCAGGACGATGCCGGTGAGGGTGGCGCCGAAGGCGTTGATCCCGCGGGAGGTGCGCATCCGGCGGCGCTGCGCCGGGTCCGGCTCGGTGGCCAGGAGCCGGTTCCAGTGCCGGACCATGCCGACCTGGCTGACGGTGAACGACACGAAGACGCCGACGGTGTACAGCGGGATCAGCCGGCTGACGGACGCGTCGTAGGCGTAGATCAGCAGCCCGGCCATGGTGGCCAGGATGATGATGCCGTTGCTGTAGGCGAGGCGGTCGCCGCGGGTGTGGAGCTGGCGCGGCAGGTAGCGGTTCTGCGCGAGCACCGAGCCGAGCACCGGGAACCCGTTGAACGCGGTGTTGGCGGCGAGGAACAGGATCAGCGCGGTCATCGCGGTGACCAGCGCGAACCCGGGGGTGAAGTTGCTGAACACCGTGTGCGCGACCTGCGCGATCACCGGGTCGGCGTCGGTCACGGGCCTGCCGGTGGACGGGTCGATCAGCTGGCTGCCCTGGTCGGGCTCGGCGAACTTGGCGTCGGTGATGTAGGCGAACGCGGTCACGCCGCCGAACAGCGTCATCGCGACGAGCCCGAGCATCAGCAGGGTCGTGGCGGCGTTCTCGCCCTTGGGCTTCTTGAACGCGGGCACGCCGTTGCTGATCGCCTCGACCCCGGTCAGCGCGGCGCAGCCCGAGGAGAAGGCCCTTAGCAGCAGGAACACCAGGGCGAACCCGGCGATGCCCATCTCGTCGCCGCGGACCTCGTAGTGCGCCGTCTCGGCCTGCAGGTGGGTGCCCGAGACCAGCCGGACCAGGCCCCACGCCAGCATGCCGAAGACCGCGAACATGAACAGGTAGGTGGGGATCGCGAAGGCGACCCCGGCCTCCTTGAGGCCGCGCAGGTTCCCGAGGGTGAGCAGCACGACGATGACGATCGCGACGACGACCTCGTGCGGCTGCATGAACTTCAGCAGCGCGCCGAGGTTCTCGACCCCCGACGACACCGACACCGCCACGGTGAGGACGTAGTCGACCAGCAGCGCGCTGGCCACGACGACGCCCCAGTTGCCGCCGAGGTTGGTGGTGGCGACCTCGAAGTCGCCGCCGCCGCTCTGGTAGGCCCGGACGTTCTGCCGGTAGGAGGCGACCACGGTCAGCAGGATGATCACGACGGCCGCGGCGATCCACGGGGTGTAGTGGTACATCACGAGACCGCCCGCGCCGAGCGCGAGCAGGATCTCCTGCGGAGCGTAGGCGACCGACGACAGCGCGTCGCTCGCGAAAACGGGCAGCGCGATGCGCTTCTTCAGCAGCTGCTCGCTCTGCTGGGCGCTACTGAGCGCGCGGCCGAGGAGGAGCCGCTTCGCGAGGTCGGGAACCTTTGACACGCAACGAGACTCTAGCCCCTGCGGACCGCTGCGCAGCGCCCGGCCGCCACCCGTTCCGCGGGCGCCTCGCCGCCCCGGCGGATAGCTGGTTGAGTAGTACTCGCCTGGGCGGATGTGTAGGTTTGCAGCCCGCAGGGATCATTCACAGGAAACGGTCCTCGGGTGCGGCGCGGTGTCGGCGGCGAATGCCGTGCCCGGCGCGGGGGGTAGAGGGGGAGCGTCCCCCTATGGAAGAGGGAACGGCCGTGCATATCGTGATCATGGGATGCGGGCGGGTCGGCTCGACGCTCGCCCACATCCTGGAGGACAAGGGTCACTCGGTGGCCATCATCGACCAGAGCCCGGAGGCGTTCCGCCGGCTGCGCAGCGGGTTCCGGGGCCGCCGCATCACCGGGTTCGGGTTCGACCGGGAGGTCATCGCCGAGGCGGGCATCGAGCGCGCGTCGGCGTTCGTGGCCGTCAGCAGCGGCGACAACTCCAACATCATCTCCGCGCGCGTCGCGCGCGAGACGTTCGGGGTCGACAACGTGGTGGCCCGGATCTACGACCCGCGCCGGGCGGAGGTCTACCAGCGCCTCGGCATCCCCACGGTCGCGACCGTGCGGTGGACGGCCGACCAGATCCTGCGCCGCCTGCTCCCCGAGGGCGCCGAGCCGCTGTGGCGCGACCCGACGGGCGCGGTCGTCCTCGCCGAGCTGGACTCCGGCCACCTGTGGGTGGGAGAGAAGGTCGGCGAGCTGGAGGAGCACGCGGGGACCCGGGTGGCGTTCCTGTCCCGGATGGGCGAGGCGCTCGTCCCCGAGCGGGACACGGTGATCCAGGACGGCGACATCGTGCACATCATGGCGGGGGCCGACGACCTGGAGCGGGTCAACGCCGCGGTCGCGGCGCGGAACGGGGAGGACGCGTGATGCGGGTCGCGATCGCCGGGGCCGGCGCGGTGGGCCGGTCCATCGCCCAGGAGCTGCTGGAGAACGGGCACGAGGTTCTCCTGATCGACAAGAACCCCAAGGCCATCAAGGTGGAGATGGTGCCGCGCGCGGAGTGGCTGCTGGCCGACGCGTGCGAGATCGCCGCCCTGGACGACGCGGCGCTGGAGCGCTGCCAGGTGGTGGTCGCCTCCTCCGGCGACGACAAGGTCAACCTGGTGGTGTCGCTGCTGGCCAAGACCGAGTACGGGGTTCCGCGCGTGGTGGCGCGGATCAACCACCCGAACAACGAGTGGCTGTTCAACGAGTCGTGGGGCGTGGACGTGGCGGTCTCCACACCGCGGCTGCTGTCGGCGCTGGTGGAGGAGGCCGTCAGCGTCGGCGACCTCGTCCGGCTGATGACGTTCCGGCAGGGCGAGGCCAACCTGGTGGAGCTGACGCTGCCCGAGGACGCGCCCCTCGGCGGCGAGCGCGTCGGATCGGTGGCCTGGCCGCGCGACACCGCCCTGGTGGCGATCCTGCGCGAGGGCCGGGTCCTGGTCCCCACCGCCGACGACACCCTGGAGCCGGGCGACGAGCTGATGTTCGTGGCCAGCCAGGACGTCGAAGACGAACTCGCCGAACTCCTCGGCGGACGGTAGAGCTACGCGGGTTCTTGGCCCTTGGCCGGGGCCCCCGGGGTGATGGGGGTTCGGCCGCGGGCGAGGAGCCAGGCCATGGCGGCCAGCGCGGCGACCTGGAGCGGCCAGCCCATCGCGATCTTGGCGGTGCCGAGCAGGCCGCTCTGGTCGCCGTCCGCGAGGTAGATCGGGTACTGGACGGCGACGCGCACGATGCAGGGCAGCACGAGCAGCCAGGTGAGCCGGGAGCACAGCCGGACGATCCCGGGGTCGGCCCGCCAGGCGGTCGGGTCGCCGGTGACCGAGCCGATGATGAAGCCGACGACCGGCCAGCGCACCGCGATCGAGAAGATCATCGCGGCGGCGTAGCCGGCGTTCAGCATGATGCCGGGCAGGAAGGCGTTCTCGGCCTTGCCCGAGCGCAGCGCGAAGAACGCCGCGATGGCGATGCCGAACAGGCTGTTCAGGACGAACTGCGGGCTGGAGCGCTGCGCGAGCCGGACCAGCAGGAGCAGCACCGCGGCGCCGACCCCGGCGCCGACGGCGAGCTTGACGTCCTTCGCGGCGACGTAGGTCGCGGTGAAGGCGATCGTCGGCACCGCCGCCTCGACCATGCCGCGCACGCCGCCGAGCGCCTTGTTGAGCTGGGCGCGGACGGCCGCCTCGACGGTGTCGTGCGCGGCGGTCTCCCGCGCGGTGCCCGTTTCCGTTTCGCTCACGTCGCTCTCCCGGCGGCTCGCCGCGGCCTCACGCGCCGCCGCGCAACTCGTATCGCGGATTGAACATGACCTTGCGCCCGTCCTGCTCGCTCACCAGTCCCTCGGCGCGCAGCCGGCGCCCCGGGTCGATCCCGGCGATCTTGCGGCGGCCGAGCCAGACCAGGTTGATCACGTCGGTGCCGTCGTAGAGCTCGGCCTCCAGGGCGGGGGCGCCGCCCCGCGGACGGAGTGTCACCGTACGTAGCGTACCCGCCACGCAGTGCCGCTTGCGCGCGGCGCAGTCGGTGATCGGCGTCGCGCCCTCGTCGCCGGTGGTCTTCTGCAGCTCCTCGGCCTCGAGCTCGGCCTTGGTGGACGCCATGCGCCGCAGGAAGCGCCGAAGCCCGCCCTTGCCGCGCTCGCGCCCGCCGGGCCCCGCCCCGGGCGGAGTGCTGGCCGAAACCTCGTCCATACCTCGAAGCGTATGGCATCCCCGGACGAAGCGGACCCCTTGCGCCGCCGCCGAAATCCACGCCGACTCATTGTGGAATGAAGCGTTCCGTTCTGCTACTATCGGAACAGAGCATTCCGCTCCGTGAAGGAAGGACGGACCATGACCGCCACCCTCGAAATCCCGGCCCCCGCGGCCGGGACGACGCGCCCCGGCGACGGCGCGGCGCCCGCCCCGCGCCGCTGGCTCGGCCTGTCGGCGATCCTGGCCGCCACGCTGCTGAACCTGCTCGACTCCACCGTGGTGAACGTGGCCGCGCCCGCGATCCGCGCGGACCTCGGGGGCTCGTTCTCCGCGCTGCAGTGGACGGCCGCCGGCTACACGCTCGCCCTCGCGGTGGCGCTGCTGACCGGCGGTCGGCTCGGCGACATGTTCGGGCGGCGGCCCGTCCTGCTGGCGGGCGCGGCCGCGTTCACGGTGATGTCGGCGGCCTGCGCGTTCGCCTGGTCGCCGGAGAGCCTGATCGCCGCCCGGGTCGCGCAGGGCCTGTGCGCCGCGGTGATGATCCCGCAGGGCTTCGGGCTGATCCGCGACCTGTTCGGCACCGACACCGGCAAGGCGTTCGCCCTGTTCGGGCCGGTGATCGGCCTGGCCACGATCCTCGGCCCGGTGGTGGCCGGCCTGCTGATCGACGCCGACCTGTTCGGCACCGGCTGGCGCGCGATCTTCCTGGTGAACGTGCCGGTCGGCGTCTACGCGCTGGTCGTGGGCGCCCGGGCGCTGCCCGCGCCGGTGTCGGCCGACCGCTCGGGCGGCCTGGACGCGGGCGGCATGCTGCTCGGCGGCCTCGGGATGAGCATGCTGGTCCACCCGCTCGTCCAGGGCCGCGAGCTGGGCTGGCCCGCCTGGTCGCTCGCGCTGCTCGCCGGCTCGGTCCCGGTCCTCGCCCTGTTCGTCCTGCACCAGCTGCGCCGCACCCGCCGGGGGCGGACCCCGCTGCTCCGGCTGAGCGTGTTCGCCAACCGGGCCTTCGGCTCCGGCGTCCTGTTCGTCGTCGTCTTCTTCGGCGCGATCGCCGGGTTCTCCCTCGCCACCGGCCTGTTCCTCCAGCTCGGCCTCGGCTACACGCCGCTGGCCGCGAGCCTGGCGATGTCGTCCTGGGCGGTCGGGGCGTTCGCCGGGTCGGCGTTCAGCGGCATGACGATGGCCAGGCTGGGCCGCAGGATCCTGCACCTCGGCCTGGTGCTCATGGTCGCCGGGCTGGCCGCGCTCTACGCGGTGTTCGAGGCCGCCGGGACGGGCGTCGGCGGCTGGCACCTGGCCGCGCCGCTGCTGCTGTTCGGCGCCGGCATGGGCATGATCTTCGTCCCGCTGTTCGACGTGATCGTGGCGGGCATCGCCGACCACGAGGTGGGCTCGGGCTCGGCCGCGCTGGAGTCGGTCCAGCAGCTCGGCGCGTCGCTCGGCGTCGCGGTGCTCGGCACGGTCTTCTTCGGGGCGGTCGGCGCGCCGGTGGCCGGGCGGTTCGCCGCGCCGGCCGCGCTGGAGGCCGCGAAGCAGGTCACCGCCCTGACCGCCGGGCTCACCGTCGCCGCGTTCCTGGTCGCCTTCCTCCTCCCCCGCCGCCCCCGCGCGCACTGACCCTCCCCCGCCGAACTCGCCGTCCGCGAAGGGCGGCGAGTTCGGCGTCGGCGGGGCAGGGCTCAGGCCGCGGCGAAGCGCACGGCGGCGACCGCGATGACCAGCGCCGCCACCGCCCAGTAGGCGCCGGAGGCGAGGGCGACCACCCGGACGCGGCGGGCCTCGGGCAGACCGGTGAAGGTGAGCAGCCAGGCCAGCAGCGGCAGGACGAGGATCGCGTGCATGGTCACGAAGTGCGCGGGCTTCAGCGCGGCGACCACGTGGTAGGCGGCCTGCTGGTCGCCGGAGCGCACCGTGGCGACCCCGCGGGCGATCATCGCCGCGCCGGAGGCCAGCGCGAGCATCAGCGCGGCGAAGCCGGACCGGACGGCCAGCCGCATGCTCGGCGCGGTCCCCGCGTCGCGGCGGAAGGCGGCGACCGCGAGCGCGACCAGCGTGACGATCAGGATCCCGCCGCCCGCCGCGAGCATCCGGGTGACGACCGTGTCGAACGCCGTCTCCTCGTTGAAGTGGGACGGCGCCCTGCGCCACGCCTGCAGGGTGATGAGGGAGACCTCCGCGACGCAGTCGGCGGCGAACACGCCGAGGATCGCGGTCCGCGCGCGGTCGCCCAGCCGGACGAACCCGCTGACCCACGCGATCGTGATGAGCGTCAGGCCGAACGAGAGCCCGAACGTGACGGGCTTGCGCCAGGAGACCGGTCCCGTCCAGGGCCCGCCGTCCACGGCGAACACCACCAGGTGCAGCAGGCCCGAGGCGATGAGCGCGGCGCCGACGGCGTAGGCGGCGCGCTCGACCCGGCGGCCGCCCGTCCAGAACGCCCCCAGGCCCCGGACGGCGGCCGCCGCCGGAAACCTGCCGCGCGAAGTCTCCACCGATCCCGCCATGACCGCTCCTCCAAAAATGAGTGAGTGCTCACCCAGTATGGGCGAGCACCCACGCGAAGACAAGCCGTGCGGTCAGCGGAGGGCGGCCTCCACGGCGGGGACGCCGATCGCGCGGCGGGTGGCCGCCCACGTCGTGGCGCCGGTCAGCGCGGCGGCGAGCGCGACGACCGCGAGGTAGGTCCACACGTCCCCGGCCGGGACGGCGGAGTCGCGGCGGGCCAGCCCGAAGGGCACGATCGTGAACACCGAGGCGACCGTTCCGCAGGCCGCGCCGGTGACCGTCAGCACCGCCGACTCCAGCGCCACCGAGGCGAGCACCTGGCGCGGGGTCGCGCCGGCGAGCCGCGTCTGCCCGAACTCGCGGCGCCGGTGCGCGGTCGCCGCCACCAGCGTGTTGACCAGCATGATCGCCGTGAACAGCACCACCATGCCGATGACGACGAAGTTGAGCGTCTCGATGCTCTTCTGCTCGGCCGTCTTGGCCAGCCCGGCGGCCTCCATCGCCGCGTTCTCGGTGGCCTGGAGGTAGAGCGTCCCGACGGCGGTGCCGACGAACAGGATGACCGGGGTGACCGCGGACGCCAGCGCGCCCGTCCGGCGGCGCATGGTGGCGGCCGCCAGTTCGCCGGCCGCGCCGAACGCGCGCAGCGGCCGGGCCAGCAGGGACGTCGCCCGCCGCATGATCGCCGGAGCCAGCAGCGCCAGCCCGATCGCGGCGAGGATGTCGGCCTGCCCGGACGTCGCCATCACGTCGCTGCCCTTGCCGTCCATCAGCGTGACCGTGATGACCGCCTCGTCCAGCGCCAGCAGCAGGAACAGGACCGCGAAGACGATGCGCTTCCTGCTCAGCCTCCCGGTGTCCACCGCCGCGGACCGCATCGAGTCGGCGACGCCGGCGCGGGTGGCGCGCCGGGCGGTGATCAGCGCGGCGGCGGTCGCGGAGACCGTCGTGATGCCGATCCCCATCGACAGCGCGACCGGGCCGAAGCTGTGGCCGATCTCCGCGGGCACCTGGCCGGTGTCGTGCAGCAGGCCGAGCACGCCCCGGCCGGCCAGCATCCCGGGGACGATCGCGAGCAGCGCCGCGGCCACCGCCAGCACGGCCGCCTCACCGACGATCATCCGGGAGAGCTGCGCCGGGGTCGCGCCGACGCTCTTGAGCAGCGCGATCTCCGACGCCCGCTGCCGCACCGACAGGGTCAGCGTGGAGGTGACCGCGAACACCACGAGCAGCAGCCCCCAGCCGCCGACGACGTTCGCCATGACGACCAGCGTGCTCCGGGCCTCCCCGGTCGCGCCGCCCGACGCGGCGGTGTCCAGCATCGAGGCGAACGCCATGATGATCGTCGAGCCGAGGAACAGGGCGAGGAAGCTCGCCGTGAACGCGCCCGCGCGCCTGCGCAGGGAACCGATCGCCAGTGCGAACATGTCACGCCCCCGCCGTCATGCGCTGGCGCTCGACCTCGTCGGCCAGGTGCGTCATCCGCTCCGCGACGGACTCGGCGGTCGGCGCGGGCTGGTGGCCGACGATCCGCCCGTCGGCCAGGTACAGCACGGCGTCGGCGAACGACGCGGCGACCGGGTCGTGGGTCACCATCACCACCGTCTGCCCGAACGCGGCCACCGACTCGCGCAGCAGGCCGAGCACGTCGCGGGCGCTGCGGGTGTCGAGGGCTCCGGTCGGCTCGTCGGCGAACAGCACCCGCGGCCGGGCCAGCAGCGCCCGCGCGATCGCCACCCGCTGCTGCTGCCCGCCGGACAGCTCCGCGGGCAGGTGCCCGAGCCGCTCGCCGAGGCCCACCCGCTCGAGGACGGCTCGCGCCCGGTCCTTGTCGACCTTGCGGCCGGCGAGCTTCAGCGGGAGCACCGTGTTCTGCACGACCGACAGCGTCGGCAGCAGGTTGAACTGCTGGAAGACGAAACCGATCCGCTCCCGCCGGAACTTCGTCAGCTCCGCCTCCCCGTCGCCCGTCAGCTCCGCGCCGTCGACGAAGACGCGGCCCCCGGTCGGACGGTCCAGGCCCGCGGCGCACTGGAGCAGCGTGCTCTTGCCGGACCCGGACGGGCCCATGACCGCGGTGAACGACCCGGTCGGCAGCGACAGCGACACCCCGTCCAGCGCGACGACCCGGTTGCCCTCGGGGCCGTACACCCGGCGCACGTTCTCCAGCCGGAGCGCCTCACCCGGGGCCTGGCGCCCCGGTTCCGGTCCCCTGCGTCCGAACATCGTCCTCACCTCCGCCCGGGCGCCCCCTCGCGGAGCGCCTCCGGACACGAAACTACGGACGCGCGGGGCCGGCGAGGATGGGTCCAGCACTCCGATCGGGGTAGGCAAAACCCCACCATCGCCCGGCCCCGGTCTCGCCCGCGGCGTGCCGTGACGGTTAGAGTCGCCCGTGGTGCGCCGGGAAGTCTGGTCGGCAGGTCCCGTCATCCGCATGCCGTCCGGGAGGTTCCGTGCAGGCCACCGCCGCGATCGTCATCTTCGTCTGCGCGTACGTGCTGATCGCGTCGGAGAAGGTGCACCGGACGGCGGTGGCGCTCGGCGGCGCGGGCCTGATGCTCCTGCTGCACATCACCGACGCCCGGGGCGCGTTCTTCTCCTCCGAGTCCGGGATCGACTGGAACGTCATCTTCCTGCTGCTCGGCATGATGGTCATCGTCTCGGTGCTGCGCCGGACGGGCGTGTTCGAGTACGTGGCGATCTGGGCCGCCAAGCGCGCGCGGGGACGCCCCTACCGGCTCATGGTGATGCTGGTCGTGCTCACGGCGGGGGCGTCGGCGCTGCTCGACAACGTCACCACCGTCCTGCTGGTCGCGCCCGTGACGTTCCTCGTCTGCGAGCGGCTCGCCCTCGCGCCCGAGCCGTACCTCATCGCCGAGGTCATGGCGTCCAACATCGGCGGCACCGCGACCCTCGTCGGCGACCCGCCCAACATCATCATCGCCAGCCGGGGCGGCCTGTCGTTCAACGACTTCCTGGTCCACCTGGCCCCGCTGGTCGTGGTGCTGATGATCGTGTTCTGCGTGCTGTGCCGGTGGCTGTTCCGCTCGGCGTTCCGCTACGACCCGGAGCTCGCCGCCGAGGTCATGGAGCTGGAGGAGCGGGAGGCCATCACCGACCGCCGCCTGCTCGCGCAGGGGCTCGCCGTCCTCGCCGTCGTGATCGCGGCGTTCGTGCTGCACCCCGTCCTGCACTACGAGCCGTCCGTGGTGGCGCTGCTCGGCGCCGGTCTGCTCGTCGCCGCGACCAAGGTGACGACCGAGGAGGCGCTCAGCGAGGTCGAGTGGCCCACGCTGGTGTTCTTCGCCGGCCTGTTCGTGATGGTCGGCGGCCTCGTCGAGACCGGCGTCATCGGCGAGATCTCCCGGGCGGCGGCGGACGCCACCGACGGCCGCCTCGGCGTGGCCGCGATGCTGCTGCTGTGGGCGTCCGCCGGGCTGTCGGCGATCGTGGACAACATCCCCTACGTGGCGACGATGAGCCCGATCGTCTCCGACCTCGTCCAGCAGCACCCCGGCACGGACGGGCACGTGCTGTGGTGGGCCCTCGCCCTCGGCGCCGACCTCGGCGGGAACGCCACCGCCGTCGGGGCCAGCGCCAACGTGGTCGTCCTCGGCATCGCAGCCCGCAACGGCACGCCCATCAGCTTCTGGCGCTTCACCCGCTACGGCATCGTCGTCACCCTCGTGACGGTCGCCCTGGCCACCCCGTACCTCTGGCTCCGCTACCTGTGACGGTCCACCGCCCCGTCCGGGAGGATGGGGGGATGGACGAGGTGCCTGAGGACTGGGAACGCGCGCTCGCGATCGTGGCGCACCCCGACGACCTGGAGTACGGGACGTCGGCGGCGGTCGCCAAGTGGACGGGGCAGGGCAAGACCGTGACGGAGGTGCTGGCCACCCGCGGGGAGGCCGGGATCGACTCGATGGACCCCGCCGAGGTGCGGCGGATCCGCAGCGCCGAGCAGGTCGAGGCGGCGCGGATCGTCGGCGTCCGCGAGGTCGAGTTCCTCGACCTGCCGGACGGCACTCTGGAGTACGGGCTGCCGCTGCGGCGGACGCTCGCCGCGGCGATCCGGCGGCACCGGCCCGAGGTGGTGCTGTCCATCAACTTCCGCGAGACCTTCCCCGGCGGCGGCTTCAACATGGCCGACCACCGGGCCCTCGGCCTCGCGGTCGCGGACGCGGTCCGGGACGCGGCCAACCGGTGGGTGTTCCGCGACCTCGGCCTCGAACCGTGGCGGGGCGTCCGGTTCGCGCTGTTCGGCGGGTCGCCGCAGCCCACCCACTACGTGGACGTCACCGGCCATCTGCGGGCCGGCATCGACTCGCTGCTCGCGCACCGCGTGTACTTCGCCGAACTCGGCGCCGGTTTCGACGCGGAGGCGTTCCTCACCGGCGCGGCCGAGGCGGGCGGGAAGCAGGCGGGCGTCGAGCACGCGATGACGTTCGAGATGATCGAGAGTTAGCGGCGGGCGTTGGGCCGCTTGCCCTTGTTGTGCTTGCTCCGCTTGCGGGCCCGGCGTTTGCGCGTCTTCTTCGACATGCACTGATTGACCGCCCGGAGGCCGGTGCAGGGCAAGCGATGGGCCGGGCGCAGACGCCGCGAACCCGCCCGGCCGCACGTCCGAAAAGCGTGCGGCCGGACGGGTCCGGTGTGCGTGCGGTCAGCGGACCTCGGTGATCTCGGGACCGCGCTCGAAGGGGTCGAAGGTCTCCACGGCCCCGTCCTCGCCGTCCTCGCCGGCCTCGCTGAACTCCTGCGGGATCTGCAGTTCCAGCAGCTCGCGGGGCGGCATCGGGGCGTCGCCGCGGTGCACCACCACGCCGCGCAGCACGTCCTCCAGGACCTGCCACTGCTCCTCGTCCTCGATCGCGGCGCCCTGCACCACGGCCTGCAGGAACCAGCGGGGGCCGTCCACGCCGAGGAAACGGATGATCTGCGGCGCCCAGCCCTGCTCGACGAACTCCGCCGGGATCTGCTCGCGGACCTCCGGCGGCATCTCGGCGAGGACCTCCTCGGTCAGCGCCGCCGGGACCATCGCCAGCAGTTCGGAGCCGAACGGGCCCTCGCCCTCCTGGGTCTGGCCCTGCGCCTCCTCCTGGATGTCCTTGGCGGTCTCGCGGCGCACGTCGTCCCAGATGCCGCTGCGCTTCGGCGCGGCGAACACCTGGAGCTGCATGGCGCTCTCCTCGTACTGCACCAGCACGGCGACGGGGCGCCCGTCCAGCGGGTTGCCCTCCTCGTCGACCTGGGTCGCCTCGAAGTTGACCTGGAAGCCCAGCCCCGGCGCCACCGGCACCTGGAGGGCCCCGAAGTCGAGCCGCTGCAGCTCGGGGAAGGAGTCCTCGGAATCCCACGGGCCGCCCGCCGCCGATTCCGCCTTGGCCGACCCCGCCTCGGCGGGAGCCTCCTCGGCGGTCTCCGCCGGCTCCTCGGTCACCTCGGGACCCTCAGCGGGCTCCTCGGCCTGCCGGCGACGTCCAAAAGCCACGACTCACGCTCCTTCTCTACTGTGCTCGTTGTCCCCGGATCGCGGGGCAGGGCCGAATCCGCCGGTGGAGCCGAACCCGCCGGTTCCGCGCGCCGATCCGGGAAGCTCGGTGACCTCGTGGAACACCGCGTGCTCGACCCGCTGGACGACCATCTGCGCGATGCGGTCTCCGCGCCGCAGTCTCACCGTGGCGCGGGGGTCGGTGTTCAGCAGGGTCACCTTGATCTCACCCCGATAGCCGGCGTCGACCGTACCGGGTGCGTTGACGATGGTCACCCCCAACTTAGCGCCCAATCCGGACCGGGGGTGAATGAAAGCCGCGTAGCCGTCCGGCAGGGCGATCGCCATCCCGGTGGGGACGACGGCGCGCTCCCCCGGCGGCAGTTCCACGTCGGCGGCCGCGACCAGATCGGCGCCCGCGTCGCCCGCGTGGGCGTACTGGGGCAGGGGCAGCTCCGGATCCAGCCGCCGGACCAGCACATCGACCTTGCTCACGGGCTCCACCTCACGCGCCTACCTGCCGGAGAACCACACGACCCTATCCAGGGCGCCGGGGACGGCCGCCGCTGAAACGCCGCTGCCGCGCGAGTCCGGCAGTTGACCCTACCCGGTCCCGGGCGTGACCACTTCCGGAAGGTTTGACCCTGAAGCGAAGTATCACGCGTAGCGTCGCAATTCTTACCCGCGGCGTTTCTGTGGGGCGCGTCCCCCGGGAAGGGGGCGGCATGGGAAAACCGGGAGAGGGCACACGGGGGCAGGGCGCGGGGGGCCGGAGCGTCACCCACCGCTCGCTGGACGGGGTGCGGGTCCGGCTCGCCGGCGACCACGATCTGCGGCGGCCGTGCACGTCGGTGGCGCGGATCGCCGACGGCGGGCGGCTCCACGAGATCTCCAGCGGCACCCGCGAGGACGCGCTGGCCTGGGCCGCCGACATCGGGGTCGACCGCTTCGAGCAGGAGTTCCGCGTCCAGGGCGGCCGGCTGCGGGTCGGCGGGACGGCGACCCGCGACGCCGAGACGGGCCTCAGCGACCCCGTTCTCGCGGCCGTGTGGGAGGGGCGCCGCCACGCGGTGTTCACGCACCTCTACCACGGGCGCCCCGCGGACGCGGTCGCCTTCTTCGGCACCCTGCGCCTGACCGAGCACGAGGACGGGGTCACCGCCGTCCCGCGCGGCCGGGCCAGGCGCCCCGAGCCCGCCGAGATGGTCAAGGAGGTGCCGGGGATCGGCCTCCTGGAGATCACCGCGCTGACCACGGTGACGCGCAGGCGGCTCCCGCCGTGGCGCGGCGCCCCGGTCGCGGGCGGCGAGCTGTTCCGCGACACCGTGGAGGGCCAGGGCCCCTACTTCCTGCTGGCGCTGGCGTCGCTGCTGGTGACCGTGCTGCCCGAGGAGGACCGGGTCCGCGACGTCCCGCGCCGGCTCGCGGGGCTGGCGGTCGAGGCGGTCCGGTGACCGGACTCCTCGCCGGGATCGCCGCCGTCACCGTCCCGCTCGTCCTGCTGGCGTCGCTGGCCGGGCAGGTCAGGCGCCCGGCGGCGCTGGCCGCCGCGGTGCGGGCGCACCGGGTGCTGCCGCCCGCCCTCGCCGGGGCGGCCGCGGCTGCCGTGATCGCCGCGGAGGCGCTGATCGGCGTCGCCGGGGCGGCGGCGCCGCTGCTCCGGCTCGACGGCCCGGCGCGCCGGCCAGCTTGATCGCGGTGTAGAGGGGCGGCACGAGCGTGAAGACCGTGGTGAGGCCCGCGGTGGCGGCCGCGACGTAGAC
>NZ_JBEZJQ010000043.1:0-55544 GCF_040653135.1 Actinomadura sp. NPDC048021
GCGGCCCCCCGCGCGGCGGCGGCCCCCCCCCCCCCGGGGGCGCCCCCCCCCCCCCCCCCCCCCCGCCCGGGTGCGGCTGCGGCCGGATGCGTGCTCAGTAGGCGCGGCCGAAGATGACGCGCTTGCCGTAGGCGGACGGGCGGCCGCACTTCACGCAGACGCCGGTCTCCTCGGGCGCGTCGGTCGGGATGACGCGCGGGGTCGCGGCGGTCTCGGCCTTGATGTCGTCCTCGCAGGCGGTGTCGCCGCAGTGGAACGCGCGGGCCCAGCCGGTGGCGACCTGCGCGGTGAACGCGTCCCAGCCGTCCACGACGGCGGTGTTGTCGTCGCGGAACTTCTCGGCCCTGGCCAGCAGGAACGACTGGAAGTCGGCGAGCATCCCCGGCAGCACCTCGGGAACCTTGTCGAGCGGGATGGGCTCCTTGCCCTGCCCCTCGACGGTCGGGAGCCGCCGGACGACGGTGGCGACGCCGTTCTCGATGTCGCGCTTGCCCAGCTCGATGCGGATCGGGACGCCGCGCATCTCCCACTCGTTGAACTTGAAGCCGGGCGACAGCTGCGGGCGGTTGTCGTCGACGTGCACCCGGATGCCCATCGACTTGATCGCCGCGCCGAGCCGGCGGGCCTCGGCGGCGGCCTGCTCGCCCTGCTCCTTGCGGCCGATCGGGACGATCACGACCTGGTAGGGCGCCAGCCGGGGCGGCATCACGAGGCCCTTGTCGTCCCCGTGCGTCATGATCACGCCGCCGATCATGCGGGTGCTCATGCCCCAGGACGTCGTGTGGGCGAGGGTGAGCCTGCCCTCCTCGTCCTGGTACTGGATCTCGAAGGCCTTGGCGAAGTTCGTGCCGAGGTAGTGGGACGTGCCGGCCTGCAGGGCCCGGCCGTCGCGCATCATCGCCTCGATCGTGTAGGTGCGGACGGCGCCGGCGAACCGCTCGCCGGGCGTCTTCTCCCCCGCCACGACCGGGATCGCCGCCAGGTCCCGCGCGACGCTCGCGTAGGCGTCGAGCGCCCACATCGTCTCGCGCATGGCGTCGCCCTCGTCGGCGTGCGCGGTGTGGCCCTCCTGCCAGAGGAACTCGGTGGTGCGCAGGAACATCCGGGGGCGCATCTCCCAGCGGACGACGTTCGCCCACTGGTTCAGCAGCAGCGGCAGGTCGCGGTGCGAGTCGATCCACTTGGCCATGTACTCGCCGATGACCGTCTCGGAGGTCGGCCGCACGATCAGCGGCTCCTCCAGGTCCTTGCCGCCGGCGTGCGTGACGACCGCCAGCTCCGGGGAGAAGCCCTCGACGTGCTCGGCCTCGCGCTTGAGGTAGGACTCCGGGATGAACATCGGGAAGCAGGCGTTGTCGTGCCCGGCCTCCTTGATGCGCCGGTCCAGGTCGGCCTGGAGCAGCTCCCACACCCGGTAACCGTACGGGCGGATGACCATCGTGCCGCGAACCGGTCCGCGGTCGACGAGCTGGGCCTGCACCACCAGCTCGTTGTACCAGGCGGAGAAATCCTCGCTCTGCGGCGTCACACCTTCTCGACTCACGGCCACAAGGGTACTGACCACAGGCCATTAGTCAGGTCACCTTCGCTACCCTCGCACGATGCGCTGGTCCCAGATGTTCGTGCCCACGCTGCGAGAGGACCCCGCCGAGGCCGACGCGCCGAGCCACCGGCTGCTGCTGCGAGCGGGGTACGTCCGGCAGCTCACGGCGGGCCACTACTCGCTGCTGCCGCTGGCCGTCCGCGTCCGAGCGAAGATCATTCAGATCGTCCGCGCGGAGATGGACGCGATCGGCGCGCAGGAGATGCTGCTGCCGGCGATGCACCCGGCCGAGCCGTGGCGGCGGTCCGGCCGCTGGGACCTGATCGGCGCGGAGCTGTTCCGGCTGCGCGACCGGCGCGGCGCCGAGCACGCCCTCGGCCTGACGCACGAGGAGATCTTCGCGACGGTCGCCCGCGAGCTGGACTCCTACCGGCGGCTGCCGCAGCAGTGGTACCAGTTCCAGACGAAGTTCCGGGACGAGCCGCGCCCCAAGGGCGGGCTGCTGCGGACCCGCGAGTTCACGATGAAGGACGCCTACAGCTTCGACGTCGACCGCGCCGGGCTGGACGCCTCGTTCGAGGCCTACCTCGGCGCCTACGCGCGGATCTTCGAGCGGCTCGGCCTGCGGGCGCTGGCGTGCGAGGCGTCCAACGGCGCCATGGGCGGCTCGGACTCCACCGAGTTCATGTGCCCGGCGCCGGTGGGCGAGGACGTCGTCGTCCGCTGCCCGGCCTGCGGGTACGCGGCGAACGTCGAGCGCGCGACGTCGGCGCTGCCCGCCGTGCAGGACGGCCCGGGGCCGGACGCGCCGGAGCGCTTCGACACGCCGGGCGTCCGCACGATCGACGACCTGCTGGCGTACGGCGCGCCCGCCGACCGGCAGATCAAGACGCTCGTGTACGTCCTGGACGGCGCGCCGACCCTCGTCCTGCTGCGCGGCGACCACCCGCTCAACGAGCAGAAGCTCGTGGACGCGACGGGCGCCGCCGACCTCCGGGCCGCCGAGCCCGCCGAGATCCGGGAGGCCCTCGGCGCGCTGCCCGGCAGCCTCGGCGCGGTCGGCGCGCCGCTCCCGGTGATCGCGGACGAGGCGCTGCGCGGCCGCCGCGACATGTTCACCGGCGCCAACGCCGACGACGTCCACCTGCGCGGCGTCGACGTCGGCCGCGACATCGAGGTCGGCGCCTGGGCGGACCTGCGCGAGGTCGCGGAGGGAGAGCCCTGCGCGCGGTGCGGCGGACCGCTGGAGGCACTGCGGGCGATCGAGGTCGGGCATGTCTTCAAGCTGGGCGACCGCTACTCCCGCGCGCTGGGCGTCGAGGTGCTGGACGCCGGCGGCCGCTCCGTCCCGGTGGTCATGGGGAGCTACGGGATCGGGATCGAGCGGGCGATGGCCGTGATCGTCGAGACCCACCACGACGAGCGCGGGATCGTGTGGCCGGTGGCGGTCGCCCCCTTCCAGGTCGCCGTCGTGACCGCCCAGTCCGACGACGCCGACGTGGCCGCGGCGGCGGAGGAGGTCTACGCGGGCCTGGCGGCCGCGGGCGTCGAGGTGGTGATCGACGACCGCGCCGAGCGCGCCGGAGTGAAGTTCCGGGACGTGGAGCTGACCGGCATCCCCTTCCGCGTGACCGTGGGGCGGCGCGGCCTGGCCGAGGGCGCCGCCGAGGTCACCGAGCGCGCCACCGGCGACACGTCCAAGATCCCCCTCGGCTCCGTGGTCGACCACGTCCGGTCGCTGCTCGTGCCGTGAGTCGCCCAGAACGGTAGGGCCGACTTCGCGTGGCGAAGCCGGCCCCAGGTCGAGTCGTCCGCGGAGAGCGGGCGATTCGGCGCGCCGGGGTCGAGGTGCCGGGGGCCGGGCGCCTGGCCGCCCACATGACGAAGCGGCCCCGGGGGAGCCGCTTCTGCTGAGGGCCATGCCCGGGTCGGGTCGGGGCTCAGCGGGTCCGGGCGCAGTACGACTGCTGCCAGTGCTGCTTCCCGGAGAGGTGACCAGGACTGTTCAGGACCGTCCGCCCTCGAAGCCCGCCGGCCACGCCTTGGTCAGCGCACGGGACGGTTAAATGGATTGACGGTCCGGGGCGGGCTTCTCGACACTCGGCCTCATGGGACACGTCGAAGTGGGCCACGTCGGCCATGTGCTGCCGGACGGCCGGATGCTGCTCGATGACGTCTCCTTCCGCGTCGGCGACGGTGTCACGGCCGCCCTGGTGGGCCCGAACGGCGCGGGCAAGACGACGCTCCTGCGCCTGATCGCGGGCGACCTGGCGCCGCAGTCCGGGACCGTCGCGCACAGCGGCGGGGTCGGCGTCATGCGCCAGTTCATCGGCAGCGTGCGGGACGGGTCGAACGTGCACGACCTCCTGCTGTCGCTGGCGCCGCCCCGGGTGCGGGAGGCGGCGGCCGCGGTGGAGGCGGCCGAGCTGGTGATGATGGAGCGCGACGACGAGCCCGCCCAGCTCCGCTACGCCACGGCCCTCGCGGGCTGGGGCGACGCGGGGGGCTACGAGGCCGAGGTGCTCTGGGACGCGTGCTGCGTCGCGGCCCTCGGCGTCTCCTACGACTCGTGCCGGTGGCGCGAGGTCCGCACGCTGTCGGGCGGCGAGCAGAAGCGGCTCGCGCTCGAAGCCCTGCTCCGCGGCCCCGACGAGGTCCTTCTCCTGGACGAGCCCGACAACTACCTGGACGTCCCGGGCAAGCGGTGGCTGGAGGAGCGGCTGCGGGAGACGCCGAAGACCGTCCTGCTCGTGTCGCACGACCGGGAGCTGCTCGACCGCTCCGCCGACCGGATCGTCACCGTCGAGGCGTCCCGGGTGTGGATCCACGGCGGCGGGTTCTCCACCTACGCCGCCGCGCGCCGCGACCGCAACGAGCGCCTGGAGGAGCTGCGGCGCCGCTGGGACGAGGAGCACGCCAAGCTCAAGGAGCTGGTCAACACCCTGCGGACCAAGGCCACGGTGAACGACGGTTTCGCGTCCCGCTACCGGGCGGCGCAGACCCGGCTGCGCAAGTTCGAGGAGGCCGGGCCGCCGGAGGTCCCGCCCCGCGACCAGAACCTGAAGATGCGCCTGCGCGGCGGCAGGACGGGCAAGCGCGCGGTGGTCTGCGAGAACCTCGAACTGACGGGCCTGATGAAGCCGTTCGACACCGAGGTCTGGTACGGCGAGCGCGTCGCCGTGCTGGGCTCGAACGGCTCCGGGAAGTCGCATTTCCTGCGGCTTCTCGCGGCCGTCGCCGAGGCGCTCCCGCGCGGCGCGACTCCGGTGAGGCCCGTCGCGCACACGGGTGTGGCGCGCCTCGGGGCGCGTGTGGTCCCGGGGCTGTTCGCGCAGACCCACGCCCGTCCCGATCTGGCCGGACGCACCCCGTGCGAGATCGTCATGACCGAGCACGCGCGGCTGCGCAACGACGCGATGAGCGCGCTCACGCGCTACGAGCTGAACGTGTGCGCCGAGCAGCCCTTCGAGACGCTCTCCGGTGGCCAGCAGGCCCGCCTGCAGATCCTGCTCCTGGAACTGGGCGGCGCCACCCTGCTCCTGCTGGACGAGCCGACCGACAACCTCGACCTGGCCAGCGCCGAAGCGCTCCAGGAGGGGCTGGAGTCGTACGAGGGCACGGTCGTCGCGGTGACGCACGACCGCTGGTTCGCCCGGGCCTTCGACCGCCACCTGGTCTTCGGGTCCGACGGCTCGGTCTACGAGTCGGCGGAGCCCGTCTGGGACGAGACCCGCGTGGCCCGTCCCCGCTGAGCGGGGCCGGGATCGGCAGACGTCCTCCGGCCGGGCCGGGCCAGAGGATGAGCGGGCTGGGGGCCGCGGGCGGTCCCCAGCCCCTGGCGCGCCTATCCCCCATGAGCGTTCTGATACGCACAGCAGCCCCATGTCCCCCTGGAGTTGCTGCCTAACTCTAAGTAACGGCAACAGGGTGGTCGGCTCCCCGCCCCCGCGTTCCCCCGGATGTCCCGGCAGGAAGTCCTATGTGAGCAGGGACGAGAGCCCTGTCCCCTTCGGGGCCTGACGGATAAAGTGCCCGGGTGCGGGTGGTGGTCACTGGTGCGGCGGGGTTCATCGGAAGCCATGTCGTCGACGCGTTCTCGAAGGCGGGGCACGAGGTGCTGGCCGTCGACGCGCCCGGGCGCTCGCTGAGTCCCGGCGTCGCCCGGCGGACATGGGCGAAGGTCGCGACCAGGCCGGGAGTCGTCGCCGCCGAGCTCGACCTGGCGGTGGACGACCTCACCGCCGTCTCGGCCGCCGACGTCGTCGTGCATCTGGCGGGACGTCCCGGCGTGCGCGACTCGTGGGGGCCGGGCAAGGCGGTCGTCGAGCGGGACAACGTGGCGGCGACGCGGCGCCTGCTCGCGGCCTGCGTGCAGCGCCCGCCCCGCTCGCGGCCGAAGG
This sequence comes from Actinomadura sp. NPDC048021, assembly GCF_040653135.1. NCBI lineage: Bacteria > Bacillati > Actinomycetota > Actinomycetes > Streptosporangiales > Thermomonosporaceae > Actinomadura > Actinomadura sp. NPDC048021. Next base: position 5,944 of record NZ_JBEZJQ010000043.1, read on the forward strand.
TCGTCGTCGCGTCCAGTTCGTCGGTGTACGGGTCGGCGGGTCCGCGGCCGAACCGGGAGGACGATCCGCTGAAGCCGGCCAGCCCCTACGCGGTCAGCAAGGCGAAGGCGGAGCGGCTCGCGCGGACGGCCGCCGGGAGCGGGCTGCGGACGGTGCTCCTCAGGTACTTCTCGGTCTACGGCCCCCGGCAGCGTCCCGACATGGCGTTCCACCGGTTCGTCGAGGCGGCGCTGGACGGGCGCCCGCTGCCGGTGTTCGGTGACGGGCGCAGCTCCAGGAGCTTCACGCACGTGCGGGACGTCGTCGCGGCCACGCTGGCGGCGGCGGCCGAGGACCTGCCGCCCGGCGTCGCCGTCAACGTCGGGCATCGCGAGCACGTGGCGGTCCGCGACGCGATCGCGATGCTCACCGGCGCGCTGGGCGTCCCGGCGCAGATCCGGCGCGAGACGCCCGTGGCCGGGGACGCGGCGCGCACCTGGGCCGACACGTCCCGCGCCCGGGAACTGCTCGGCTGGACGGCCGCGACGGGCCTGGCCGAGGGGCTCGCCGACCAGATCGCCTGGCACCGCGGGCTGCGGACGGTGCCGGAGGGGGCGGCGGTCGGATGAAGCACGGTCCCATCGAGCACGGTCCCATCGAGCACGGGCCCACACAGCACGGGCCCATGCGGCACAGGGCGGCCTACGTCGCGTTCGACCGGTTCCCGTCCAGCAAGGGGTCGGCGGTCCACATCGCGCAGATGGCCGACGAGCTCTTCACGCGGTTCGGGGGCGGGCTGCTCGCCGCGATCGGCGGCGGCGACCTGCCGCGCTACCAGCGGGAGGGGACGCGGGAGGTCGCGCGGTTCGACGCCGCGGTCCCCAACCTGATCGACCGGGCCGAGGCGTTCTCCGGCTGGGTCGCGGCCCATCTGCGGCCGCACTGGGAGACGCTGGAGGTCGTCCATGTGCGCGACCCGTGGAGCGCGCTTCCGGCGGTCGCGGACGGGCGGCGCCACGCGGTCGTGTACGAGGTCAACGGGCTGCCGTCCATCGAGATGAGCCACACCTGGCCCTGGGCGGCGCCCGCCACGCTCGCCAAGATCCGCGAGCTGGAGCGGTTCTGCCTGGAGCGCAGCGACGCCGTCGTGGTGCCGTCGCGGGTGATCGGGGAGGCCGTCCGGGGCCTCGGGGTGCCGGAGGGCCGGATCCACCTGGTCCCCAACGGCGCCGACGTCCGCGAGACGCCGCGGCGTCCCGAGGGCGCGCCCGAGCGGTACCTCGTCTACGTCGGCGCGCTGCAGCCGTGGCAGGGCCTGGACGTGCTGATGCGGGCGTTCGCGCGGCTCGCCGACCTGCCCGGCCTGCGGCTGGTGGTCTGCGCGTCCGTCCCGGAGCGGCGGGCCAAGCCGGTGCGGCGGCTGGCCGAGCGCATCGGCGTCGCCGAGCGGGTCGACTGGCGGTTCGCGCTGCCGCACCACGAGGTCGCCGCGTGGCTCGCGCACGCCGAGGTGTCGGTGGCGCCGCTGACCGGCTGCGCCCGCAACCTGGACCAGGGGTGCGCGCCGCTGAAGGTGATCGAGTCGATGGCGGCGGGCGTCCCGGTGGTCGCCTCGGACCTGCCCGCCGTCCGCGAGCTGATGGCGGACGGGCGGCACGGGCGGCTGGTCCCGGCGGACCGTCCCGCCGAGCTGGCCCGGGCCGTGCGGATCCTGCTGGAGTACCCGGAGGAGGCCGCCGCGATGGGGCGGAGGGGCCGTGCGCACATCGAGGAGAGCCTGACCTGGGCGCGGTCGCGCGACCGGCTGGCCGAGGTCTACCGCACGCTGACACGGGGTCGATAGGTGGTTCGTCATGTTCTGGCGTAAGCAGAAGGCCGCCATCGAGCGGTTCCATCCCCTGCACAGGGCGCTGACCCTGGAGCAGGGCTTCTCCGTCTCGCTGCGGCGGGACGACTGGGAGCCGGTGATCCAGAGCCTCGCGCAGCACGGGGCGCACGTGCGGCGGAACAGGTGGCGGCTGCACGCGCGGGTCCCGGGCGTGCTCGTGCCGCTGCTGCGGGTGCTCGCGGCCGACATGCCCCCCGACGGGGTGCTGTCGGTGTCCGCGGACATGCGCGGGTCGCGCGTCCCGGAGAAGAACGGTCCGATGCAGGACCTCCCCTCCCGGCCCCCGATCTCGGGGCTCAAGCAGTGGTACGCGATCGACCCGTGGCTCCGGATGCGGGCGGAGCTGCGCGACGGCAGCGTCGTCGAGCTCTCGGTCACCGACCGGGTGCGGAACCGCAAGTACCGCAAGAGGAACGCGCGCGGCAAGATCAAGCTCAAGAGCAAGTCGAAGACGGTGCAGCTCGTGCGGGTCACCCGGCGGCTGGCCAAGGACGCGGCCGTCCAGCGGCCCGCCTCGCCGCCGCCCCGCTGGGTCAGGGTGCAGGTGAAGCAGGGCCGGCGGCTGGTGATCCGCGCGAGCGGGAAGATCCCCGGGCCGGTGGAGGAGGGGATCCTGGTGGACCGGATCCTGCAGGTGTCGACGGAGCCGTTCCGGTGGACGCCGCCCGGCACGGCCGCGAGGAGGACCACATGAACCGCTGCACCGTGACCACCGGGTTCTTCGTGCTCGGACGCTGCGGCCGGTCCGCGGTGGCGGCGTGCCCGCAGTGCGGCCGGCCGGTGTGCGGCGAGCACGCGGGGCCGAACGCGCTGTGCCCCGAGTGCGCCGCGGCGCAGGGGTACCGGACGCAGGACCCGCACCAGCCGGGCTGGACGCACGGGTACCGGCGCGAGTACTACCGGGGCAGCTCGCAGACCTACAACGACGGCTACTGGTACTCCTCGTTCGACCAGTACGACCGCGGCGCGTTCAACCCGGGCGACGACTACTCCTACGGCGGCGACTGGGGACCGGACGACGACACCGGCTTCGTGGACAGCTGATGCCCCGCGTCCTGTGGATCACCGAGCACTACCCGCCGAGCCGGGGCGGCATGGCGCAGTCGTGCGACCGGATCGTGCGGGGCCTGCGGTCCGCCGGCGCCGAGGTCGACGTCGCCCACCTGACCCGGCGGGCGCGGCCGTGGGGCGTGTCGCGCGAGCACGGCGGGCGGCTCGTCACCGCGCCGCTCGGGGACGACTCCGAGCACGCGCTGCGCCGCCTGTGGACGACGATCAGCGCCGAGGACCTGACCGGGTACAGCCACGTCGTGGCGTTCGGCGGCGTCCACGCGATGCTCGCCGCGCCCGTCCTGTCCTCCCTGCTCGGCGCGCCGCTGGTGACGCTGCTGCGCGGCAACGACATCGACGTCGGCGCCTTCTCGATGCGGCGGCGCGGCGTGCTGGCGGACGCGCTGCGCGCCTCGTCGCGCGTGTGCGTCGTCGCCCGCTCGCACGCGCCGCTGGTGTCGGCGCTCGCCCCGGACGCCACGGTCGTGTTCGTCGCCAACAGCGTCGACACCGCGCAGTGGCGGGTGCTGCCGTCCGAGCGGGAGCGGGGGCGGGCCTGGCGAGAGGAGAACGTCGCCCCCGGACGCCGGACGATCGGGCTCGTCGGCCAGCTCAAGGTCAAGAAGGGCGTCGGCTTCTTCCTGGAGGCCCTGGCGGCGTCGCGCCGCACCGACGCCTTCCACCTGCTGCTCGTCGGCGAGGTCGAGGACTCCGTGCGGGAGTGGCTGGCGGAGCGCGACGTCCCGCACTCGTTCCTGCCGTTCCTGGAGCGCTACGACCTTCCGGCCGTCTACGCGAGCTGCGACCTCGTCGCGCTCCCCTCGTTCTACGACGGGATGCCGAACGTGGCGCTGGAGGCGGCGGCGCTCGGCGTGCCGCTGATCGCCTCGGACGCGGGCGGGCTGGCGGACGTGGCCGACGACGAGATCGGCTTCACCTTCCCGGCGGGCGACCCGCACGCGTGCCGCGCTGCGGTCGACCGGGCCGCGCGGGCGGGCGGCGAGGAGCTGGCCAAGCTCGGCGCGGCCGCCGCCGAACGGATCCGGCGCGACTTCACCCCGGCCGCCGAGACCGCGGGCTACCTGGCCGTCCTCGACGAGGCGCGTTGATCCTCTGCTACGCGGCCGGTGACGGGCTCGGGCATCTGACGCGGCTCCGGGCCGTTCTGCACACCCTCGGGCGGGAGGGACCGGTCACCGTCGTGACCGGGTCCCGCTTCGCGGCCGACGCGCGCGTCACGCACGGCTGGGACGTCGTGGCGACCGCCGACCCGGCGGCCCTCCGCCCGGACGAGGTGATCGTGGACGCGTTCCCCGCCGGGCTGCGGGGCGAGCTGACCGGATTCCCCTCCGGGACCAGGACGACGCATCTGGCCCGCCTGCTGCGCTGGGACGCCTACCGGCCCCTGCTCCCGGCGGGCCCGCTCCGCTTCGACCGGACGTTCGTCCTTGAGGAACTCGACCCGTCCCACGACGCCTACCTGCGCGCGGTGTCGGACGAGGTCGTGCCGCTGGCGCTCGCCGATCCCCCGTCGGAGCCGGTCGACGTGGACGGCTGGCTCATCGTGCACAGCGGCCCCGACGCGGAGACGCTCCAGCTCGTCGCCTACGCGCAGGACATGGCGTCGGCAGAACGGGTCCGTCCGCCGATGACGCTGGTGTCGCCCGCGAGGCCGGACGGCCTGCCCCGGTCCGTCGCCCACTTGGACGTCTATCCCGCCTGGGTGCCGGGCCCGAACGTCGACCGGATCGTCACCGCGGCGGGGTTCAACGCCGTTCGCCAGTACGCGCCTTGGCGGGAACGGCACCGGATGATGCCGTTCCCACGCAGCCTGGACGACCAGTACACGCGCGCGGCCCGCGCCAGAGGCGGGCCCCCGCGCTAGAAGTAGGTGGAGGTCAGGTTGCCGGTCGGCCAGGTCTTCACGGCGTTCGCGGCCTTGTGCAGCGCCGCGTCGATGTCGGCGTAGTTCGCCGCGGAGCCCTCCTGACGCTGGTCGAACAGGACCGCCCACGACAGCCCGTCGTACCGCCGGACCAGCAGCGTGTACGTTCCGGCCAGGCTTCCGTTGTGCCAGGTGTTGCGGCCGCCGGTCACGGGGCGCACCTGCCATCCGCAGCCGTAGTACCAGCCGTCGGCGTTGACGCCCGTCTCCGGCTTGGCGAACGCCCGGCTGATGGACGTCGAGGTCAGGATCGACCCGCCGTCGTAGATGCCCGCGAAGCGGGTGAGGTCCATGGCGGTGGCCAGCCAGCCGCCGTGCGCGTCCATGTTCTCCAGGTTGAACGCGCCGTACGGGTAGGGCACCTTGGTGCCGCTGTTGTCGAACACGGTGGCGCCGGTGTAGGTCGAGTAGTACGGCGCCTCGCCGGTGACCTTGGTACGCGACTTGCCCAGGCGCATCCGCGTGATGCCGCGGGGAGCGAGCACGGTCTGCCGGACGTAGTCCTGGTACTTCTTCCCGGTGACCTTCTCGATGATCCGGCCGAGCAGCATGTAGCCGTAGTTGGAGTAGGCGTACTGCGCACCGGGCGCGTGGTCCAGAGCGCGCCCGGACGTGTACTTCATGATGTTCGCCTGCGACACCGGCAGCGCGACGCCGAGCGCCTTGGCGATCGCCGCGTCCCGGAACATCGGGTCGGGCGTGATGTCGCGGTCCCAGCCGCCGAGGTGCTGCAGCAGCCGCAGCACCGTGACGTCCTTGAGGCGCGGGTCGGCCGTCGTGGACAGCCCCAGCAGCGTCGCCACCCGGTCGGTGAGCTTCAGCTTCCCGTCCTGGACGAGCCGGAGCACCGCCGTCGCCGTCACGGGCTTGGAGATGCTGGCGATGCGGAACGGCGTGGTCGGCTGCGTCTTGAAGGCGCCGGCCTCGGCGTAGGTGTAGCCGCGCGACAGGATCAGCTTGCCCTTGCGGACGACGGCGAGCTGCCCGCAGGGGATGGCCCGCGCCTGCATGAAGCTCTTGAGGGTGGCGTCGAAGCCGCCGAGGCCGGCGAGCGCCTTGCCGGTCACTCCCCACGTGCGGGCCGCGGCCGCGGCCTGGGCGTTCTTGGTCGGCCCGGATCCGCCGGACGCGCAGCCCGCGAGCAGCGCCGGCGCGGCCGCCAGGCCCGCCGCCTTGCCGAAGTCCCGCCTGCTCAGCTCTGCCACCGCGGCCCCCTGAAGATCGTCTGTCCGAAATGCGGTGATCACGAACCTTAGTGCATTCGATCTTCAGGGGTCCGGGAAACCCGGGACGGGCCGACTCCGAAACGGCCCCGGTCAGCGCCACGGGGCGGCTCTTCTCGGGCGGTGCCGCTCGGGCAGGCGCTACTCGGGCAGGCGGACCTCGAACTCGATCTCGACCTCGTCGGCGAGCCGGAGCGCGCCGAAGAACGCCGAGTAGGGCTTGATGCCCCAGCGGCTCTGCTCGACGGTGACGCCGCCGCGCACGCGGTCGCCCTCCCTGGCGGCCGCGAGCCGCACCGGTTTGACCCGTCCCATGATCGTCAGATCGCCCTCGACGGCGTCCGCGCCGATCGCGGTGGAGACGAACCGGATCCGCGGATACCGCCGGACGTCCAGGACCTTCCGCAGGTTCTTCACGATCTCCGCGCGGTCCTGGTCGGTGAGCGGCTTCACGCCGCCGGCGCCCTCGCGCACCTCCAGCCCGTCCACGTCGACGGTCACCTCGACCGACGAGGCGTCCAGGGGCTCGCGCGCCTCGACCGCCGCCGACCAGCGCGTCGCCTCGATGGTCAGGTCGTGCCCCGCGCGCCGGCCGAGCCCGCTGCGCCCCGTCCGGACGAGCAGCCGCCCGTCTTCCGGCCCGAGCTCGAACGTTCCCTCCATGCTCCCCACCCTGCCACGCGGGTCAGAGGCACTCCACCTCGGCCTGCGGCCCGTACTCGGTGTGGAACCTCTCGCGGCGCACCTCGCGCCCGTCGGCCAGCAGCGTCCGCCACACGTCGACCTCGAAGCCCTCCCGGCCCGTCCTGGCGATGCACGCGCCGCCGCGGCCGACGCCCGCCTCGAACGGCCGGAACCCGTACCGTTCGGACGTCCGCGACCGCACCTCGTACCTGCGCCGGCCCCACAGGTTCACCGTCAGCGACGTCGCCGAGGAGGCCACCTGGATCCGCACCGGCTCGCGGGTGTCGTTCCTCCAGGTGAGGTCGAGCTGCGGGTAGAACACCGCGGCCTCGCGCCCTTCCGGGTACTCCGGCATCCACAGGCTGTGGGCGCGGGCCTTCCGGATGTCCAGCCCGGCCAGGAACACCGCGTTGTACAGCGTCGTGGACACCTGGCAGATGCCGCCGCCCACGTCGTCCGCCAGCCGCGACCCCACGATCGCGGGCGCGGGCACGTACCCGCGGCGCCTGGTGCGGGGTCCGACGGCGTCGTTGAACGAGAACGTCGCTCCGGGCTCGACGACCCGTCCGTCCAGCGCCCGGGCGGCGAGCTCGATGTTGTGGACGCGGGGCTCGCCCGGCGCGAACCGCGTGGTGAACGTGCTCATCAGGCGCTCGGGCGGCAGTGCGCCGGGACCGCCCCGCCTGGCCGCGTCGCGGTACGGCACGGCCAGCGCCGCCGACACGCCCGACAGTCGCGGGCCCTCCAGGTAGGCGCCCACCAGGAGCCCCGTCGACGCGACGGTGCCCGCCACGACGGGCCACCACCGCCGGACGCCGCGCCGCCCCGCCCGGCGGAGCCCAGGCCCGATCCGCCCCACAGACCACACCCCCCGACGATCCCCACGGGACCTCCCACGGACCCTGCCGCTCACCCGCGGCGGGCGCCCGCGTCTTTACCCGAACAGAACGAACGCCCGAACAACACCGGGCCGGTCACGGGTACCGGGCCGTCCGGGCGGCGGCGCGGGGGGCGCGCGCCTGGCGCCGTCAGCGGGCGCGGGCCCCGGCGCGCATGCGCTCGGGGTCGATCTCCCGGCCGGGGCGCCGGCGCAGGTACTCGGCCTCCAGCTCGTTCATGCGGCGGGTGTGCTCGCCGTAGGCCTGGTCGGCGGCGTGCCGGAGCGCGTCCAGCCTCGTCTCGTACAGGTGGCCGAGCTCGCGGAACAGGTCGTCGTCGCTGAGGTCGCCGGGCGCGACTCCCAGGTCACGGCTGGTCATCGTGTGATCTCCTCCTTCGTGGGCGTCCCGTGCCCTACCCGGTCACCGGGGCATGAATCGTGAAGATCCGGAGTGCGCGGCGGTGCTTGCCGAAGCGCACCGCGCGCGGCAGCGGCGCCACCTCGCCGTCGCGCGCCAGCCGCAGGTCACCGGCCGGCGAGATGACCTCCATGCCGGTCGTCCGCCACGAGCGGTACCCGGGCGTCAGGCGCAGGTGGCCCGCGACGATCGCGGCGACCGCGCGGACGCGGCGCGCGCGGCTGCCGGTGGTGACCATCCGCACGTCGAGCCTGCCGTCGTCGAGGCGCTCGCGCCAGGTGGGCGCGGCGCCCCACGAGCCGAAGACGCCGTTGCCGACGAACGCCAGCCAGACCCGCCGGCGCCTGCCGTCCACCATCAGCTCGACGGGCTCGGCGTGCCGCAGCGTGCGGACGGCGGCGACCGCGAGCGCGGGCCACTTCCCGATCCGCCTCTCCAGCCGGACCCGCCGCTCGACGACCTCGGTGTAGGCGCCGATGCTCGCGGTGTTGAGGAAGATCTGCTCCGCCTCGTCCCCCGCCGGAGCGGACACGGGCGCCACGTAGGAGACGTCGGCGCGGCCGATCCGCCCTTCCCGGTAGGCCCTGATCGCCTGCGTCGCGGTCTCGACGCCGACCGCGCGGGAGAAGTGGTCGAAGGTCCCGCCGGGGACGACCAGCAGCGGGACGTCGCGGCCGAGCGCCGCCCGGGCGGCCGCGTTCACGGTGCCGTCGCCGCCGACCACGGCCAGCACCTCGGCCCGCTCGGCGGCCTCGGCGCACGCCTTGTCGACGTCCCCTCCCGGCTCCACCCGGACGATCTCCGCCGCGGGCAGCTCGGCCTCGACCAGCGCGAGCGCGATCTCCGAGCGCCTCGGGAGGATCCCGGCGTCCGTCTCGGCCGAGGGGCCCGACCCCAGGTTGACGACGGCCACCACGCCCCGCCCGTCCTGGGCGACGGGCACGCGCCCGCCCCCGTCCGGGGCCAGGCGCGCGACCGGAGGCCGCGAGGGCCACACCATCCTCGTCCCGACCCCGGCGAGCGCGCCGATCCCGAGACCCGCCAGGACGTCGCCCGGGTAGTGGGCGCCGGTGTAGACGCGGGAGAAGGCCACCGCCGCGGCCGTCGCCGCGACCGGGACCGCCACCGCCGCCGGCGCCTCCAGCGCGACGCCGGTCGCGAACGCGGCGGCCGAGGCGGAGTGCCCGGACGGGAAGGCGTGCGAGGTCGGCAGCTTCCACCGGATCCGGATCGGGGGGACGAGATCGACGACGGGGCGCCGGCGGCGGAAGGCCTGCTTGCCGACGATGTTCACCGCGGGGCTCGCCACGGCGATCGCGATGGCCCCGCGCAGCGCCGCGCGGCGCAGCCGCGGCCGTCCCGCGATCCCCATCGCGCCGGCCGCCGAGAACCACAGCACCCCGTGGTCGGCGAACCGCGACAGCCGCGGCAGGACGTACTCCAGCCCGCGCAGCCGGGCCGCCGCCACCTGGTCGAACGCCCACCGGTCCATCCGGCCGAGCCTGCGCAGCAGGGGGACGCGCTGGGGCCAGGCCCGATGCTCCTGAGCCTGCCGCGACCGGCGCCGGGTGACGGACCGTGACGGCACGAAAGTGCGCCGCGAATGGTTGACGCGCATGACCCGGGTATCCCCAGGGAGGCCGACATGATTCCGTAAAGATCTCAAATCGGGGGTCACATGCGGGCGAACGTCACTGTGGACTCAGCGACTGCAATAGGCTTCGCGACATGAGTCACCCGGAACGGCTCGGAACCCCGGGTGGCGAGTCGGTCGGGACGATCGCGGAGCCTCCTCACGTGAACGGGACCCTGGCCGACTACGCCGCACGATACGGGCTGAGGCAGAGCGCTGCGCGCCCCCCGCTGCGCAAGTACATCCAGGATGTGTGGGCTCGCCGGAACTTCATCTGGGCGTTCGCATCCGCCAAGAACATCTCGATGTACACCGACTCCCGGTTGGGTCAGGTGTGGCAGCTGCTGACCCCGCTGCTGAACGCCGGGGTCTACTTCCTGATCTTCGGTCTGCTGCTGAACACCAAGCGCGGAGTGCCCGACTTCATTCCCTTCCTGGTGACGGGCGTGTTCCTGTTCGGGTTCACCCAGCGGTCGGTCACATCGGGCTCCAAGTCCGTCGGCGACAACCTCTCGCTGATCAGGGCCTTGCACTTCCCGCGGGCCACGCTGCCCCTGGCGATCGCGATCGTGGAGCTGCAGCAGCTGCTGCTCGCCCTGGTCGTGCTGTTCGTGATCGTTTTTGCGTTCGGCGAGCCGGTCAGCTTCCAGATGCTCCTGTTCGTCCCCGTGATGGCGCTCCAGCTGATGTTCAACGTGGGCATCAGCATGGTCATGGCGCGGCTCGGGGCGTTCAACCGCGACATCACCCAGCTGCTGCCGTTCGTCATGCGGACCTGGCTCTACATGTCCGGCGTGATCTTCAGCCTGCCGTCGCTGATGAAGCCGGGCTCGCGGCTCGCCGACTACCCGTGGCTGGGCGAGCTGCTCCAGCTCAACCCGGCGTACGTGTACGTGGAGCTGAGCCGGCACGTCCTGCTCGGCGAGTACCGGAACTACGTCGGAGGCCTCGCGCACGCCACCTCGACGGGGCAGCTGTGGCTGTACGCGATCCTGTGGGCCGCGGTCATGCTGGTGGGCGGATTCCTGTTCTTCTACCGTGCCGAGGAGCGCTACGGCCGTGGCTGACACGAAGGTCCGCGGGACCCTCCAGATCGACCCGACCCGGGAGCCGATCGTCGTCGTCGACGACCTGCACATCGTCTACCGGGTGTACGGCGCGGGCGGCAAGGGCAACGCCGCGAGCGCGTTCTCGCGCGTCCTTCGCCGCAAGCACCGCCCGTCGATGACCGAGGTCCACGCGATCAAGGGCCTGTCGTTCGTCGCGTACCGGGGCGAGGCCGTCGGGATCATCGGCACCAACGGCTCCGGCAAGTCGACGCTGCTGAAGGCGATCGCGGGGCTGCTGCCCCCGCACAGCGGCGGCGTCTACACCGACGGGCAGCCGTCCCTGCTGGGCGTGAACGCGGCCCTGATGAAGGACCTCACCGGCGAGCGCAACATCGTCCTCGGCTGCCTGGCGATGGGCATGACCCCGGCGGAGACCCGGTCCAAGTACAAGGAGGTCGTCGAGTTCGCCGGGCTGAAGGAGGGCTTCATCCAGTACCCCATGCGGACGTACTCCTCCGGCATGGGCGCCCGCCTCCGGTTCGCGATCGCCGCCGCCAAGACCCACGACGTCCTCCTGATCGACGAGGCGCTCGCCACCGGCGACGCCAAGTTCCGGACCAAGAGCAAGCGCCGCATCGACGAGCTGCGCAAGGACGCCGGCGCGGTCTTCCTCGTCGCGCACCAGCTCGACACGGTCAAGGAGATGTGCGACCGCGTCATCTGGATCGACGAGGGCCGCATGCACATGGACGGCGACCCCGAAGAGGTCGTCGCCGCCTACATCGAGGCGACCGGCAAGTAGCGGCGGCATGCCCGGCGCCGCGGGGCGCCGGGCGCCGATCCTGACGCCGCCGGGTTCGCGACGGGGCCGTTAGATCGCGACGCCCCCTGGTAGAGATGTGGTGTCACGATGATCCTGATGGAGGAGGTCGCCATGCCCGGCAAGCCCCCGCTTCCGCACGAGCACCTGCCCGAGGTCCCCTCGTTCACGGTCGCCAGCGACGACATCGCCGAGGGCGAGCGGCTCTCGGACCGGCACGTGTTCGACGACTGGGGTTTCAGCGGCGGCAACGAGTCGCCGCACCTGCGCTGGTCCGGGTTCCCGGACGCGACGAAGAGCTTCGCGGTGACCTGCTACGACCCGGACGCGCCGACCGGCAGCGGCTTCTGGCACTGGTCGCTGTTCGACATCCCCGCGAGCGTCACGGAGCTGCCGACGGGTGCCGGGACCGAGGACGCCAAGGTCGGCGTGCACGCCCGCAACGACTACGGGGTCAGGGCGTTCGGCGGCGCCGCTCCGCCGCCCGGCGACCCGCACCGCTACGTCTTCACCGTCCACGCGCTGGACGTGGAGTCGCTCGGCCTCGGCCCGGACACCTCCCCGGCCGTCGTGGGCTTCAACATCACCGCCCACACCCTGGCGCGCGCCACGATCGTCGCCGAGTTCGGCGTCTGACGCCGCACCGCCCCGCCGAAGCCGTCCCGGAGACCTTCCCGGGGCGGCTTCGGCCGGTTCCGGAGCGGTCTAGTCGGCTCCGATGACGACGTCGCCGACGGCCGTGCGGCGGTAGAGGACGGAGCGGCCGCTGCGCTCGCGCGTGACCAGCCCGGACTCCCGCAGCACCGCGAGGTGGTCGCCGATCCCGCCGACGCTCATCCGGAGGCGGGCGCTCAGCCAGCTGGTCGTGGCGGGCTCGGCGAGCAGGCGCAGCAGGTCGGCCCGCGTGCGGCCCACCAGCCTGGCCAGGGCGTCCTCGCCGCGCGGCTCCCGGCTCTCCCAGAGGGCCGCCACCCCCCTGGCCCGGTACATGAGCGTGTACGGCCAGTCCTGTTCGAGCGCCGCGCCGAGCTCGGCGAAGACGACGGGCACGAACGTCAGCCCGGCGCCGCCGAGGCGGTAGGTGGCGTCGCCGTGGATGTCCGCCTCGATGAGGCCGTCGCGCCACCGCACCTTGCGGGACAGGCCGTCCAGCGCCGCCGCCCAGCCGTAGGCGGCGAGGCGTCCCGCGCGGTGGACGATGTCACGTTCCAGGATCGAGCGCAGCACCGGCCAGTCCGGCTCCAGGAGGGCGCGCCAGGCCGTCTCCAGGCCCGCCGCGAGCCGCTCGACGACGTCGGGGGCCTCCAGCACCTCCCGGACGGCGGCGTCCGGCTCGGGCAGCCCCTCGAGGTTGCGGGCGAGTTCGCGGCGCGCCTGGTCGAGCGGCGTCGCCCGGACGGTCGCCAGCTGGTCGGCGACCGTCAGGTTCGGGCGGGAGGGCGGCGGGACGACGAAGTCGGCCATGTACCCGTGCGGGCGGCGCAGGAAGGCCAGCGCGCGCAGGGCCGGGTCCCCGGCCACGCGGCGGTACGCCGGCCGGGCCCGCTCCACCCAGGGGCCGAGGGGCCCGACGGGCATCCGGCCCGCGACCACGCCGAGCGCGCTGTGCACCTCGATCAGGGGGGCGATCCCGAAACGGCTGGCCGCGAGGTCGCCCGGGCCCACCACGATGCGATACATGTTTCGTTCCTCCCCGAAACATTGTCCCGTACGGGGCCGGCGCCCGCAGAGTCGCCGCCATGACCGCTTCTTCGACGACCTCCGCGCGGTACCGCGACGTGTTCGGCGTCCCCGAGTTCCGGACGCTGTTCTCCCTCCAGACGCTCCAGGTGGCCGGCGACTCGGTCCGCACGATCGCGCTGTCGGTCCAGACCTTCGAACGCACGGGCTCGCCGGTCGCGGCGGCCCTCGTCTTCGCCGCCGGAATGCTCCCGTACGTGGTCGGCGGGGCCCTCCTGCTCTCGCTCGCCGACCGCGTCCCGGCGCGGCGGCTGCTCACCGGCTACCACCTGCTGCGCCTGGCGGTCACGGCCGTCCTCGCGGTGGGCGGGCTGCCGCTGCCGCTGACCATGGCGCTGCTCGTCGCGGTGGGGCTGTTCGCCCCGGTCGGCAGCGCGACCGTCCAGGCCCGGCTGCCCGTCCTGCTGCCCGGGGACGGCTACGTGCTCGGACGGTCGCTGTTCACGATGACCAGCGCGGGCGCGCAGATCGCCGGCCAGGCGGCGGGCGGGCTGCTGCTGTCGGCCCTCGCCCCGGCGGGGACGCTCTGGCTCGCCGCCGCCAGCGCGGCGCTGGCCGCGGGCCTCGCCCGCTTCCGCCTCCCGGACACGCCGGCGCCGGCCCCGTCGGCGTCCACCGGGGCGGCGCGGGCGACGTGGCGTACCAACCGGCTCCTGCTCGGGCGCCCCACGACGCGCGGGCTGCTGCTGGCCGGGTGGCTGCCGATCTCCCTGTCGGTGGGGGCGGAGGGGGTCGCGGTCCCCTACGCGGACGGCCTCGGCCGTCCGGACGCGGCCGGGCTGCTGCTGTCGGCCGCCGCGGCCGGGATGTTCGCCGGGAACCTGGTGGCGGCCCGCTGGATCCGCCCGGACCTGCGGGAGCGCCTCGCGCTGCCGCTGGCCGCGCTGACCGGCGCGCCGCTCCTGCTGTTCGCCTTCGGGCCGGGCCTTCCGGCGGCGTGCGCGCTGATGGCGGCGGGGACGTTCGGGCTGGGGTACGAGCTGGTCGTCCAGCGGCGGCTCGTGGACGCGGTGCCCGAGGAGATCCGCGGGCAGGCGGTCGGCCTGTACGGCAGCGGTCTCATGACCGGCCAGGCCGCCGGAATCGGGTTGGCGGGCGCCCTGGGCGAGGCGGTGGCGCCCGGACGGGTCATGGCGCTGTGCGGGGCCGCGACGCTGGTCGCGTGCCTCTGGCTCCACCGGCCGCTGCGCCGGGGGGTGTGGCGTGTTCGCCCTGTGAGAAGCGAACACGCCACGGACGCGGCTACTTCTGCCAGGGGAAGCGGTCGGCGAAGGCCGGCTTGAGGTGGTCCAGCCAGACCGCCTCAGGGTCGTACTGCGCGAAGAAGGGCTTGCCGACGAGATCGGCGTCGCGGCACTGGATGAAGTGCAGCGCGAAGACCTTCTGGCCCGCGATCTCCATGACCCCGTCCACGCAGACCTTGCCGGGCGTGGCCGACATGGACGGGCCGCGGACGGTCCGCGCCAGTCCGGAGACGTGCTTGTAGGCGTCGCGGAAGATCTCGTACGCCCGGCCGAGCGGCACCGCGAAGTAGTCCTGCGGGCCCGTGTCGCGCTCGACGAACATGTAGTACGGGATCAGACCCATCCGGGTCTGCGTCCGCCACATGCTCTCCCAGTCGGCGGGGTCGTCGTTGATCGTCCGGATCAGCGGCGCCTGGGTGCGGATGACCGCCCCGGTGTCGCGGATGCGGCGGCACGCCTCGGCGACCATGAGGGGTTCGAGCTCGCGCGGGTGCGTGAAGTGCGCCATGAACGCCAGGTTCTTGCCCGAGGCCACGACCTGCTCGAACAGCCGGAGCATGTCGTCGGCGTCGGGGTCGGTGACGAACTTCTGCGGCCAGTACGCCAGCGACTTGGTCCCGATCCGGATGGATTCGAGCTGCTCGATGTCGAGCAGCGGCTCGACGTATCGGCGCAGCACCGGCTCGCCCATGATCATGGCGTCGCCGCCGGTGAACAGGACGCTGGTGACCTCGGGGTGCGCGAGGATGTACTCGCGCAGCGCGGTGGGCTCGTCGCCGGCCATCTTCAGGTCGGCCTCGCCGACGAACTGCGCCCAGCGGAAGCAGTAGGTGCAGTAGGCGTGGCAGGTCTGGCCCTGCTTGGGGAAGTACAGCACCGTCTCGTCGTACTTGTGCTGCATCCCGGGGATCTTGCCGTCCCCGAAGCTCGGGATGTTGAGCTCCATCTGGCCCGCCGGATGCGGGTTCAGCTTCATCCGCACCAGGTGGGCGGCGGCCTCGATCTCCGCCTTCGGCGCCTCGCGGCTCAGCAGGTCCGACAGGCGCGCGACGTCCTCGGCGGGAAGCATGTCCTCCTGGGGGAAGACGAGCCGGTAGATCGGGTCGTCGGGCGCGGCCGACCAGTCGATGAGCTCCTCGATGACGTATGCGTTCGTCCGGAAGGGCAGGACCGTCGCCACCGCCCGGGTCGCGAGCCGCTGCGCGGGTGTCAGCCCCGCGCGAGCGGTGAGCTCGTCGAGGTGCTTCGCCGTGAAGGCGCGGAACTTGCGACCGGTGGATCGCATTGCGGGAGCCGCGTCGTTCACCAGTGTCACGTGTTGGTACTCCTTGCTGTCAGCGGGGGAAGCGCACCCGGGCGCGCCGCCACGTACCGTGATCAGAACCGCTCGGGCCACCTCATTCAACCGTTTGGGGTGGCTTCATGCCGAATTAGTACCCCCTGTACGTCCCCGACAAAGCCATGGTCAGGACATCCCCGACAAATAGGCTCCGTCATCATCGTTGACGCCTCATGTCTTGTCCAACGGCTACAGGACGTCAACTTCTCCGTCAGCCGCCCCCAAGTCTTCGGCCAGCGGATACTCGGCAAAGAGCGCCCCAGGTCACACACCCGCGGCCGGTTCGGAAATACTGGGGGGCGGGTAGGACCGATCGGCGCGCGGGACCGCGCGCGCGTGAGGGGGCCGGGTGAACGCTGACCACCGGGGCGGGCCGGGTGTCGTCCCCATGCACCTGATCGTTCTCGCGGGGCTGGCCTCGGTCACCTACGCCAGCTTCGTGCTGGAGAACCTCCTCAGCCCCAAGCTGGACTTCTTCAACGGCTATGTGAGCGAGCTCTCGGCCTCCGACCAGCCGTTCCACTTCGTCTACAGCGCCGGCGACCTCATCACCGGCGTCCTGTCGATCCTGGTGGCGGCCGGGACGCTCCGCAAGCTCACCCGCGCGCCCCTCGCCACCGCGGGGTGGGTGTTCCTCGGCCTGTTCGGCGTGTGCGCCATCGGCGACGCGTCCTTCCCCCTGGACTGCGCGCCGAGCCTGGAGACCTGGTGCGCCCTCCGGGAGCGCTCCGAGAACGTGTCGTTCTCCCACGAGTTCCACTCGGTGACCAGCAGCGCCGTGATCGTCTGCGGGGTGGCGGCGCTGCTGCTGCTGTCCCTGGCCGCCCGCCGGTACGGCTGGTGGCCCGCCCTGGCCCGGTGGGGCTGGCTGCTGGCGCTCGCCGAGTCGGTGGCCGCGCTCGGGACGCTGGTGGCGATGTACGCGGGGCAGTGGCTCGGGATCGTCCAGCGCGTCCAGATCGGCATCCTGTGCCTGGGCCTGCTGACCATCGCGTGGGCGCTGTACTCCGACCGGAGGGACGCGGCGCGCGCGGCACGGGGCGCGCTGGACGAGCGGGCGGAGGCCCTTCTGTGAGCGGCACGGACGGCAGGGCGGACGGCGGCGCGGACCTCGGCCCCGGCGAGATCGTGAACGTGGGCCGCGAGCAGGTGCACGTCGTCGAGTCGGGCCCGGCGGACGGGCCGCCACTGCTGCTCAGCTCCGGGCTGGGCGGCGCCTGGTTCGACTGGGAGCCCTCCGTCGCGCTGCTCCGGGAGGACCACCGGGTGATCGTCTACGACCGTCCGGGCCTCGGGCTCAGCCCCGCGGCCGCCGCGCCGCCCTCGCTGCGCCGCGACACCGCCGTCATGGGGGCCCTGGCGGAGCGGGCCGGCCGGCCGGTGACCGTCCTCGCCCACTCGATGGCCGCGTTCGCCGCCGAGGCGCTGGCCAGGACGCGCCACCGGCTCGTGCGGGGCATGGTGCTGCTCGATCCGAGCTACGAGGGCGACGCGTGGGTGCCCGTGCGGCTGGCCGCCGCGCTGGCCCCGCTCGCCGCGGCGGCGGGCGCGGTGCTCGGCGCGACCCGGCTGGCGCGGGTCGCCGGGCCGTTCGGCCGCCGCATGGTCCTCAGGCGCACCAGCCTCCGGGACGACACCGTCCCGGAGGAGGTCGTCCTGTCGGTGTACGGGCGCGGGACGGTCCTCGGCACGGTTCTCGCGGAGGACATGGCCTACCGGGAGATGGCCGCCGACCTGGCGGGTCTCCGCGCGCGGCGCCCCTTCCCGCCCGTCCCGCTGGCCGTGGTGACCGCGCTGGGCGACGTGGACGGCGACGACCGCAAGCGCGCCTGGGCCGAGGCGCACGAGCGGCTCGCCGGGATGACCCCGCACGGCACGCGGATCGAGCTGCCCGACGCCCTGCACATGGTCCCGCTCGACCGTCCCGACGCGGTGGCCGACGCGGTCGCCGGCCTCCGCCGGATGGAGGGGGCGGCATGAGGCGCCTCCCCGCCGCCGTGCTCGCCGTCCTGCTCGCCGTGACGATGTCCGGCTGCAAGGTCATGCAGAGGATCTCCGACGGGGCGTACCGCAACGCCGTCACCGACGGGGTCGTGGACGAACTGGGCGAGCAGGGCATCGAGCTGCGGGAACGCCCGGACTGCAGGTCGCCGGGCCGGGAGACCGACGCGGAGGTGCGCGTCGACTGCACGGCCCTGACCACGACCGGGGAGCCGGTCACCGTGGAGGGCGTGGTCCACGACGCCGACACCGAACGTCCGCGCGAGTCCTACGTGGTGAGCGTCGGCGGGCGCGAGGTGCTCCGCAAGAGCTGCCTCGGCCTCGGCTGCGAGCACCCGAACGGCTGACCGGGCAACGAATCCGCATACGGAACGGAAAATCCGAACACGCAGTGCATACGGGGCCGTACCGTCGGTGACGTAGCGAGTGTGAAGATTCCCAGCGTGAAGATGCCGCGCCTCCGGATCGGCCGCAAGCCGGCCCTGATCCTGGGGTCCGTAGCGCTCCTCGTGATCGCCGCCGTGGGCGGCGGCGCGTTCCTGCTGCTGTCGGGAGGCGAGGAGTTGCAGTACAAGACGCAGGCCGCACTGCGCAGGGCGCTTCCCGTGACGGCCACCGCCGAGCTGCAGAAGCGCGGCGTGCGGCTCGGGGCGCCGCTGCGGTGCGCGGACCTGCCCGGCTGGACGCGGACGAAGATGCGCGTGTCCTGCACCGGCATGACCTCGGACGAGAAGCCGGTCGAGGTCATCGGCAGCGGTGAGCAGGAGTCGCGCCGCAACTACTACACGATCCTCGTGGACGGCCGGCCGGTCGTGGAGAACGCGTCGTGCCTGGGCGCCGACTGCCGCAAGGACGAGGGCTAGGGGCCGTCCCGGCGGCGTGAGGATCGCCACTCCGGGCGTGGGGCGCCGAGGCAGGCGAAAGGACGCCATACGATGCGATGAGCTGCGTTCTTGCGGCCCACCGTGTTTCCTTCCGTCCTCCTGGAGCGGCCATGACCGGCACCGGCGAGCCGTCGCGGCCCGTGACGCCTCGCCCGGCGGAGCCCGGCCCGCCCGAGCGGGCCCCCGCGGCGCCCCGCACCGCACCGTCCAGCACCGGGCCGTCCGGCACCGGGCCGTCCGGCGGCGCCCCGCCTCGCACGAGCCCTGCGCCGCCGCGACCCGCCCCGCCGCCCGGAAGCACCGCGCCGCGCCCGGCGCCGCGCCGTCCCGCGACGGTGCGCCCGCTGCCGATCGCGGTCGACACGATGGGCGGCGACCACGCCCCCGAAGAGATCATCGCGGGGGCGGTGGCCGCGGTCCGCGAGCACGGCGTCCGGCTGGTGCTGGTCGGGCGGGCGGCGCGGATCCGGCGGGAGCTGGACCTGCACGGCGTCCTCGGCACGATCCCCATCGTGAACGCCGACGAGGCCCTGGACATGGGCGAGGGCGCGCTCGCGAGCTGGCGCAAGCCCCGCTCGTCCATCGCGATCGCCTGCCACCTGATCAAGCAGGGCCGGGCGTCGGCGCTGGTCTCGGCGGGCAGCACCGCCGGGGTGGTGGCGACGTCGCGGCTGCGGCTCAAGGGCCAGCAGGGCGTGATGCGCCCGGCGATCGCGGTGGCCCTGCCGACACGGCCGCGCCCCACGATCCTGCTGGACGCGGGCGCCACCGCGGACGTCAAGCCGGAGGGCCTCGTCCAGTTCGCCGCGCTCGGCACCGCGTACGCGCAGATCCTGCTCGGGGTGGACCGGCCGTCGGTGGGCCTGCTCAACATCGGCGCCGAGGCGGGCAAGGGCAACAAGCTCACCAAGCGGGCGCACGAGCTGCTCGCGACGGGCAGCCACGGCATCGAGTTCGCCGGGAACGTGGAGGGCCACGACCTGCTGAGCGGGCGCGTCGACGTCGTCGTCGCCGACGGCTTCACCGGCAACGTCGCGCTCAAGGCCGTGGAGGGCACCGTCGCCACCGCGTTCGCGGAGATCCGCGACGCGATGACCTCCACCCCCGCCGCGCGGATGGGCGCGCTGCTGCAGCGGCGCCGCCTCCAGGACCTGCGCGACCGCCTCGACCCCGACACCTACGGCGGCGGCGTCCTGCTCGGCCTGAACGGGACGGTCGTGATCGCGCACGGCGCCTCCCGGGCCCGCGCCATCACCTCGGCCTGCGACCTGGCGCACCGGCTGGCCGCCGGACGGATCGTCGAGCGGATCCGCGAGCAGGTCGCCGCGACCCGCACGTCCCGCTTCGGACGCTGGACGCACGGCGAGCGCGACGGCGACAGGCCCGCCGACAAGCCGGCGGACCGGCCCGGCGAGAAGGTCCCGGAGGTCCCCTCCCCCGCCGCCGACACCGTCCCCGACCGCACGGAGCCGCCCGCCGGGCACTAGCCCCGCCCAAAACCGATTCCGGGCCCCTCCGCGTCGCCGATAACCTTGGAACATGCCCGATCCGCAACTCGTACTCGCCGCCCGGGTCCAGGCCGCGCTGAGCGCCGCCTTCGGACCGTCGTACGCGGACACCGACCCGGTCATCCGGCCGTCGCAGTTCGCCGACCTTCAGGCCAACGTGGCGCTGCCGCTGGCCAAGAAGCTGGGCCGCAAGCCGCGAGACGTGGCCGAGGAGATCGCGGCGCACCTCGACACGGCGGGGGTCGTGTCGCAGGTGCAGGTCAGCGGGCCCGGGTTCATCAACCTGACGCTCAGCGACGAGTGGATCGCCGGCGAGGCGCAGCGGGCCCTGGAGGACGAGCGGCTCGCCGTCCCCCCCGCCGACAAGCCGCAGAAGGTCGTCGTCGAGTACTCCTCCCCGAACGTGGCGAAGGAGATGCACGTCGGGCACCTGCGGACCACGATCGTCGGCGACGCGATCGCGCGGATCCTGGCGTTCCTCGGGCACGAGGTCGTCCGGGACAACCACGTCGGCGACTGGGGCACCCCGTTCGGCATGCTGATCGAGCACCTGCTCGACCTCGGGGAGGACGCCGCCGCGCGGGACGACTCGTCCGTCAGCGACCTGACCGCGTTCTACCAGGCCGCGCGGGAGAAGTTCGACGGCGACGAGGCGTTCGCCGACCGGTCCCGGCGCAGGGTCGTCGCGCTCCAGGCGGGCGACGCCGAGACGCTGCGGCTGTGGAACGTCCTCGTCGAGGTGTCGAAGCGGTACTTCAACTCCGTCTACGGGCGGCTCGGCGTCACGCTCACCGACGACGACATCAAGGGCGAGAGCTACTACAACGACCTGCTGGCCCCGACCGCCCGGGAGCTGGAGGACAAGGGCATCGCGGTGATCAGCGACGGGGCGCTGTGCGCGTTCCCGCCCGGGTTCACCGGCCGGGAGGGCGAGCCGCTCCCGGTGATCATCCGCAAGAGCGACGGCGGCTACAACTACTCCACCACCGACCTCGCCACGATCCGGTACCGGGTCGACACCGAGCACGTCGACCGGATGATCTACGTGGTCGGGGCGCCGCAGGCGCTGCACTTCCAGATGGTGTTCGCCGTCGCGCGGATGGCGGGCTGGCTGAACGACGAGGTCAGGGCCGAGCACGCGCAGATCGGGAACGTCCTCGGCACCGACGGCAAGATCCTGCGGACCCGGGCCGGCGGCACCGTCAAGCTGGCGGAGCTGCTGGACGAGGCGGTCGAGCGGGCCGGCGCCGTGTTCGACGAGATCCAGCACGACGAGCCGTTCGACGACGCGACCCGGGCCGAGATCGTCCAGGCGGTCGGCATGGGCGCGGTGAAGTACGCCGACCTGTCGGTGGCGCGCGACAGCGAGTACACCTTCGACTTCGACCGGATGATCTCGTTCAACGGCAAGACCGGCCCGTACCTGCAGTACGCGACCGCGCGGATCCGGTCGATCTTCCGGAAGGGCGGCCTGGCCCCCGAGGACGCGACCGGCCCGATCACGCTCGTCCACCCGGCCGAGCGCGCGCTGGCGCTGGAGCTGCTCGGGTTCGGCGCCGTGCTGAAGCAGGCCGGCGAGACCGCCGAGCCGCACCGGCTGGCGAGCTACGTCTACTCGGTCGCCGACGCCTACACGACGTTCTACGAGAACTGCCCGGTGCTGAAGGCCCCCGACGAGCAGACGCGGGCGTCGCGGCTCGCGCTGTGCGCGGCGACGCTGCGCACGCTCGTCACCGGCCTCGACCTCCTCGGAGTCCCCACCCCCGAGCGCATGTGAGACGGGCGCCGGGCGCGGCGCCCCGCGTCACGGCACGCTCGTGCCGCGCGGCGAGGGCTGCCCGGGAAGGGACGGAGCCTGCGGCCGGGCCTCCCCCTGGGCGGGGCCCTGCGCGGGCCCGGCCCGTTCGCGGGTGACCTGCTCGCGGACGGCCGGCACGATCTCCAGGGCGAACACCGGGAGCTGCTCGGGGTCGCCCCCGTACAGGAACGTGTCGACGCCGTGCCCGACGGCCAGCTCGGTCAGCTCGTAGATCCACTGGCGCGGCGGGCCGTGCAGGAAGCCCCGCGACTCCCGCCCGTCGACCTCCCCTTCGAGGACGTAGACGCGGCGGATCTCGCCGGGCCGGCGACCGGCTCTCAGCGCGGCCTCGTCGACGCGGCGCTGCCCGTCCGCGAGCCGCTTCGGCGGGACGAGCGACGACGGCGCGATCCAGCCGTCGGCGACCCTCCCGGCGAGGTCGAGGCCGCGCGGCCCGGTGACGCCGAACCAGATGCCGATCTGGTGCGCGGGCGCCGGGCCCGCCTGCGCCGCCGCGAACCGGTAGTGCTCGCCCGCGAACCGCAGCCCGTTCTGGTCGCTCCAGTGCAGCCGGATGAGCTGCACGGCCTCCTCCAGGGCGCGCCGCGACGCCGCGCCGTCCAGGCGCGGCCCGCCGTAGGCCTCGACGCCGCCCGGCTCCATCCCCGTGCCGAGACCGAGCTCGGCGCGGCCGCCGCTGAGCCGGTCCATCGTCGCGATCGCCTTGGCGAGCGCGGCCGGCGGTCGCAGCGGCAGGCACGCCACCGCGGGCAGCACCCGGATCCGGGACGTGCCGGCCAGCACGGCCGCCATCAGCGCGAGCGCGTCGGCGGTGTCGCGCCGGTACGGCTGGTCGCGGATCCCGAGCAGGTCGAGCCCGAACCGGTCCGCCTCCCGGGCGGTGTGGAGCAGCGGAGCGGAGGCGTCCGGGACGACGGACAGGCCGAACCGCAGCGGGCGCCGCGGCCGGGACGCCGTCATTGCAGGTAGCCTTCGACCTCGTCCGGCGGCCGGACCTCCGCGCCGCCGGGGTCCTCGCCGGCCTCCAGCCTGGCCCGGCGGCGGCGCAGCAGGTCCCAGCACTGGTCGAGCGCGACCTCCAGCCGTTCCAGCCGCCGGTGCTCCTCCTCGCGGTCGAGCTCGTCGCGCTGGTACCGCTCGCGGAGCCGCCGCTCCTCCCCCACGTACTCGTCGATGCGCGCCAGGATGTCCCTCTCGTCCATCGCGGTCTCAGCGCTCGCGGCCGCGGTCGGTGAGCCCGCTCAGGAACCCGCCGTCCGTCCGCGTCGAGTGCTGGAGCGAGTTGGTCTTCGGCTCCACGACGGGCGGTGGCGGCGGCGCCGGCCGCGCGGCGGACGTGCCCGCGGTCGTCGTCCGCGCGGGCGTCCTGCGGGCCGGAGCCGCGGACTTGGCGGTCCCCGATCTGGCCGACCCCTTCGCGGTGCCCGACCTGGTGCTCGCGGTCGTCCGCGACGACGTCGACTTGCGGGCGGCGCTGGCCCTGGACTTGGGCGCGGCCGGCTTGCGGGCCGTCCCGGACGCCTTCGCCGTCCCCGACGTCTTCGCGGTGCCGGACGTCTTCGCCGATGCCGCCGTCCGCGACGTTGCCGCCTTGGACGTGGACCTGCGCGCCGTGGACGACTTCGAGGCGGTCGTCCGGGCCGAGGCCGTCCCGGACCGGCTCGACGCCGCCGTGGTGGACTTGCGGGCCGTGGTCCGGCTCGTGCCGCTCCTGCTCGCCGCCGTGGTCCTCCTCGCCGGCGCGGCGCGGGTCCCCGTCGGCTTGGCGGTGGTGGTGATGACCTTCGCCGCCGCGTCCATCGCCTTCGCGGCGTCGGACATGGCCTTGGTGGCGCTGGTCATCGCCTTGGTCATCGCCGTCATGGCCTTGGCCGACGAGGACGCCTTGGTCGCCACCGACTTCATCTGCGTGGCGGCGGTCTTGGCCTGGCTCGCGGCCTTGGTGACGCGGGTCGCGGCCGCCGACGACGACGCCGACGACCGGCTGGGCGCGGCGGGCTTCCTCGCCGTGCCGCTCCTGGTCGCGGTCGTGCGGCTGGTCGTGGACCGCGACGGCGCCTTCGCCGCCGAGGTCCGTTTCGCCGCCGGCTTCCTGGCGGCAGTGGACTTGGTCGCTGATGTGCTCTTCGTACGGGCGGCCGACCCTCGGCTCGCCGTACGCGATTCGGTCTTGGTAGGCACTGATCTCCCCCCACTGTGATCAGTTACGGGGAGATCTATTCCACACTTCGTGACCCTCTACACACGCCGCGTCATTTCAGCTCAGACGCCCACCGGATGCCAGACGGTCTTGGTCTCCAGAAACGCGGTCATACGTGCGGTTCCCGGCTCATCGGTCCAGTCGCCGCCCGCCGGGAGCAGGACGCGCTTGAGGTTGCCCGCCGCCTTCTCCTCCAGTTCCTGGAGGTGCTCGGGGAGCGCGCCCGCGAGGTCGAGGGCGTTGACGTCCATGTGGGCGGCCAGCCAGGGGGCGATCTCGGTGCGGCGGCCGGTGAGGACGTTGACGACGCCGCCCGGCAGGTCGGAGGTCGCCAGCACCTCGGCGAGGGTGACGGAGGGCAGCGGAGCAGGTTCGGACGCCACCACCACGGCGGTGTTGCCGGACACGATGACCGGGGCCAGGACGGACACCAGGCCGAGCAGCGGCGAGTCGGGCGCGACGACGGCGACGACCCCGGTCGGCTCGGGCGTGGAGAAGTTGAAGAACGGCCCGGACACGGGGTTGGCGGCCCCGGCGACGGCGTCCAGCTTGTCGGCCCAGCCGGCATACCAGACCCAGCGGTCGACGGCGGCGTCCACCTCCGTCCCGGCGGCGCCCTTGGACGCGCCGGCCTGGCGCAGCTCGTCCACGAACTGGTCGCGGCGGCCTTCCAGCATCTCGGCGATCCGGTACAGGATCTGGCCGCGGTTGTAGGCGGTGCGTCCGGACCAGCCGGGGAACGCCTTGCGGGCGGCGACCACGGCGTCGCGGGCGTCCTTGCGGGACGCCTGGGAGGCGTTGGCGAGGAAGCGGCCCTTGGAGTCGGTCACGGGGTAGGACCTGCCGGATTCGGACCGGGGGAAGGCGCCCCCGATGTAGAGCTTGTAGGTCTTGCGCACGGAGAGACGGTCAGGCATTGAGGTAGGCCTCCAGTCCGTGGCGTCCGCCCTCGCGGCCGAACCCCGATTCCTTGTAGCCGCCGAACGGGGAGGCCGGGTCGAACTTGTTGAACGTGTTGGCCCACACCACTCCGGCCCGCAGCCGCTGCGCCGTCCACAGGATCTGCGACCCCTTCTCGGTCCAGATGCCCGCCGACAGCCCGTACGGGGTGTTGTTGGCCTTGGTGACGGCCTCCTCCGGCGTGCGGAACGTCAGCACGGACAGCACGGGCCCGAAGATCTCCTCGCGGGCGATCCGGTGCGACTGCGCCACCCCGGTGAACAGGGTCGGCGCGAACCAGAAGCCCTGGGCCGGCAGCTCGCAGGGCGGCGACCAGCGCTCGGCGCCCTCGGCCTCGCCCGCGTCCGACAGCTCCCGGATCCGCGCGAGCTGCGCGGCGGAGTTGATCGCCCCGATGTCGGTGTTCTTGTCGAGGGGGTCGCCGACCCGCAGCGTCGCCATCCGCGCCTTCAGCCGCTCCAGCACCTCCCCGGCGACCGACTCCTGGACGAGCAGCCGGGACCCGGCGCAGCACACGTGGCCCTGGTTGAAGAAGATCCCGTTGACGATGCCCTCGACGGCCTGGTCGAGGGCGGCGTCCTCGTAGACGATGTTGGCGGCCTTGCCGCCCAGCTCCAGCGTCAGCCTCCTGCCGGTCCCGGCGAGGGTGCGGGCGATCTGCCGGCCGACGTCGGTGGAGCCGGTGAAGGCGACCTTGTCGATCCCCGGGTGCGCGACGAGGGCCGCGCCGGTCTCGCCGGCGCCGGTGACGATGTTGACCACGCCGGGCGGCAGCTCGGCCTGGCGGCAGATGTCGGCGAAGAGCAGCGCCGTCAGCGGCGTCGTCTCCGCCGGCTTGAGCACGACGGTGTTGCCGCACGCCAGCGCGGGGGCGATCTTCCAGGCCAGCATCAGCAGCGGGAAGTTCCACGGGATGACCTGCCCCGCCACCCCGACGGGCCTCGGGTCGGGCCCGAACCCGGCGTGGCGCAGCTTGTCGGCCCAGCCCGCGTAGTAGAAGAACCACGCCGCCGCCAGCGGCACGTCCACGTCCCGCGACTCGCGGATCGGCTTGCCGTTGTCGATCGACTCCAGCACGGCCAGCTCGCGCGCCCGCTCCTGGACGATCCGCGCGATCCGGTACAGGTACTTGGCCCGCTCGGCCCCGGGCATCGGGCCCCAGACCTTGTCGTAGGCGGTGCGGGCGGCCCGCACGGCGCGGTCGACGTCCGCCTCGTCCGCGCAGGCGATGTCGGCCAGGACGGTCTCGTCGGCCGGATTGACGGACTTGAACGGCTCGCCGTGCCCGTCGGTGAAATCGCCGTTGACGAACAGCCCGTAGGAGCCGCGGATGTCGACGACGGACCGGGACTCGGGCGCCGGCGCGTACTCGAAAACCATGATCAGTCCAACGTGAAGTAGTCGGGACCGGAGTACACCCCGGTGGCGAGCTTGCGTCGCTGCATCAGCAGGTCGTTCAGCACCGAGGAGGCCCCGAGCCGGAACCACTCGGGCGCCAGCCAGTCGGGTCCCGCGGTCTCGTTCACCAGCACCAGGTACTTGATCGCGTCCTTGGTGGTGCGGATCCCGCCCGCGGGCTTGACCCCGACCTGCCGCCCGGTCGCGGCCCGGTAGTCGCGGACGGCCTCCAGCATGACCAGCGTCACCGGCAGCGTCGCCGCCGGCGACACCTTGCCGGTGGAGGTCTTGATGAAGTCGGCCCCGGCGCGCATCGCCAGCCAGGAGGCGCGCCGCACGTTGTCGTAGGTGGCCAGCTCGCCGGTCTCCAGGATCACCTTGAGGTGCGCGGTCCCGCAGGCGTCCTTGACCGCGACGATCTCGTCGTGCACCTTGGCGTAGTCGCCGGCCAGGAACGCGCCCCGGTCGATCACCATGTCGATCTCGGCCGCGCCCGCCGCCACCGCCGCCCGGGTGTCGGCCAGCTTGGCCTCCATCGGCGCCCGCCCGGACGGGAAGGCCGTCGCCACGCTCGCGACGCCGATCCCCGTCCCGGCCAGGGCCCGCACCGCGACCTCGACCATGTCGGGGTACACGCAGACCGCCGCCACCGCCGGGACCGAGGCGTCCGCCGGGTCGGGGTGCGCGGCCTTGGCGCACAGGGCCCGCACCTTCCCCGCCGTGTCCGCGCCCTCCAGCGTGGTCAGGTCCACCATCGAGATCGCCAGGTCGATCGCCGCGGCCTTCGCCGACGTCTTGACCGACCGGGTGGCGAGCCGCGCCGCCCGCTCCTCGGCGCCCACCCGGTCCACCCCGGGGAGGCCGTGCAGGAAGGCGCGCAGCTCGGCGGCGCTGTTCAGAGTCTCCATTGACACTCCCCCAGCATCGCCGAACTACGTCCCAGGCACAAAACGGGCGCTCAGCGCAGCGGTCCGGCTCCTCGACGAAGTTCGCCGCCCGGTGGCGCCGTCACCGGCCGTGGCCGGCGCGGGCCTCGGCGGCGGACTTCAGGTCGGCCAGCCAGGCCCGGAGCCCCTGACCGAGGATCTCCGTGGCCCGGGGGACGTCCGCTTCGACCTGGTCGCCGGTCCAGGTCTCCTCGGTGTGCACGCGGACGCCTCCCCTGACCCTGGTGAAGGTCCACAGGTGGACGCCCTCGTCGATGCGGACCCCCTCACCGATCGCGGGCCCGCTCCACAGGACGCAGGTTCCGGGCCGCAGCCGCTGGACGGTGGAGGTGATGGTCAGCGTCGTGGCGGGCGTCGTCGGGGTGGGGGGCGCCGGCGTGGTCCACCGGAACCTCGACCCCTCGCGGAGGGGGCCCGGGTCGAGGCGCTTCATGGACAGGACGGGCTCCTGCCAGTCCGGCCAGCGCTCCACGTCCGCCTGGAGCCCGAAGACGGTGCTCAGCGGCGCCTTGATCAGGATGTCGCTCCGGTAGCGGATGAGGGCGGCGGGATCGACGCCCTCGCCCCGGCACTGCGACCGGCCGCCGCGGTCGGCCGGAGCGGCGTGCGCGGCCGGGACCGCGCCCGCGAGCACGCCCGCGGCGAGCGAGAGCGTGAGCGCGGTCGCGCGGGTCCGCCCCCCGGAACGGAGGCGGCGGACGGACGGGCCCGAGGTGCTGTTGCCGAACATGGTGTCCCCTTCGCTAGAGGTTCGTGCTTTCGTTAGAAGTTATAACCATTCGGGCCGGGCCGCGTCAACGGGCTCGGTGATACCTTCTAACTAATTCTTGGCGGTGTAGCTTCGTCGGCGGAGAGGAGGCCCGTCATGGCGGAGCCGGACACCGGGAGCCCGCGCGGGCGCTACCGGGCGCAGGTGCGTGCGGAGATCAAGGAACGCGCGTGGGAGCAGATCGCCGCGGCGGGCGCGTCCGCGCTCTCCCTCAACGCGATCGCCAAGCGGATGGGCATGAGCGGACCCGCGCTCTACCGCTACTACGCCGGACGCGACGAGCTGATCACCGAACTCGTCCGGGACGCCTACCGGAGCCTCGCCGACACGCTCCGCTCCGCCGCCGAGGCGGGCGCCGGCCTGGCGGGCCTCGCGCACGCCGTGCGCGGCTGGGCCCTCGCCGACCCGCACCGGTACTTCCTCGTCTACGGCACCCCCGTGCCCGGCTACCACGCGCCGGACGACACGACGGCCGTCTCCGACGAGATCATGGCGATCCTGCTCGACGCCTGCGCGGCGCCTTCCGAGGAGGAGCCCGCCACGCCGTTCGAGGCGCACCTGGAGGGCCACCGCGACTGGGCGCGCGGCCATCCGGCCCCGCCGGCGGCCCTGCACCGCGCCCTGACCTTCTGGACCCGCTGCCACGGCGTCCTGTCCCTGGAGCTCGCGGGCCATTTCGCCGGCATGGGCTTCGACCCGGCGCGGCTCTTCGCGGCCGAGGTGGACGGCCTGGCCGCGCACTGACCCGGCGGCCCGGAGGCCCGGGTCGCGGCGCGGGCCTTCCCTGCGCCCTCAGTGTCTGAGAAAGTGGCGCTAATATTGTTGCGAATATAGGCACCCGTCGAGACCCGGCGGGCATCCGGAGGGAGAGTCCCCGTTGGTGTCCCGAAGGAGCGGTCCCGCCGCCGACGACCAGAGCCCGGCGGACCGGCTGCGCGCGCTGATCCTCGCGGGAGAGATGGCCCCGGGGCAGCGGCTGGTGGAGGGCGATCTCGCCGAGCTGCTCCAGGTGAAGCGGTCGGCGGTGCGCACGGCGCTGGTGGAGCTCACCGCCGAGAGGCTCGTCGAGCGGATCAAGAACCGCGGGGCCCGGGTCCGCGTGATCACCGTCGCCGAGGCGATCGCGATGTACGAGTGCCGCATGGTGCTGGAGGGCCTGTGCGCCCGCAAGGCCGCGGAGAACGTCACCGACGACGAGGCCGAGGAGCTGCGCACGATCGGCGCGAGCATGGAGGCGGCCGTCCGGGACGGGGACCCGCTCCGGTACTCGCAGCTGAACGAGCGGCTGCACACCCGGATCCGGGAGATCGCGGCCCAGCCGGTCGCGATGGAGATGCTCGAGGGCATGCACGCGCAGCTCGTCCGGCACCGCTTCCGGCTGGCCCTGCGCCCCGGGCGGCCGGGGCAGTCCCTGCCCCAGCATCTGCGGATCATCGCGACCGTCGCCGCCCGGGACGCCGAGGCCGCCGAGGCGGCCATGCGCGAGCACGTCCTCGATGTGATCAGGGCCCTCGGCGAGGGCGACGAGCTGGCGCTGGGACCGCTCCCGGCCGAGTGAGGCCGCCGGCGGCCGGGCGCCTCAGCCGCGGGGGAACGCCGTCCCGTCGAACAGCTTGCGCGCCGTCCGCACGACGCCGCTGCGCCGCACTGCCGGCGGTTCGGCGGCCGGATCGACGTCCACCTCGATCACCAGGTGCCCCGTCGGGTGCTCGACGTCCACGCGGGTGCCGCCGGTCGGCCAGGACGCGGTGAGGTCGTGGCCGACGGCGCCGGGCAGGCGGACGGCGGTCACGGCGGAGATGGCGCCCAGCACGCCGATCGCGGTGTGCGGGGTGACGGGGATGAACGTCCGGGTGGCGAGCATGCCGCCGTCCCTCGGCTCGGCCACGAGCGTGGTCTTCGGGACGGACGAGGCGGTGACGTCCCCCAGCCCCATCAGCGCACCGGCCCGGATCCGCAGCCGGTCGACGCGTTCCAGCAGCCGCCGGTCGGCGGCCAGTTCAGCGTGGGACTCGTGGCCGCTCAGGCCGAACGACGCGGCGGCGGCGACGACCACCGGCATGCCGTTGTCGACGCAGGTGACGGGGATCCCGTCGACCACGTCCCGCACGCCGCCCGTGGGAAGCAGCCGGCCGGTCGCCGACCCGACGGTGTCGGCGAACTCCAGCACCACCGGCGCCGCCGTCCCCGGGACGCCGGCGATCGCGGTGCCGCCGGCGTACCGCACGACGCCTCCCGGAGTGGGGAAGCGCGTGCGGGCCACGCTGCCGGAGTTGACCATGCGGATGCGCACCACGGTCTCCGGGTCGCCGGCCGGAACGAGCCCTCGCTCCACGGCGAACTGCCCCACCCCGGCCAGGAGGTTGCCGCAGTTCTGCCGATCGCTGACCACGGCCTCGTCCACACCCACCTGGAGGAAGAGGTAGTCGACGTCGACGCCGGGACGGGTGGAGCGCGAGACGACCGCGACCTTGCTGGTCAGGGACGTCGCCCCGCCCAGCCCGTCGATCTGCCGGGGGTCGGGGGCGCCCATGACGCGCAGCAGCAGATCGTCCCGTTCGGCGGCCTCGCCGGGAAGGTCCCCGGCGAGGAAGTACGCGCCCTTGGACGTGCCCCCGCGCAGGAGCATGCAGGGCACGCCGCCGTCCGCCGTTCCCGCCGTCACCGGGCGCTCCCCGTCGCCCGGTCCTCGGCCGCGCGCTCCGCGGCGTACTCCCGGGCGGTGACGTAGCGAACGCCGAGCCGGACGAGCGTGGCCCGCAACCCGTACCGGTCCAGACCGAGTTCGCCCTCCCGGAAGGCGGCGCGTGTGGCCTCCTCCTTCTCCGCGCGAGCCCGGGACGCCGCCAGCGCCCGGTCGACCGCGGTCCGGGGGACGCACACCACTCCGTCGTCGTCGGCCAGGACGGCGTCCCCCGGGCGGATCGTCTGCCCGCCGATGACGACGGGCGTGTTGACGGATCCGGCGGTGGCCTTGACGGATCCCTGGGCGCTGACCGCGGCGGACCACACGGGGAAGCCGATGCGGTGCAGGTCGTCGACGTCGCGGACCCCGGTCGCGGTGACCAGTCCGCGCACCCCCCGCTTCATCAGCGCGGTGGCGAAGAGCTCGCCGAACAGGCCGTCCGCGCAGTGCGAGGTCGTCGCGACGACCAGGACGTCGCCGGGGCGGCACTGCTCGACCGCGGCGTGGATCATGAGATTGTCGCCGGGCCAGCAGAGCGCGGTGACGGCCGTCCCGCCGATGCGCGAGCCGAGGTGCACCGGCCGGATGCCCGGCCCGAGGTATCCGGCGCGGCCCAGCGCCTCGTGGACGGTGGCCACGCCGTGGGCGGCCAGCGCGTCGACCCGGTCCAGCGGCGCGCGCGGCGGGTCGGTGACGATCACCTTCTCCATCAGGACTCCTCCCGGATCCGGCCGCCGCTCATGCCAGCGCCCCCGTGACCTGCGGGTAGAGCCGCGTGTAGGCCTCGCCCATCGTGGCGTGGGGCAGGCCGAGGTTCGGCCCCGCGTTCCGCTTCAGCTGCACGCCGCGCCGCCGGGCGAGATCGGTGTAGTAGTCCCACATGTGCTGCTGGGCGGGCAGGCACTCCATCGCGGCGCGCTTGCGCTCGAACGTGGACGTGATGTCGAGCAGGACGTCGGGACGGAACTCGCACATCTCCGGCTGGTGCGGTTCGAAGCAGAACACCGGCGGGGCGCCGAGGGGGTCGCCCGGCGCGTCGTACCCGATCGCCTGGGCGAGCACGCGCGCCTGCAGGGCCATGCGGGCGGCGGCCGGGTGATCGCCGTTGTAGGGGTCCGCGAGCGTGTGGGTCAGGACGACGCTCGGGGCCACGTCGCGGTAGACGCGGACGAGGCGGTCGACCAGCTCGGGGGTCTCCCGCAGGGGGTAGTCGCCGGCGTCGAGGAAGACGACCTCCGCGCCGAGGGCCTTCGCGGCGTTCTCGGCCTCGGCGCGCCGGATCTCCTTGATCTCGTCCAGCTGCCTGCCCTCGCGCCAGGCGCGGGCGGACTCCCCGCGCTCGCCGTAACTCAGGCAGACGACGGTGGCTCTCTCGCCCCGTTCGGCGGCCAGCGCGATCGCGCCGCCCGCGCGCCAGACGAAGTCGCCGGCGTGGGCGCTGACGACCAGGAGCGATGCCGGGCTCTCCGGTGGACGTGTGGACATGCTCTACCTCATCTCTGGGGGCTCCTCGCCCGCCGACCCGGCAGGTCGCTTCGGGGGTGCGGCGGGGGCGCGTCGAGTGGCGGGCCGCCTTCAGCATGTGAGGTGCCCGACGGATTGTCAACAATCTGGGTGCACAAAATTGTTCGCCAGAATAGTTGACAGCGCGGCGGGGGCGCGCCAACCATAGGGCCACCCACCTTTACCCAGGTCAACGGAGGGAGTGGGCTATGACCGCAGTCGACATCGGCGCCGCCGACGAGGAGCTGGCGCCCTCTGCGCGCATCGACCCGATCACACTGGAGATCCTCTGGAGCCGGCTGATCGCCATCGCCGACGAGGCCGCGACGACCCTGAAACGGACGGCCTTCTCGCCCATCGTCACGGAGTCCAACGACTTCGCCTGCGTCGTCTTCGACGCCCGCGGCAACGCGATCGCCGAGAACACCATCGGCATCCCCAGCTTCAACATGACGATGGGCGTGACCCTCGCGGAGATGCTCGCCTGGCGCCCCGCCGACCAGTGGCGTCCCGGCGACGTCGCCTGCACGAACAACCCCTGGATCACCTCCGGGCACCTGCCCGACGTGACGGTCATCGCCCCGGTCTTCCGGGAGGGCCGCCTCCTCGGCTGGACCGGCAGCATCGCCCACATGGCCGACATCAGCGGCGCCCTCTGGTCCGCCGACACCCGCTCGGTCTACGAGGAGGGCATGTTCATCCCGCCGATGCTGCTCATCGAGCAGGGCGAGCTCAACGAGACGCTGCTGAGGATCCTGCGGGCGAACCTGCGCATGCCGGTCGAGGTGGTGGGGGACCTGATGGCGCAGGTCACCGCCGGCAGAACCGCCGCCCAGCGCCTGGTCGAGTTCGCCGACGAGACCGGCGTCGACTCCCTCGACGAGATCTCCGGCGAGATCTGCCGGCTCTCCGAGCGGTCGATGCGCCGGGCCGTGGCCGCGATTCCCGACGGGACCTACCGCGCCGGCCACGACCTCGACGGGACGATGGACGGGGAGGCCGTCCACCTGGAGGTCGCCGTCACCGTCCGGGGCGACGCCATGACGGTCGACTACACCGGCACCTCCCCCGAGGTGACGCGGGCGCTCAACGTGGTCAAGCCGTACACCGACGCGTACACCTGTTACCCGCTCAAGTGCGTGCTCGACCCGAACACCCCGCGCGCCGAGGGCTCCTACCGCTGCATCACCGTCTCGGCCCCCGAGGGCTCGATCCTCAACCCGCGCTACCCCGCGCCGGTCAACGCCCGCCAGCTCGTCGGCCACTGCCTGGCCATCACCCTCTACAAGGCCCTGGCGCCCGTCATCCCCGACCGGGTGATCGCCGAGTCGGGCAGCGCGCCGTCGCTGCGCGCCGTGATCTCGGGCCCGCGCGACGAGTCCGGGAGGCAGTTCACCGCCATCCCGTTCATCAACGGCGGCATGGGGGCCCGCCCGGTCGCCGACGGCCTGTCGACGACGTGCTTCCCCTCGAACATCGAGGCCGGCTCCATGGAGGCCCTGGAGGCCACCGCCCCGCTGCGGATCCGGCGCAAGGAGCTCCTCCCCGACTCCGGCGGAGCGGGGAAGTACCGCGGCGGTCTCGGGCAGAACGTCGAGATCGAGCTGCTCGCCCCCGGCGAGTGCACGCTGTCCCTCTTCGTGGAACACGTCCGCAACCGCCCCGAGGGCATTCTCGGCGGCCACGCGGGCGGGGCCTCCCGGGTGACGGTCAACGGCCGCGGCGACGGCTTCCCGCTCAAGGGACGCAGCAGGATCCGTCCGGGAGACCGGATCAACATCGACTATCCGGGCGGCGGCGGTTACGGCGACCCGGCCGAGCGCGACCGCGACGCCGTCCGGGCCGACGTCCACGCCGGACTCGTCTCGGAGACCGCGGCCCGGGAGGTCTACGGACTGTGAACGACATCCAGGTCCCCAGAATCGCCGGCGTCGACGTCGGCGGAACCTTCACCGACATCGCCGTCCACGACCCCGTCCGCGGCGTGGTGGAGGTGCACAAGCTCCCCACCACCCCGGACGACCCGACCGACGCCATCATCGACGGCCTGAACGCCCTCGGCGGGGCCCCGCTCGTCGTGCACGGCACCACCCTCGTCACCAACGCCCTGATCGAGCGCCGCGGCGCCCCGACCGGACTGATCACCACCACCGGGTGGCGCGACGTCCTCGAGATCGCCAACGAGCTGCGCTACGACACCTTCGACCTCTTCCTGCGCCGCGCCGAGGCGCTGGTGCCCCGGCACCTGAGGCTGACGGTGGACGGGCGGATCGGAGCCGACGGCTCCGAGGTCGAGCCGCTCGACGAGGACGCGGTGCGCGAGGCCGGCCGCCGGCTCCTCGACCAGGGCGTGCAGGCGGTCGCCGTCGGGTTCATCAACTCCTACCGCAACGGGGTGCACGAGCGGCGCGCGGTCGAGATCCTGCGCGAGGCGTTCCCCGAGCTCACCGTCTGCGCCTCCGCCGACGTGGCGCCCGAGATCCGGGAGTACGAGCGGTTCTCCACCGCGGCCGCCAACGCCTTCGTGCAGCCGCTGGCCACCCGGTACCTGCGGCGGCTCGCCGACCGGCTCGGCACCCCACCGATGATCATGCTGTCGGACGGCGGCATCACCACGGCCCGCGCCGCCTCCGAGCGCCCGATCGCCCTGGTCGAGTCCGGACCGGCCGCCGGCGCCATGGCCGCCGCCCACATGGCGACGACCTGCGGCTTCGAGGACGTCGTCGCGTTCGACATGGGCGGCACGACCGCGAAGGTCTCCCTGGTCCACGACGGCGCGCCCGCGCGCACCCACCTGATGGAGGTGGCCCGCGCCCACCGCTTCAAGCGGGGCAGCGGGTTCCCCGTCCGGGTGCCGACCGTCGACCTCATCGAGATCGGCGCCGGCGGCGGCAGCGTCGCCTGGGTCGACGACCTCGGGCTGCTCAAGGTCGGCCCGCGCAGCTCCGGCGCCGTCCCCGGCCCCGCCTGCTACGGCAAGGGCGGCATCGAGCCCACCGTCACCGACGCGGACCTGGAGCTCGGCTACCTGGCGCCGGACAGCTTCCTCGGCGGCGCCATGACGCTGGACACCGCCGCCGCGGGACGGGCCCTGGACCTGCTGGCCGCCCGCCTGCGCACCGACAGGCGCACCACGGCCGCCGGCATCGCCGACGTCGTCAACAACGCCATGGCGACCGCGGCCCGCCTCTACATCTCCGAGCAGGGGCGCGACCCGCGCCGCTACCGGATGGTCGCCTTCGGCGGGGCCGGGCCCGTGCACGCCTACGACGTCGCCCGCCTCCTCCACATCGGCGAGGTCGTCTTCCCGCGCGGGGCCGGCGTCGCGTCCGCGATCGGCATGCTGGTGGCGCCCCGCGCCGTCGAGTGCACGACGTCGCTGGTCGTCCCCCTCGACGAGCCGGACTGGAACGCCGTGGACGCCGTCCTGAAGGAACTGGAGAGCCAGGCGCGGGCACAGCTCGACGAGGCGGACGTCGACCCCGCGGACGTCAGGCTGGAGGCCGCCGCCGACATGCGGTACGTGGGCCAGGGATACGAGCTGACGGTGCCGATCCCGCTCGACGTCGTCCGCGACCACGACACGGCCGGCCTGGTCGAAGCCTTCGAGACCGAGTACCGCGCCCGGTTCGACCGGGTCCTCAAGGGCATGCCCGCCCAGGTCATCTCCTGGCGGCTGCGCGCGCTCTCCTCGCCCGTGGTGAGGACCGTGGAACTCGCCACCGGCGCCGCCGCGCACTCCGCGGCCCCCCTCGGCACCCGCCCCGCGTACTTCGCGGAAGTCGGCGACTACACCGACACGCCGGTGTACCGCCGCGTCGACCTCGCCCCGGGCAGCACCGTCGCCGGGCCCGCGCTGATCGAGGAGACGGAGTCGACGGTCGTCGTCGGCCCCTCCGGATCCGTCCGGGTCGACGACATGGGCAATCTCGTCATGACCATCACGAGCGGAGACGGCGAATGACCACCTCTCAGCGCCCCGAGCCGATCTATCCGGCCGGCATCCTGCCGAGCAAGTACACCGACACCGCGATGTACGAGGCGATCGGCGAGGCGACCGACCGCCGCACCCTCGTCGAGGAGTTCACCCTCCCCATCCGCACGGGGAAGGCGTGGCGCGTCGAGGCGGGCCAGGTCTGCCGGGTGTCGACGCCCGAAGGCCCGCAGGTCGGCGACTTCAACTTCTTCAACGCGGACAACCCGCGCGAGCGGTTCTGGGCCGCGCGCACCCGCCAGATCCAGGGCACGCACGTCACGACCGGCGACCGCCTGTGGTCCTGCCTGCCCTACCTGCGGCCGATGCTGACGATCACCGGTGACAGCGTCGCCTACGGCGTCGACGAGTACGGCGGCGGCTGCCACGACCTGCTCGGCTCCCGCTGCGACCCGCACATGAAGAAGCTGCTGACCGGCGAGGACGTGGACGACCACTGCCACACGAACCTCGTCTCCGCCGTCGAGCCGTTCGGGCTGGGCGAGATGGACGTGCACGACGTCCTGAACGTCTTCCAGCTGACGGGGCTGGTCGACGGCAAGTACTACACCGCGGCGTCCCCCGCGAAGCCCGGCGACCACATCGAGTTCCTCGCCGAGATCCCGCTGCTGTGCGCGCTGTCGAACTGCCGCGGCGGCGACCTCTCCCAGCCCCGCTGGGGACCGGGCGCGCAGGACACCACCGAGCACTGCCGCCCCCTGCACATCGAGATCTTCGACCTCGACCCGTCCCTGCTGGACGGCTGGACCACGCCCGAGCCGTCCACCTACGGCGGGCCCCAAGGACACGGCACGACCCGAACGAGGACCCCATGAACGTACTGCGACACTCTCGACGTGACCGCGCGCTGCTCCTGGCCGCCTCGGCGGCGGTGGCCCTGACGGCCTGCGGGGTCACCTCCGCCGAGGACGGCAAGGGACCCGACACCGGGGCGGCCCTCAAGATCGACGCGATCGCCGTCGACAAGAAGGCGCAGGCCGAACTGCCGGAGGCGCTGAGGAAGTCCGGCACCCTGAAGGTGGCGAGCGAGCTCGACTGGCCGCCGTTCTCCTACAAGGACGACAGCGGGCAGACCACGGGCATCGACGTCCTCATGGTCCAGGCGATCGGCAGGAAGCTCGGCCTGAAGACCAGCATCGCCGACCTCGGCGCCGACACCATCATCCCCAGCGTGCAGAACGGCCGCTACGACGTGGCGGTCAGCCAGCTCGTCACCACGCCCGAACGGCTCCGGGCGGTGAACTTCGTCGACTACATCCAGAACACGCTGGGGATCATCCAGCACAAGGACTACTCCCCCCAGGTCACCCCCGCCGACATGTGCGGGAAGACGTTCTTGGGCACCCAGGGGACCGGGCCCCTCGACTTCACGCGGCAGTACTCCGAGAAGGAATGCGTCGCCAAGGGCAAGCCCAAGATGACGATCCACGTCTTCGACAAGAGCGCGGCCACGATCCTCGCCGTGGGCAACAAGCGCGGCGTCTTCCTCACCAACCGCGCGGTGGGCGAGTACGTGGCGGCCACCTCGGGCAACGGCCTGGTGATGGGCAAGGAGACGATCCCCGGGTCCCGCACCCTCTCGGGGATCGCGTACTCCAAGAAGCAGCCCGAAGTCGGGAAGGCCGTGCAGGCGGCGCTGCTGTCCCTGATGAACGACGGCACGTACCAGAAGATCCTCGAAAGGTGGAAGGTCACCGACCAGGCCCTCAAGACGAGCGAGATCCGCAATGAAACCGGGTCCTGACGTCGCGCGGCCGGCCGCCTCCGGCGGGGGGCGGCCGAACCGCCCCCGCGCCCACGAGGTCGTCCCGCACCCCGATCCGAGCGAGGCGACGCCGGTCGAGGCCGGCCGCGCCCGGGAACCGGGCAACTGGATCGCGTGGCTCCTCGTGGCCTTCGTGGCGGTGTGGCTGACCCACGCCCTGTTCACCAATCCCGGATTCGAATGGGACGTCGTCGGCGAGTACCTCTTCGCCCCCGAGATCCTCAAGGGCACCGCCGTCACGGCGCAGCTCGTCGCCCTGTCGATGCTCATCGCCATCGCGCTGGGGATCGTCCTCGGCGTGATGCGCCTGTCGAACAACTCGGCGGCCTACCTCGCCTCGAGCGCCTACGTCTGGTTCTTCCGCGGCACGCCCGTGCTGGTCCAGCTGATCTTCTGGTACAACATCGCGACGCTCTACCCGCACTTCAAGCTGGGCGTCCCCTTCGGGGGACCGGAGTTCGCCGCCGTCGACAGCAACCGGGTGATGACGTCCTTCACCGCGGCCGTGATCGGGCTGAGCCTCAACGAGGCGGCGTACTACGCCGAGATCGTCCGCGCGGGCATCCTCTCGGTCGACCGGGGGCAGACCGTCGCCGCCAAGGCGCTCGGCTTCACCCCCGTCCAGGTCGTCCGGCGCATCGTGCTCCCGCAGGCGATGCGGGCGATCGTCCCGCCCACCGGCAACCAGATCATCGCCATGCTCAAGTACTCGGCCCTCGCGAGCGTCATCGCGGTGCCCGAGCTCCTGCACTCCGCCCAGACCATCTACAACCGCACGTTCGGCACGATCCCCCTGCTCATCGTCGCCTCGATCTGGTACCTCGTCCTCGTCACCGTCCTGTCGATCGGCCAGCGCTACGTGGAGCGGTACTTCTCACGCGGTCACCTCGACGACGGCGTCGACCGCTTCGCCGCCCTCAAGCGGCGCATGCCCATTCTGCGGAAGATCTAGGAGGAGGGCCGCCATGGAGCAACCGATGGTGCACGCCGACAACGTGCACAAGTCCTACGGCGCCACGCCGGTCCTCAACGGCGTGTCGCTGACGGTCGAGCGCGGCGAGACGGTCTGCGTGATGGGACCGTCCGGGTCCGGGAAGAGCACCTTCCTGCGCTGCATCCACAACCTGGAGACGATCGACGCCGGACGCATCCGGGTCGACGGGGAACTCGTCGGCTACCGCGAGGGGAGGGGCGGACGCCTCCAGCACCTCGGCGGCAGGGAGGTCTGCCGCCAGCGGTCCCAGATCGGCATGGTCTTCCAGCACTTCAACCTCTTCCCGCACATGACCGTGCTGGAGAACGTCACCGCCGCCCAGATCCGGGTGAAGGGGGTCAGGCAGGGCGAAGCAGAGGCCATCGGCAGGAAGCTCCTCGCCGACGTGGGGCTCGCCAACAAGGCCGGCAGCTATCCCCGGCAGCTCTCGGGAGGGCAGCAGCAGCGCGTGGCGATCGCCCGCGCCCTCGCGATGGACCCCAAGGTGATGCTGTTCGACGAACCCACCTCCGCGCTGGACCCCGAACTCGTCGGCGAGGTCCTCGCGGTGATCCGGGACCTCGCCCGCACCGGCATGACGATGATCGTCGTCACCCACGAGACCGGGTTCGCCCGCGAGGCCGGCGACAGCCTCGTCTTCATGGACCAGGGCCGCGTCGTCGAGGTCGGCCCCGCGCGCGACGTGATCGCCGACCCCCTGCACGAGAGGACCCGCGGGTTCCTCTCGACGATCCTGTGAAAGGCGGCACGGCATGAAGGACCACGTCGACGTCGCGATCGTCCAGTTCGATCCGCGGCCGCTCGACCTGGCCGGCAACCTCGAGGCCATGGCCGCCGCCGTGCGGGCGGAGGCGGCCGGCCGGCCCACCGACCTCGTCGTCTTCCCCGAGCTGGCCACCACCGGCTACCTCCCGCCGGACGGCGGCGACGACTTCCGGCGCCGGCTGGCCGCCGCCGCCGACACCATCCCCGGCCGCACCACCGAGGCGCTCGGCCGCGCGGCACGCGAGACCGGAACCCACGTCATCGTCGGCCTGGCCGAACGCGGGGGCGGCGAGGAGCTGTACAACACGCTCCTCCTCATCGGCCCGGACGGCGAGACGATCGGCGCGCACCGCAAGGTGCACCTGTGGGACCAGGAGCCGAAGTACTTCGACTCCGGGCGCCGGTTCGACGTCCTGGACACCGGCCTCGGCCGCGTCGGGCTGTCGGTCTGCCACGACTCGCGGTTCCCCGAGGCCACGCGCCGGCAGGTCGTGGCCGGGGCCGAGATCCTGGTCTGCGTCTTCGCCTACGCCCCCGACCCGGGCGTCCCCGAGGACATCCTCGCCCACCGCGCGGTGACGCGCGCGTGGGAGAGCACCGCGTACTACGTGCTCGCCAACCGTCTGGGCAGCGAGCACGGCGCGGACTTCGCCGGCCGCAGCCTGGTCGCCGGGCCCACCGGCCGGATCCTCACCGGCGACCACGGTCCGCGGGATCCCGTCGTCCGCGCCCGCCTCCACCGCTGGCCTCTGGCCGACGCCCGCCGCGTCGTGGACGTCGCCCGCGAGCGGCGGCCCGACGTCTACGGCGACCTCTCCCCCACCTCACCGGAAACATCAGCGACGAGCCAGCAGGAGCGCCCGTGACCGCATTCACCCCGTCGGACCGCGTGCGGGAGGTGCTCCGGCACTCCCTGCGGCCCTCCACCCGCCCGCCGGCGGACGTGATCTCCCTGGCGTCGGGCGAGCCGGACTTCGCGACCCCCGAACACATCCGCGCGGCGCACGCCGCCGCGGTCGAGGCGGGCGCCACCCACTACGCCGCCTGGAACGGCGCCCCCGACCTCCGGGAGGCCCTGGCCCGGCAGGCCGGCGGCCCCGGCCGGCCGGGGCGGGCGGCGGACCAGGTCCTCGTCACCCACGGCGGCAGCGGAGCCCTGGCCGCGACGATCCTCGCCTGCGTCGACCCTGGCGACCGGGTCGTCATCCCCGTCCCGACCTACTCCCTCTACGCCGACCTGGTGCGGATGGCCGGGGGCGAGCCCGTCCTCGTGCCGCAGCGCGACGACCTGCACCTGGACCTGGACGCGGTGGCCGCGGCCGCTCCCGGCGCCCGGATGGTCGCGATCTGCAACCCGTGCAACCCGACCGGCGTCGTGTACTCGGCGGAGGAGCTGGAGGGGCTGCGGGACATCGCCGAGCGGCACGGCCTGCTGGTCCTGGCCGACGAGGCGTACGACGAGATCGTCTACGACCCCCGGCGGTTCACCTCCGTCCTGGACATCCCCGGCCTCGCCGAGCGGGTGCTGTACGTCCAGACGTTCTCCAAGACGTACGCGATGACGGGGTGGCGCATCGGATACCTGGTCGCACCGCCCGACGTGGTCGCCGCGGCCGCGGTGGTGCACACCCGCATGGCCGGTCCCCTCAACACCGCGGTGCAGCACGCGGCGCTGGCGGCTCTCACCGGACCCCAGGAGCCCGTCCGGCGGATGCTGGACGAGTACCGGGGGCGGCGCGAGCTGGTGATGCGGCTGCTCGACGGCGTGCCCGGCACCCGGCTGCGGGCCCCCGACGGCACGTTCTACGCGTTCGTCGGGCACGACTCGCGGCTGACGTCCGTGCAGGTGGCCGCGAACGCCCGCGAGCGGGGGGTGGCGGTCCGCCCGGGAAGCGAGTTCGGCGGTGAGGGCTCGGTCCGGCTGTCGTTCGCCACGGACCGGGAGACCCTGACCAAGGGGCTCCTCATCCTGCGCGACATGTTCGAGGACATGGCGACCGGGTGAGCCGGCCGGGGTTTCCGCTTCCGACCAGTGGAAACTTCGATCA
Organism: Actinomadura sp. NPDC048021; assembly: GCF_040653135.1. NCBI lineage: Bacteria > Bacillati > Actinomycetota > Actinomycetes > Streptosporangiales > Thermomonosporaceae > Actinomadura > Actinomadura sp. NPDC048021. The sequence continues at coordinate 48,077 of NZ_JBEZJQ010000043.1, forward strand.
CATGAGCCAGCGAACCCACGAGCACGTCGACGAGCGGACGGCCCGCAAGGTGGCCGAGGAGGCCCGGGAGTCCGAGTGGCGGCTGCCGAGCTTCGGCAAGCAGCTGTTCCTCGGCGACCTGCGCCTCGACCTGATCCATCCGCACCCCCGCCCGTCGCCGGAGCAGCGGGCGAAGGGCGAGGGGTTCCTCGCCAAGCTCGCCGCGTTCTGCGCCGCCGAGGTCGACCCGGCGCGGATCGAGCGGGAGGCGCGCATCCCGGACAAGGTCGTGCGGGGCCTGCGCGACCTCGGCGCGCTCGGCATGAAGATCCCCGAGAAGTACGGGGGGCTCGGGCTCAGCCAGCTCTACTACGGCCGCGCGCTGATGGTGGCGGGGTCGGTCAGCCCGGCCCTCGGGGCGCTGCTGTCGGCGCACCAGTCGATCGGCGTCCCGCAGCCGGTCAAGATGTTCGGGACGCCCGAGCAGAAGGACGCCTGGCTGCCGCGCTGCGCCCGGGAGGTCAGCGCGTTCCTGCTCACCGAGCCCGACGTCGGCTCCGACCCGGCGCGGCTGCGCGCCACGGCCGTCCCCGACGGGGACGACTACGTCCTCAACGGGGTCAAGCTGTGGACGACCAACGGCGTCGTCGCCGACCTCGTCGTGGTGATGGCGCGCGTGCCGAAGTCGGACGGGCACCGCGGCGGCATCTCCGCGTTCATCGTGGACATGGCCACGCCCGGCATCACCGTCGAGAACCGCAACGCGTTCATGGGGCTGCGCGGCATCGAGAACGGCGTCACGCGCTTCCACGACGTGCGGGTCCCGAAGGCGAACCTGATCGGCGCGGAGGGCGCGGGCCTGAAGATCGCGCTGACCACGCTCAACACCGGGCGGCTGTCGCTGCCCGCCATCTGCGCGGCGGGCGGCAAGTGGGCCGCCGGGGTCGCCCGGCAGTGGTCCAGGGAGCGGGTGCAGTGGGGGCGGCCGGTCGGCGAGCACGAGGCCGTCGCCACCAAGATCGCCTTCATCGCGGCGACCGCGTACGCGATGGAGGCGATGCTCGACCTGTCCGGGCAGCTCGCCGACGACGAGCGGAACGACATCCGGATCGAGGCGGCGCTGGCCAAGCTGTGGTCGTCGGAGATGGCGTGCCGCGTGGCCGACGAGCTGGTGCAGCTGCGCGGCGGGCGCGGCTACGAGACGGCCGAGTCGCTCGCGGCGCGCGGCGAGCGGGGCGTGCCCGCCGAGCAGCTGCTCCGCGACCTGCGCATCAACCGGATCTTCGAGGGCTCCAGCGAGATCATGCATCTGCTGATCGCCCGCGAGGCCGTCGACGCGCACCTGTCGGTGGCCGGGGACATCATCGACCCGGACGCCTCCGCCGGGCGCAAGGCGCGGGCCGCGGCGAAGGCGGGCGGGTTCTACGCGCGCTGGCTGCCGACGCTCGTCACCGGCGCCGGGCACCGCCCGAACGCCTACGCCGAGTTCGGCCCGCTGGCCCGGCACCTGCGGTACGTCGAGCGGGCGTCCCGCAAGCTGGCCCGGTCGACCTTCTACGCGGCGGGACGCTGGCAGGGCGGCCTGGAGTACCGGCAGGGGTTCCTCGGCCGCATGGTCGACATCGGCGCCGAGCTGTTCGCGATGAGCGCGGTCTGCGTCCGCGCGACCGCCGACGCGTCCGACCAGGGGCCGCTCGGCAGCATGGGCGCGAACGGCACGGGGCCGGCCACGGCGCCGGGCAGATCCGCCCTGCTGCTCGCCGACGCCTTCTGCCGGCAGGCGCGCGTCCGCGTCGAGGAGCTGTTCGACGGGCTGTGGCGCAACACCGACGCGATGGACGTGAAGCTGGCGCGGGCCGTCCTCGCCGGGGACTTCGCCTGGGTGGAGGAGGGCGTCCTGGACCCGTCCATCCCGGGGCCGTGGATCGCGCCGTCCGAGCCGGGCCCGAGCGAGCGGGAGGACGTGCACCGGACGATCGGCTGACCCGGCGGGAGGGGGATCGGCCGCGACACGCCCGGCGGATCGCGGCCTCGGGAGGGCGTCCCGCCGTCGCGGGGCGTCCGGCTTCGGCGCGGGAGTAGACTGACCCGACCTTCGCGCCAGAGATCGAACCGTCCCGAGGGGGCGGGGGAACGGTCCGGCGAGCGAGAAGCCGAACGCCAACGCACCCAGCGAGCGGGAAGTAATGCAGTCATCTGGTCAGAAGAAGTCCATCGCAGGCACCCTCCTCAGCCTCCTCGGCAGCGGTCCGAAGAAGGCCGGAACGGCCGCCGGGCCCGCCCCTGACGGGGACGTCGTCCAGCCCGCCGCCGGAGAGGGCGCGCTGGAGAACCACCTGGGCGGGGACGAGGCCCGCAACTACCGCGAGTACGAGTACCAGACCGTGGCCCCGCACGTCGGCCGCTCCATGCTGGAGGTGGGCTCCGGCCTCGGGCACTTCTCCGAGCAGTTCGCCGGGCGCCTGGACTACCTCGTCGTCAGCGACAACGACCCGTACTGCGTCGGCGAGCTGCGCAAGCGCCACGAAGGCAACGACGACGTCGAGGTCATCGACCTGGCCCTGCCCGCCGACATCAAGATCCGGCGCAAGGTCGACACCGTCGTGATGATGAACGTGCTGGAGCACATCAAGGACGACGTGCAGGCGCTGCGCGACCTCGCCGCCGTCACCGAGCCGGGCGGCCGCATCGTCATCTGGGTGCCCGGCTACATGCAGCTCTACGGCGACTTCGACCGCAAGGTCGGGCACGTCACCCGGTACACGCCGGCCACGCTCGAGGCGTCGGTCCGGGAGGCCGGGCTCGTCCCCGAGGTGCTCAAGCCGATCAACTTCCTGGGCGGGATCGCCTGGTGGTTCGCGGTCCGCCGCGGCGGCGCCGGCTACCCCGACCCGAAGCTCGTCAAGATCTACGACCGGACGGTCGTGCCGCTCACCCGCACCATCGAGCGCTTCGTCAAGCCGCCGTTCGGCCAGACGGTCTTCTGCGTCGCGCGCGTCCCGCGCTAGCGCCGCGTTCCGCGCGCGGACGGGGACGGGTCACCACCGGTGGCCCGTCCCCGTCGCTTTTTTCTTGACGCCGAAACGGTATGTCTCGCATCGCCGTCCGGGCCCGGGACCGCAAGACTGTGCAGTGGCCGGACGGGGTCCCGGTCCGCCTCTCCGGGCGGAGAAGCACCGCCTGCTTCCGCGGGCCGCGTCCCCGAAAGGCCAGCCACGAAAGTTCCCGTGTGGTCCGACGGTTCGCGGTGGGGAATCCCGGGAGGGGAGATTCCCCGCCGTGAATCAGGCGGGCGGGCGCCCGCTCAGGCGCCGACCTTCGGGGTGGCGAACAGGGCCAGCCGGTGCGCGGTCGCGGCGGCCTCGCCGCGGCTCGCCACCTCCAGCTTGCCGAGGATGTTCGACACGTGGACGCTGGCCGTCTTCACCGAGATGAACAGCGCCTCGGCGATGTCGCGGTTGCTGCGGCCCTCGGCGACCAGGCGCAGCACCTCGAACTCGCGGGGCGTCAGCCCGAGCGGCGCGGCGGCGTCGCCGCGGCGCGGCATCCGGGTGCGGCGCAGCAGGTCGGCGACCCTCTCCGCCAGGGGCCGGGCGCCCAGCGCGTCGGTGATCAGCGCGGCGGTGTGCAGGACCGACGCGGCGGCCTCGTGGTCGCCGGCCGCGAGCGCGGCCTCCGCCGCGCGGGCCAGGGCCCGCGCCCGGTAGTAGGGGTTGCCGAGGTCCTCCCAGGCGGCCGCGGCCTCCTCCCAGGCGGCCCGGTCGAGGATGCCGCGCGCCCGGGACAGTTCGGCGGCGAACGTGAGGCAGTGCGCGTGCTGGAGCGGGCCGCTCGTCCCGAGGGCGGCGGCGCGCTCCTCCAGGCGCCGCAGACGCTCCTCGGCGGTGGCGCCGATCTCGCCGCAGGCCGCCGCGCCCACGATGAGCGCGGGCCAGGTGTAGCGGGCGTCGTCCGGCATGCCGGTGTGCTGCAGGACGGGCTCCAGCGCCGCCAGCGCGGCCTCGGGGCGTCCCTCGGCGAAGGCGATGTTCGCCTCCAGCCAGAGGGTGCTGAAGTAGTCCTGCGTCTTCATCCACTTCAGCTTGAGCTTCATGATCTCGCGCGACCTCGCCAGCCGCGCCTTGGCCGTCGCGATGTCGCCGCGCACGAGCGCCACCCAGCCGGACAGGACGAGCAGCGAGGTGCGGGTCGTGATGGCGGGGTCCTGCTCCAGGGCGTGGTTCATCACGGCCAGGGCCTCGTCCCACCGGCCGAGCGAGACCAGCGGCTCGGCCTCGTTGATGGACAGGAACGTTCCCTGCGTGCGGCCCACGCCGTACTGGCGGGCCAGCTCCGCGCCGTGCCCGGCGACGGCGGCGGCCTCCTCGTGCCGTCCGGAGCCCTCCAGGAAGTGCGACCTGATCACGTAGTAGCGGAGCAGCACCCGGTGGTTGCCGCTGCGCTCGGCGCTCTCCCCGACCTCGGCGAGGCGCGTCTCGTCGTCGTAGTCGATGTCGGCGCAGAACAGCGTGATGAGCGCCTCGGTCTCCGCGACGGGGTCGCCGAGGGCGCGCGCGATGGACAGGGACTCCAGCGCCGCCTCGCGGGCCGCCTCGATGGAGGTGGTGATGCGCACGTAGTTGCCGAGCGTGGACAGGGCCCGGGCGCGCAGGATGGTCGGCGGGTCGGCCGGCAGCGCGTCCACCGCGGCGCGCAGGTCCTCGACGAAGCCGGGGCGCGCCACGTGGTAGAGCATGCGGCCGCGCTGTTCGAGCAGCGCCGCCCAGCGGGCGGTGTCGCGCTCGCCGTCGGCGGCCTCGACCTCCTTCAGCGCGGCGGTCGTGAGCTTGATGCCGCGGTCGAACTCGCCGGCCAGGTCGGCGGCGTTCGCGGCGTCCTCCAGGACCGAGACGTGGTCGGCGCCGATGCGCTCCGCCGCGTCGGGGACCTTGTCCCACAGCTGGAGCACGCGTTCGAGCATCGCCAGGCACTCGGCGTAGGCGACCGCCTTGCGGGCCTCGCGCGCCGCGCGCCAGGACGCGACCAGCGCCCACGTGCTGTCGTGGGCCTGCGTCCAGTGGTAGCTCAGCTCGACCCAGAGCCGCCGGGCCGGGACGAGCCCGGGGTCCTTCTCCAGGGCCTCGGCGTAGCGGGTGTGCAGGCGCGTGTACTCGCCCGGCAGCAGGTCGTCGTGGACGGCCTCGCGGATCAGGGCGTGCCGGAACGCGTAGCCGTCGCCGTCCACGACCAGGACGTTGGCGGCGACGGCGGGCCGCAGGACGCGGGTCAGCGCGGCGTCGTCGAGCCGGGACACCGCGGCCAGCAGCGCGTGCTCGATGCGGGTGCTGCCGCCGCTGGCGTCCCGCAGGACGTCCTGCGTCTCCTCGGGGAGCCGCTGGACGCCCGCCAGCAGCAGGTCGCGCAGCGACTCGGGCAGCTCGCAGGCCAGCGTGCCGTCGTCGTCGAGCAGCGCCTCGATGAACAGGGGGTTGCCCTCGCTGCGGGCCTCGATCCGCTCGACGAGGCCGGGCGGCGGGATGTGGCCGAGCAGCTCGGTGACGAGCGCGGCGACGTCGGCGCGGGCCAGCCGGCCGATCTCCGTCCGGCGGACGCGTTCGAGCCGCTCCAGCCCGGCGAGCAGCTGGCGCAGCGGATGGGTGCGGTGCAGCTCGTCCGACCGGTAGGTCATGACGATCAGCAGCGGCGCCGAGCCGAGATTGCGGATCAGGAAGGCCAGCAGGTCGCGGGTGGACCGGTCCGCCCAGTGGGCGTCCTCGATGACGAGCACGACCGGGCCGCGCTCGGCGAGCCGCTCCAGCAGCGTCAGCACGACCTCGAACAGCCGGGCGCGCTCCTCGCCGGACGCGGCGTCGCTCTCCGGCTCCCCGAACTCGGGCAGCAGCCGGGCCAGGGCGCCGGTGTCGCCGCGCGGGACGAGCCCGGCGACGCCGTCGACGCCGATGTCGCGGACGAGCCCGCGCAGGATCGTGGTGAACGGCGCGAAGGGAAGGCCGTCGGAACCGAGCTCCAGGCAGCCGCCGACCAGCGTCCTGGCGTCGGCCTCCCGGCTGAACTCCCTGACCAGGCGGGTCTTGCCGAGGCCCGCGTCGCCGCCGAGCAGCACGGCGCCCGGCGCGGCGGCGAGGGCGTCCCGCAGCTGCCGCAGTTCGGCCGACCTGCCGACCAGGACGGGACTCATCGCACGCGCGTTCACGTCACAAGCATGCCAAAGGGATCGGACAATCCCACCCGTATATCACTCCGTGAGACGCCAGCCCTGGCCCCGGTGCTCGTCCAGCTCCGGAACCGCTCCCCGCGGGAGCGGCGGGTGGACGGCCGTCCGCACCGGTCCCTCGTCCTGGACCCTGCGCGCCCTGAAGTGGTCGAGTTCGAGCATCTCGGCGCGGGACAGCAGGGGCGCCACCGGGGCCCCCGCCCGCGCCAGTCGCTCGACGGCCTCTTCCCGGGTGAGCCCGGCGACCGCGGAGGCGACCGCGCCGTCCAGCTCGCGGATCCGCTGGAGCCGCTCGGCGAACGGGACGGCGGCGTGCTCGCCGATGCCGAGCGCGCGGCAGGTCGCCGCCCAGAGCTTCTCCTCGGACACGACGCCGAGGGTGATCTTCTGGCCGTCCCTGGTCGGGTAGACGCCGTAGCCCGGCACCGGCCCCGCGCCCGACCGGCGGGTCGCCGCCGGGACGGTGCCGACCCAGTGCGCCAGGACGTCCGCCATGCCGAGGTCGATGCGGTCGCCGACCCCCGTCTCGCGGGCCTTGAGGCAGGCGGCCGTGATCGCGAAGGCGGCGGTCGTCGCGGCCGCCATGTCCGCGAGGGGAAGCTCGTCGGCCTCCGGCGACACGGCGTCGGGGGGCAGCGCGGCCGCGTGGGCGCGGTAGTTGATGTCGTGTCCCGGAACGTCCCTGAGCGGGCCCTCCGCGCCGTATCCGGAGATGGAGCAGTAGACGAGCCGAGGGTTCAGCGCCCTGAGGGTCCGGTGGCCCACGCCCAGCCGCTCGGCGACGCCCGGCCTGAACCCCTCGACGAAGACCTCGGCGTCCGCGGCCAGTTCCCTGAGCGCCGCGAGCCCGTCCTCGGACTTGAGGTCGAGCACCATGCCGCGCTTGTGCCGGTTGAGGACGTCGAAGTGGTCGCGGAACATCCGCATCGGCTCCCCGCCGGGCGGCTCCACCTTGATCACGTCGGCGCCGAGCTGGGCGAGCAGCTGCGTCGCGTACGGCCCGGGCCGCCACATCGTCAGGTCGAGGACGCGCAGTCCGTCCAGCGGCGCCATGGTGCTCCTCGCGTGTCGGGGACCATCACCGTGCCGTTCCGCCGTGTCCGGAGTCAAGCGAGCGCTTGGTCGTCAATGGTCGCGGGAGCGGCCGCCGCCCCGCCGTCCCGCGAAGAAGAACGGGCCGCACGCCCGGCGCTTCATGGCCCGTGCGCGCTCGCCCCCACGCGCGGCGGGGCCGTCCCTTCACCGACTCCCGCAGCGCGGGCAGTTCGGCGGGCC
>NZ_JBEZJQ010000044.1:0-52959 GCF_040653135.1 Actinomadura sp. NPDC048021
CGAGATCCGCCAGCGCCACCCCGTCTTCGGCGTCGGCTCCTACGTCGAACTGTCCGCCTCCAACCCCTCCGTCCTGGCCTTCACCCGCGAGATCACCGAGGACGAGAGCCCCTGGGGCGAGATGGACACCGTCCTGTGCGTCAGCAACCTGTCCCGGTTCCCCCAGCCGGTCGAGCTGGACCTGCGGCGCTTCGAGGGCTACGCGCCCGTCGAGTGCATGGGCGGCGTCCAGTTCCCCGCCATCGGCGAACTCCCGTACCTGCTCACCCTGCCCGGGCACGGCTTCTACTGGTTCCAGCTGGTCCCTCCTGAGGACGGCGATCCCGTGGCGGGCGCGGACGCGGGGCCGGGCACCCGCGCGGGAAGGACCGTCTGACCGTGCTTCCTCCAGAGCGGGACCTCGTCCGGGACCTCGCCGAGTGGCTGCCGCGGCAGCGGTGGTTCGGCGGCAAGGACGGCCCCATCCACGACCTCGCCATCGGCACCGCCACCGAACTTCGATCCGGCGACCCCTCCCTGCACCACCTCGTCCTCCACGTCCGCCGGGACGACACCACCGACCACTACCAGCTCCTCCTCGGCGCCCGCCGCGACCTTCCCGACCGGCTCCGGCACGTCGAGATCGGCGGGCCCTGCGGCGACCGGTCCGCGAAGGCCCGGCTGTACGACGCCGCGCACGACCCGGACCTGACCCGGGTGCTGCTGGAGGCCATGGCGAGCGGGGCGTCCGCGGGCCCGCTGCGGTTCCACCACGCGGGCGGCGCCCGCATCCGGACGGACCTGGCGAGCCTGCCGATGACCGCCGAGCAGAGCAACACCTCGTTACTGTTCGGCGACGAGTACATCTGCAAGCTGTTCCGCCGCCTGTCCCCCGGCGTCAACCTCGACCTGGAGGTCAACCTCGCGCTGAGCCGCCGCGGCTGCGCGCACGTCCCGGCCGTCCTCGGCTGGATCGAGCTGGAACCGGGGCACGGGGCGCGGGCGGGCGAGGGCGCGGAGCCGGTGACGCTCGCCCTCCTGTCGGACTACCTGCACACCGGCGTGGACGGGTGGAGCCTCGCGATCGCCAGCGTCCGGGACTGGTTCGCGCACACGCCGCCGCCCGGCGGCGACGAGTGGGCGGAGCTCGACGCGAGCGCCGCCGGCGGCGACTTCGCCGCCGAGGCCGAACGGCTCGGCGCGGCCACCGCCGAGGTGCACCGGGCGCTCGCCGACGCGTTCGGCGTCACGGTCGTCCCGGCCGGGGAGGTCCGCGCGACGGCCGCGCGGATGAACGCCGAGCTGACCGGCACCTGCCGCGCGGTACCCGCGCTCGCGCCGCACGCCAAGGCGCTCACCGAGGCGTTCCTTGACCTGGCCGCGCGGGCCGAGCCGCTGCCCGTCCAGCGCGTGCACGGCGACTACCACCTCGGCCAGGTCCTGCGCACCGAGTCCGGGTGGACGGTGCTGGACTTCGAGGGCGAGCCGGCGCGGACGCAGAGCGAGCGCCGGGCCCTCGCGCACCCGCTGCGCGACGTCGCCGGGATGCTCCGCTCGTTCGAGTACGCGGCGCGGTTCCTCATCACCAAGGCGGGCACGGTGCCGAGCGAGTCGGGGCCGCGGCTGGAGACCCGGGCGCACGCCTGGGCGGCGCGCAACCGCGCCGCGTTCTGCCGCGGCTACGCGGGGGCCGGCGGACCGGATCCGGCCGCGCATTCGGTCCTCATCCGCGCGTTCGAATTCGAGAAGGCCGTCTACGAGGTGCGTTACGAGGCGCAGAACAGACCGGCCTGGCTCCCCGTTCCGCTGAAATCGCTGGCGCATCTGACCGCCTGACAAAAGACACTGAAGGCCGCCTCCAATTCCGCGCCATGATCAAGTAAAATCGGCCGTCCTCGACAATTCCGTGCCGATCAACGGGTACCCGATCCCTCGGCGGGATGATGATCACCTGCCGATACCCGAACGGAAACGGAGACCAGAGGAATGTCCACCCCACGCCACTCGCAGGAGCCCGGAAGCGCAAGCGCAGCGATCGCGGGCCATCCCGGCCGCGGCCGGGCGGCCGGCCGAAAACGGGGCATGCTCCGCACGGCCGTCACGGCCACGGTGACCGGGCTCGCGCTGACGGTCCCGCTGGGTTCCACGGCCTTCGCCGCGCTCAACCCGACGGTGCTGAGAAGCCTGCACCTCGACGCGGCCACCCTGGAGAAGGTCCAGGCGTACGACAGGTACCGGACGCGGGAGACCCTCCAGCGCAAGCGCGCCAAGAAGGCGCTGCGGTTCGCCCGCAAACAGATCGGCAAGCCCTACCAGTGGGGCGGGACGGGCGCGGGCGGCTACGACTGCTCCGGGCTGATGATGGCCGCGTGGCGGCGGGCGGGCGTCAAGATCCCCCGTGTCACCTACGCCCAGTACCGCAGGGTGGACCGGAAGGTGGGGATCGGGAGCCTCAAGCCCGGTGACCTCATCTTCTTCCACGGCCGCAGCCACGTCGGCATGTACGTGGGGCACGGCCGTTTCCTGCACGCGCCCAATTCGGGGGCCAGGGTCCGCATCGACAGGTTCGGCGCGGCGCGCAAGCGACAGTTCGCGGGCGCGGTACGGCCCGGCGCGCCCGCCTACCGGGAGTGGTCGCCGTCCGTGCGGGAGCTCGTCGAGAAGATCGACCGGATGAGCGCCGAGAAGCGCGCCGACCAGCCCCCTGATAGCGAGCGGACCCCCCAGATTCCGCCATCACACCATACAAATAACAAGAAATCCGACAATCCCCCAATCACCGCCCCCGGACACATCCCGGCGGAAAAGGCCGCGCCACCCGGCGGCCACTCCACGAGGCCGGACGATTCCGCGGCACAGGCTCCGCGAAGCGACAGACCGTCGAACGAGTCAAAGCCTGAGCCCCGGCCGAGAGCCGTGGCGCATCCGAGATCGTTCTGGAACGGCCCCGGCACCGAGCCGTGGGCGGAGTACGCCACTCCCTAGCCCCTTTCCGCCCGCCCCGGCGCCGCCCGCGCGGCGCGCGGCGCCGGGGGGCGCGTCGCACTTGACCCGGAGGGGACTAGCCTACGAGGACCTGTGCGGCGAGCACGGTCTGGAGCCGGGCGACGTCGGCCTCGCCTGGCTCCTCACCCGCCCGGGCGTGACGGGCCCGATCGTCGGCCCGCGCGTCCGCGAGCAGCTCGACTCCGCCGTCCGCGCCGCCGCGCTGGAGCTTCCGGAGGAGTTCCTGTCCGCCCTGGACGAGATCTTCCCCGGCCCGGGCCCCGTGCCGGAGGCGTTCGCCTGGTGACCCGCGGCCGCGGTCCGGAACGCGGAGAACCCCCGCCCCGGGCCGCGGCGGGGTAGCGTTCCCCCTGTGAACGATCAAGACAGGCCGTCCCTGGCGGACATCCCCCACGACGTCCCGACGTCCGCCCGCGCCTACGGCTGGCTTCTCGGCGGCAAGGACAACTACGAGGTCGACCGGCAGTTCATCCGGGCGCAGCTGGAGCACCACCCCGCCGGGCTCGACATCACCCGGCAGAACCGCCTGTTCCTGTACCGCGCCGTCCGGTACCTGGCCGCCGAGGCGGGGATCCGCCAGTTCATCGACATGGGCTGCGGCCTGCCGACCGACGCGAACGTGCACCAGGTCGCCCGCGACTTCGCGCCGGACGCGCGCGTCGTCTACGTGGACATCGACCCGATCGTCCTCGCCCACGGCAGGGCGCTGCTGGCCGGCGACTCCTCGACCACGGTCATCCAGGGCGACATGCGCGACCAGGACACCATCCTGGAGGACCCCGAGGTCAAGCGGCTGATCGACTTCGACGAGCCGGTCGCGACCCTGTTCCTGTCGGTCGGCCACCACCTGCCCGACGCCGACGACCCCCGCCGCGTGCTGCACACGATCATGGACCGGGCCGCGCCGGGCAGCCACCTGACCTTCTCCCAGGTCGCCTGCGACGACCCGGTGCGCAGCGCCGAGATGACCGCGCAGGTCACCGGGGCGGGCATCCCGTGGCAGACGCGGACGCCCGCCGAGATCGACGCGCTGCTGTCGGACTTCGACCCCGTCGAGCCGGGCCTGTGCAACCTGGTCGACTGGCGCCCGCTGGACGTGCAGCCGCCGCTCGCCCCCGTGCCGCCCGAGCTGGAGCGGTACGAGGGCGCCTCCAAGCTGGACCGCGGCATCTACGAGTACGGCGGGGTACTGCGCAAGCGCTAGAACGACCGCCTCGAAGGCCGCCGTCCCGGAACCGGGACGGCGGCCTTCTGCGTGCGGGGACGTTGCCGAGGCGGCAAGGAAACGGGACCAAAGGGGCGAGTCATGTTAAGTTGCCACTGAAAATCGTTTTCATTTTCAGGAGCTTCCATGATGTCTGCTCAGCGCGCCCGCGTCCTCGGGGCCGGCGCCGCCCTCACCCTCGCGTCGCTCGGGGCCGCCGCCTGCGGGTCGTCCTCCGGCGCCGGGGCCGCGGAGGCGGTCTCGGTCGTGGCCTCGACCAACGTGTACGGGGACATCGCCCGCCAGATCGGCGGGGACCGGGTGAAGGTGACCTCGTTCATCAGCGACCCCGCGCAGGACCCGCACTCCTTCGAGGCGGGGACGCGCACCAGGCTCGCGCTGTCCAGGGCCGGTGTGGTCATCGAGAACGGCGGCGGCTACGACGACTTCATGGAGACGCTGCTGAAGGGGTCGGGTTCCAAGGCCCGGGTGCTCAACGCCGTCCAGATCTCCGGGAAGACCGCTCCGGCCGGCGAGGAGCTGAACGAGCACGTCTGGTACGACCTTCCCTCCGTCGCGCTGCTGGCCGACCGGATCTCCGCCGCGCTCGCCGAGGCCGACCCCGAGGACGCGCGGACGTTCGCGGCGAACGCCGCCGCCTTCAAGGCGAGGCTGAAGACGCTGGAGGGGAAGGCGGCGGCGGTCAGGGCCGCGCATTCCGGCGACGGCGTGGCGGTCACCGAGCCCGTCCCGGGCCACCTGCTGGACGCGGCCGGGCTGGTCGACCGGACGCCGGAGGAGTTCGCCGAGGCGGTCGAGGAGGGGGACGACGTCCCGCCGCGGGCGCTGCGCGACACGCTGGCGCTGCTCACCGGCCGGAAGGTGCGGGCGCTCGTCGTGAACGTGCAGACGAGCGGCCCGGAGACCGCCAAGGTGCGCGAGGCGGCCCGCGAGGCGGGCGTGCCGGTGGTGCCGGTCACCGAGACCCTGCCGGCCGGCCGGGACTACGTCGCCTGGATGGACGGCACCATCGCCGCGCTCGCGAAGGCGCTCTCGTGATCGCCCTGCGCGGCGCGACCCTGGCCTACGGCGAGCGGACCCTGTGGCGCGGGCTGGACCTCGACGTGCGGCCCGGCGAGTTCCTCGCCGTCGTCGGCTCCAACGGGTCGGGGAAGACCAGCCTGCTCAGGGTGCTGCTCGGACTCCAGCGGCTGTCGTCCGGAACGGTCGTGGTGGACGGGCGCCGCCCCCGGCGGGGCAGCGACGCCGTCGGCTACGTCCCGCAGCACCGGGCCGTCCCGCCGCACACTCCGCTGCGCGCCCGCGACCTCGTGCGGCTCGGCGTCGACGGCCACCGCTGGGGGCCCTGGCGACCGCGCCGGGACGCGCGCCGCCGGGTCGAGGCCGTCCTCGCCGACGTGGGCGCCGCCGCGTTCGCCGACGTCCCGGTCGAACTCCTGTCGGGCGGGGAGCTGCAGCGCGTGCGCATCGCGCAGGCCCTGGTCACCGGTCCGCGCGTCCTGCTGTGCGACGAGCCGCTGGCCTCGCTGGACGCCGAGCACCAGCGCGTCGTCGCCGGACTCGTGGACCGGCTCCGCCGCGACCACGGCACCGCCGTCGTGTTCGTCACGCACGAGATCGACCCGATCCTCCCCTTCGCCGACCGGTACCTCGACCTGGGCGCCGCCCGCGAAGCCCGAAGTTCCCGCCAGGAGACGGCATGAGCTGGCAAGAGGCCTGGCACGAGATCTTCAACTTCCGGGACTACGGGGCGCTGCTCGGGCTCGTGCGCAACTCGCTCGTCGCGGGGGCCGTGCTCGGACTGGTCGGCGGGCTCGCCGGGACGTTCGTCGTGATGCGCGACCTGGCGTTCGCCGTGCACGGCATCAGCGAGCTGTCGTTCGCCGGCGCGGCCGCCGCCCTGCTGGCCGGGGCGAGCGTGGCGGGCGGTTCGATCGCGGGGGCCCTGGTGGCCGCCGGCCTGATCGGGGTGCTCGGCGCGAAGGCGCGCGACCGCGGCTCGGCCATCGGCGTGCTGATGCCGTTCGGGCTGGGGCTCGGCGTGCTGTTCCTGTCGCTCTACCAGGGCCGGTCGGCCAACAAGTTCGGGCTTCTCACCGGGCAGATCGTCGCGATCGACACGCCGCGGCTGTCGTGGCTGCTCGCGACGTCGGCGGTGGTGCTGGCGTGCCTCGCGGTCATGTGGCGCCCGCTGGCCTTCGCGAGCCTGGACCCGGACATGGCGGCGGCGCGGGGCGTGCCGGTGCGGGCGCTGTCGCCGGCCTTCCTGCTGGTGCTCGGCCTCGCGGTGGCCGTGTCCGTGCAGGTCGTGGGCGCGCTGCTGGTGCTCGCGCTGCTCTGCACTCCGGCCGCGGCGGCGGTGCGGGTCACCGCGTCGCCGGTGCTGGCGCCGCTGCTGAGCGCGGCGCTGGCGACGGTGTCGGTGCTGGGCGGCATCCTGCTGTCGATCGGGTCCAGCATTCCGATCAGCCCGTACGTCACCACGATCTCGTTCCTGCTGTACGGGGCGTGCCGGGCGGCGGGCGCCGTCCGGGCCCGGCGCGGGTGGGGGGCGCGGGGCGCGCGCCCCGGCACCGTCCCTACATGATCTTTTGGCGCCCGCCCGGGATTGCGTCCCGGGCGGGCGCCGCACCGCGCATCGCGTTCCGGACATGTCGGATCCCAGATCACCAGGTCGTTGCGATTCGCTTACCCGGGCGTGGGCATCGCCGCAGGCCGCACGGGAATCGAATCATCTGGACTCTTGCGGCGAACAGGGCGATTGGGAGGGACGCGATGTGGGATTTCGCGGGCCGGGACACCGCTATCGACCTGGGCAGCGCGACCGTGCGGATGCATGTGAAGGGCCGCGGCGTCGTCTGCCGCGAACCGTCGCTGCTCGCACGCTCCCGCGATACCGGGCGCATCCTCGCCCTCGGCGTCCCGGCACGGGAGATGGCCGGGCGCAACCCCGACGTCACGCTCGTACGGCCCATCCGCGAAGGCGCGCCGACCGAGACCGACGAGGCCGAGTACCTCATGCGGCACCTGGTGCGCCGCCACCACCGGCGGCACTACACCGCGCGACCGCGCCTGGTCGTCACGGTCCCGAGCGGGCTGACCTCCGTCCACTACCGGGCGCTGCAGTTCTCCGCCTACCAGGCGGGCGCGCGCCGGCTCACGCTCGTGCCGACGCCCATCGCCGCCGCCATCGGCATGGGCATGACCTCCTGCGGGCGGCCCGACATCACGGTGATCGCCGACATCGGCGCGGAGGTCACCGACGTGGGCGTCATCGCTTTCGGCGGCCTGGTCACCTCGCACACCGCGCACATCGGCGGGTCGACGCTGGACCGCGCCATCGCCGCGCTCGTCCGCCAGGAGCACGGCATCGCGCTGTCGCAGGCGGCGGCGGAGGCGGCCAAGCTGGAGGTCGGCGCGGTGCCGCCGCTCGGCCGCCGCCCGGTGCGGCAGACCGTCGTGCACGGGCGCGACATCGCGACGGGCATGCCGCGCGGCGTCGTCCTCACCACCGCGGACGTCGCCCGCGCGATCACCGGCCCGGTGGCGCGGATCGTGGACGCGATCGGCGCCGGGCTCGCCGGCTGCTCGCCCGAGATCTCCGGCGACCTGCTCGGCGTCGGCATCACGCTCACCGGCGGCAGCGCCCGGCTGCCCGGCCTGGAGAGGCTGATCCGGGACCGGACGGGGCTCGGCGCGCGGGTCGGGGACGACACCGGCGACGCGGCCGTGCTCGGCGCCGGGGAGGTGCTGCGGTCCGCCGGGTCGCGGGAGCCGTCGGCCCGCGAGTCCTCACCGCGCCCGCACCTGCTGACGACCCTGGCGGAGTACTGACCGCGTCCCGCCGCGACCGGCGGCCGCGCCCGGCGCCGGTTACACTTCCCCATGAGCGACGCACCCGACCGCGAGGGACCGGGGAGCCCGCGGCTGCAGGAGGTCTCCGACGGGATCTTCGCCTACCTCCAGCCGGACGGCACCTGGTGGATCAACAACGCCGGCTTCCTCGCGGGCGCGCGGGGGGTGACGAGCGTCGACTCCTGCTCGACCGAGCGCCGCACCCGCGCCTACCTGGAGTCGATCCGGTCGGTCACGGACCGTCCCGTCCGGACGCTGGTCAACACCCACCACCACGGCGACCACACCTTCGGCAACTACCTGTTCTCCGGGGCGACCGTCGTCGGCCACGAGGGCACGCGGGAGGGCGCGCTCAGCTGGGGCCTGCCGTTCGACGAGCCGTTCTGGACGAAGGTCGACTGGGGCGCCGTCGAGATCGAGCCGCCGTTCCTCACCTACACCGACGGCCTGACCCTGTGGGTGGACGACCTGCGCTGCGAGGTCCGGCACGTCGGGACGCCCGCGCACACCACCAACGACTCCATCGTCTGGATCCCCGAGCGGCGGGTGCTGTTCTGCGGCGACCTGCTGTTCAACGGCGGCACCCCGTTCCTGATGCAGGGCTCGGTCGCGGGCGCGGTCGAGGTCCTGGAGGAGGTCGTCGCGCCGCTGGGCGCGGAGACGATCGTCCCCGGGCACGGGCCCGTCGCCGGTCCCGAGCTCATCGACCGGGTGCTCGGCTACGCGCGGTTCGTCCAGGCGACCGCCGCCGAGGCCCGGCAGGCCGGGCTGGCGCCGCTGGAGGCCGCCCGCGAGACCGACCTCGGCCCGTACGCGGAGCTGACCGACCCCGAGCGCCTCGTGGGCAACCTGCACCGCGCCTACGCCGAACTGGACGGGCAGCCGCCCGGGGCGCCGATCGACCTGGTCGCCGCCCTCGGCGACATGGTCGCCCTCAACGGGGGCCGCCCGCTCACCTGCCGCGCGTAGCGGCGCGTCAGCGCAGCTCGGCCGCGGTGACCAGGCGGATGTGGGCGGTGGCCCAGGCGCGGGTCATGCCCTCCGGGTCGTCGGCCGCGAGCGCCGCGGTGAGGGCGCCGAGCGTCCCGGCGCAGGTGCGCAGGCCGACGCGATCCAGCGCCGCGCCCGCGCGGACGAGGCGTTCCCGCACGCCGGACGGCAGGCGCAGGAGGCCGCGGTGGGCCGCCTGAGCGCAGGCGGCGAGCGCCTCCTCCAGGGCGTCGCCGAGCGGGTCCGGCACGGCCTGGGGCGGGGACCCGAGGGCGGCGGTGCCTTCGCCGGGAGCCAGGTCGGGGACGACGGGACCGCCGGCGGTCAGCACGGCCAACGGGTCGATGACGAGGCCCCCGCGGTCCCTGCGGACGGCGCCCGACACGAACCGGGGCTCGGTCGCGAGCGCGTCGGCCAGGGCGTCCAGGGCGGCGGGCCGGTGGGGGCTGTAGTCGGCGGAGACGACGGCCGGGACGCCCGCCGCGTCGGCGACCACGGCCTCCAGCCGCTGCGCCCCGGGGCGGTAGCCGATGTGGCGGACCTCGGCGATCTCGACGACGCGGACGAGCTCCGCCTCCACGCGGGGCCGCACGAGCCGGGGCGGGAGCGCGTCCAGGGCCCGCTCCTCGGCGGCCAGGTCGCGCACCAGCAGCCCGGCGGGCAGGCCCTCCCAGGCGTCGCCGAGCGGGGTGACCGTCGTCTTCGCGATCCGCCCGGAGGTGACCCGGACGACCCGTCCCGCGCTGCGCGAGGCGCTCTCGGACACGACGTTCGCGGCGGCGAGGGACCGCAGCGGCGCCCCGAGGACGCGGCGCCCGGCCAGGTCGGCGCCGGTGAGCCGGTCGCCGTCCGGGACGTCCCAGCGCCGCTTCAGCACCAGGACGACGCCGGTGGCGGTGTGCGCGAGGTAGACGTCGGCGGTGCGGGCCGCGGACGTGCCGCCGACGCGGCAGCCGAGGGCGGCGAGGCGGACGCGGCGCAGCGGCGTGTCCGCCGCCTCCTGCGTGCCGAGCACCTGGGAGCGGGCGGCGCCGCCGTGCGCGGCGCGGTGCCGGGCGTGGACCTCGGCGAGGAGCTCCGCGACGCGCGCCGGGTCGTGGTCGGCGCGGCGGTCGTGGTGGGCGGCGAGCTGCCCGGCCAGGTCGCCGAGCGCGGCGGCGGGCCAGTGCTGGCCGGACGCCGCCAGGTCGGCGGCGGTGCGTTCCAGCGCGGTCGCGAGGACGGGCCCGGTGTGCGCCGCGCCCTCCAGCAGGACCTGGTCGGCGAGGTCGAGCGCGGCGTCGAGGCCGTCGCCGCCGGCCCCGGCCGAGCCGCCGACCTCCAGCCGGATCTCCTCGCCCTCCAGGCCGCGCTCGTCGGCGGCGCGGAACGCCCAGACGGCCAGCACCGTGACCTCGCCGCGCACCGCCGCCACCGCGTCGGTGTGGACGTAGCCGAGCTCCCCCGGCACCAGGAACCGGACCGTGCAGGTCTGCAGCTCCACCTGCGCCACCGGCTCCCGCGCGGTGGGGCGGCAGATCTTCGCCGAGTACCCGGTGCGGAGGGCGCGGCGCGCGGCGGTGAGGGCGCGCCGCCCGAGGACGCGGGCGAGCGCGTCGTCGTCGAAGGCCCCCGGCGACCAGCCGGGCCCCGGCTCCTGAGCCTCGGGCGCCTCCGGTGCGGCGGCGGTCCGCTGGTAGGCCAGGACGAGGCAGATCCGGTGGCGGCACGTGCCGGTCGCCGCGCACGAGCACCGCGCGGCCTCCAGCCCCGCCCCGGCGGGCAGGGACGCCGTGGTGCCGTCGGGGAAGGCGCCGTCGACCCCGCCGTCCGGGGAGACGGTGATCTCGGGGCCGGCGCCGGCGTCCAGATCCTTGGCGGCGCGCTTGACCAGGCCGCGGTTGGCGAGGGCGGCGAGCGCGTCCGGGGTCAGCGCGAGCAGGTCGGCGCGGGTCACCGGCCGATCCGTTCCGCGACGAACTCGGCGAGCTGCCCCGGCGTCATCGCGCCGACGTGGGCGCCCTCGTCGGCGAGGCGCTGCGCCGTCCTCCGGTCGTAGGAGGGGTTGGCCGCCTCGTCGAGCGCCGCCAGCCCGAGCACGTGCGTGCCCTGCTGGACGAGCCGCCGCACCTCCTCGACGAGCCGGTGCTCGCTCCCGCCCTCGTAGAAGTCGGTGATGACCGCGACGATCGCGCGGCGGGGGTTCTCCACCAGGCCGGCCCCGTAGGCCACGGCCCGGCCGATGTCGGTCCCGCCGCCCAGCTGCACCTTCATCAGCAGCTCGGCCGGGTCCGTCACGTCGGAGCTGAGGTCGACGACGGAGGTGTCGAACGCGACGAGGTGCGTCTTGAGGCCGGGCAGCCCCCACAGGCACGCGGCGGTGACGGCGGCGTGCACCACGGACCCGACCATGGACCCCGACTGGTCGACGAGCAGGATCATCTGCCACTGCTCGACGTGCCGCCTGGTCCGGGACACGAACCTCGGGTTCTCGATGTAGAGGCGGCGCTCGTCCGGGCGGTAGTGGGCGAGGTTGGCGCGGACGGTGCCGTGGAAGTCGAAGTTGCGGGAGTTCTTCACGCGGCTGGGCCGCCGCGAACGGGTGCCGTGGAACGCCTGCCGGACCTCGGTGGCCAGCCGCTCCATCAGCTGCCGGACGACGGCCTCCACGATCCGGCGGGCCAGCGCGAGGACCTCGGGGTTCATCAGGTGCTTGGTCCGCAGGACGGCGCGCAGCAGCGCCTCGTCCGGCTCGATGCGCTCCAGGACGGCCGGGTCGGTGACGATCTCGTGGATCTCGTACCGCTCGACGGCGTCGCGTTCGAGCCGCTCGATCGTCTCCTTGGGGAACAGCCGGTGCACGGCGTCGAGCCAGTCGACGGTGGTGAGCTGGGACGGCCCGGTCCCGCCGGTGCGGTCGTCGGACCGGCCGGCCGCGGCGTCGCCGTCCCCGCCGGAGCCGCGCCGCACGCCGCGCCTGGCGAGCTCGGGGTCGCGCCCGTACAGCCAGCCGAGCGCCGCGGCCCGTTCGGCGGCCCCGCCCTCCAGCGCGCCCGTGCACGGCTCGGCGGGCGCGCCGAGGACGAGCCGCCAGCGTTCCAGGTCAGGCGGGATCACGATGTCCCCTCCCCGCTCTCGGTCGAAGGCCGGCTTCCCGCGTCCGCCGCGAGGCCCGCCGCCGCGAGGGCCTTGTCCACGCGGGCGTCCAGCGCGAGGGCCTCGGCGGTGAGCAGCGGCGCTTCCGGCGCGCGCAGCAGCGCGCGGGCGGAGCCGCGAAGGTCGCGCCGGTCCAGCAGCCCCTGGGCGATGGCGGCGCGCTCGCGGGGCGGGAAGAACTCGAACGCCTGCCGCAGCGCGGGCAGCGCGATGAGGAAGTCCTCCTCGCTCAGCCCGCCGACCAGCTCGTCCAGGACGCCGAGAAGGGCGGCGCCCGGGTCGAGCACCTCCTGCCTGGCCAGCGCGAACAGCCCGGCGAGCCAGTCGCCGAACGTCGCCGGGACCGCCGCTCCGCGCATCGCCCGGGCCGGGTCGGAGGCGTCGCCGAGGACGCGGGCGAGCCCGAAGGCGGCGCCGCGCAGGTCGGGCGGGGCGCCGGATCCGGCGGCGACGCGGCGGGCGACGCCGAGCGCCGCGGCCCGGTCGAGGCGCAGCGTGCCGGAGGCGTGCAGGAGCGCGTCGCGGACGGCGGCGAGGGCGCGCAGCCGGCGCAGGTCGGCGGGCGCGGGACCGCCGCGCACGCCCTCGGCCAGCCACAGGATCCGGTCGGCGCACTCCTCGACGACCGTGCCGAACAGCGGGCTGCCGGCCGTGCCGAGGACGCGGTCGTGCCGCCACAGCCCGAGGACGGATTCGAGCGCGGCCCCGAGCGCGGCGATGTCGGAGGCGCCCGCGATCCCGGCGGAGATCGACTCGGCGATCCGGCCGGACTGGTCGGCGCAGCCGCACAGCGCCGCGTCGAACAGCACGGCGGCGAGGCCCTCCATGTCGGCGCCCGCGGCGTCCATCCGCTCGTCCAGGGCGGCCGCCGCGGCGTCGGCCAGCGTGGGCCCGTAGGCGCCCGCCTCGATGAGCGCGGCGTGGCGGCGCCCGTCGCGGTCGGCGGCGTCCAGGGTCCAGCGCTCCTCCAGCTCCGGGTCGGCGCCCGTGGCGGGGCCGGACTCGCGCTCGGCGAAGGGGATCCGCAGGACGCGCAGGCGGTGCAGCGCCCGGCTCCGCTCCAGCCCGCGCGGGGTCGTCAGCTTCAGCACGACCGGGCCGCCGCGGTCGAGCCCGAGGCGCGCCAGCTCGGCCGTCGCGTTCCCCACGAGCGGCGGGGCGGGCGTGTCGGCGTGCAGGCGCCCGGTCCGGTCGCCGCTCAGCGCGTCCACCATCTCGGCGACGGCCGGGTGCGCCCCCGGCGCGAGCGCGCCGCGGGAGGTCCACGGGAGCCGCTGGTCGAGGTCGTCGTTGACCAGCGCGGACACCAGGCCGTCGAGCAGGTCGGTGCGGGCCGGCGCGGGGTGGCCGCGCAGGCGGGTGAGGCCGGCGGTGAGGGTCCGCGCGGCGATCAGGTCGGAGGTCGACACGACCTGCCCCCGCCCGCGCAGCCGGGCCACGACCGTCTCCACCAGCGCCCCGGCCGCCGCGTCGGGGCCGTCCTCCCAGAGCCGCTGGTAGTACTCGGGCGACGGCATGCCCGACTGGTAGCCGGTGAACGCGTCGAGGCGCCGGAACGAGTACGGGACGAGGAAGCTGCCGCCGGTGGAGTCGCCGGGCGGCTCGGGCACGTGAGGCCACGCCGTGCCGCCGGACGCGGCGAGCGCTTCGAGGGCCGGCTTGTGGAATCCGCCGGTCACCACGACGACGGGGCGGTCTCCGGCGTCGGCCTCGGCGGCCCGCACCCACTCCGCCATGTAGGACTCGCGGGCGGCGTCGTCCTCCCCGGCCTCCGCCTCGCCCCGCACGAGCCCGAAGTAGGCGTCGAGCCGCTCCGCCGTGTTCTCCGCGTCGATCTCGAACAGGTGGTCCCAGAGGATGTCGGTGTTGTCGACGGCGAACTCCCGGCACAGCCGCCCGGTCACCTCGGCGTAGCGGCGCTCGGCGTCGGCGTAGCGGTTGCTCCGCCCGGCGAACGCCGGGTGCCAGGCGGGCAGGTCGATGAACCGCAGCTCCGCACCGGCGGCCCGGCCCTCGTTCAGCGCGACCCACTCCGGGGAGTAGGCGCAGAACGGCGACCAGGACGCGTGCACGCGCTCGTCGTCGCGGTAGTAGCTGAAGACCGCGACGGGCGGCTCGTGGCCGAGGAGCAGCTCGCCGATCCGGTCGCCGAAGTCGGCGGGCCCCTCCACCAGCACGTACGCGGGCCGCAGCCGCCGGATCGTCTCCCGGACGAGGCGGGCGCAGGCGGGGCTGTGGTGCCGGACGCCGACGAACGTGGCGGCCATCAGCCGGGCAGCAGGTGCCGGGCGGCGTGCAGCGCCTTCCACTGCTCCCCGTCGCGGCGGGGAGCCTGCTGCTCCAGGTAGCGGCGCAGCCGGGCCAGGTCCTCGGGGTTGTCCTTGGCGGCGGTGCCGGCGAGGCACTCGACGATGTCGGCGGCCCCGCCCTCCTCGCCGCGCAGGAACCAGCCGCGCACCCCGACCTGGTGGGCGACCGAGACCGCCTCGGCGGTGCTCATCACCGCCGACAGCCGGTCCATCGACCGGCCCTCCTCGGTGGTGGCGTCGCGCAGTTCCCGGAACACGGTGACGAGCACTTCGAGGACGTCCCGGCGCGGCGCGACCTCCACCCCGCTGTGCTCCAGCAGCCGCCCCGCCTCCTGCTCGACCAGGTCCAGCTCGGTCGCGAAGTCGGCGATCGGGAACACGGTCTCGAAGTTGAACCGCCGCTTGAGCGCGGCGCTCATCTCGTTGACGCCGCGGTCGCGGGTGTTGGCGGTCGCGATGATGTTGAAGCCGTCGCGGGCGAACACCATCGCGTCCGCGCTCTGCCCCCCGTGGGACGAGGGCGCCCCGCTCCCGCCGGAGGCCGCGCGGGACAGCTCCGGGATCGCCAGGACGCGGTCGGACAGCGGCGACAGCAGCGAGTCCTGCACCTCCAGCGGGCAGCGGGTGATCTCCTCGAACCGGACGACCTTGCCCTCGGCCATCCCGGTGAGCAGCGGCGCCGGGACGAGGGAGCGCGTGGAGGGCCCCTCCGAGACCAGCAGCGCGTAGTTCCACGAGTACTTGATCTGGTCCTCGGTGGTGGCCGCGCCGCCCTGGATGGTCAGCGTGGAGGTGCCGCTGACCGCCGCCGCGATCAGCTCCGACAGCAGCGACTTCGCCGTCCCGGGCTCGCCGACGAGCATCAGCCCCCGGCTGGTGGCGAGGGTGACCAGGGCCCGGTCGATGAGGGCGGTGTCGCCGACGAACTTGCGGCGGACGCCGAGCGCCTCGTCCCCGACGATGAACCGCCGCGCGGCCGTCAGGCCGAGCGCCCAGCCGGGCGGCCTCGGCCCGGTGTCGCTCTCGCGGAGCCTCTCCAGCTCGCCGGCGAACCGCACCTCCGCCGGCGGCCGCTGGTACCCCGTGTCCACGTCCTCCGGCCCCTCCGAGGGGTGATCTTCCATGCCCCAACGCTAGGGGACCCCTCGGACACTCCGCCCAAAGATAGAGATCTTCCCCGCCGGCACGGCGGATAGCATGCGCGGCATGATCTTGGTGACGGGAGCGGGCGGGGCCGTGGGTTCGGCGCTCCTCGAGATACTGCACACCGCCGGGCAGCCGGTCCGCGCCGCGTACCACGCGCAGCGCGACGTCGACCAGGCGGCCGCCGCCGGCCTGGACGCCGTCCGGATCGACCTCGGCCGGCCCGCGACGCTTCCGCCGGCGCTGCGCGACGCCGACGCGGTGTTCCTGGTCGGCGCGATGGGGCCCGACCAGACCCGCCAGGAGCTCAACCTCGTCGAGGCGGCGACCGCGGCGGGCGTTTCCCGGGTCGTCAAGTTGTCGGTCTGGCGGGCCGACGAGGAGCTGACGCCCATCGCCCGCCTCCACCGGCCCGCGGAGGCGGCGCTCCAGGAGTCCGGCCTGCGGTGGACGTTCCTGCGGCCGAACTTCTACATGCAGAACTTCTCCCGCCAGTTCGCCGCGTCGATCAGGTCGGCCGGCCGGTTCGCCCAGCCCCGCGCCGACGCCCCCATCAGCTTCGTCGACGTCCGCGACATCGCCCGGGTCGCCGCCCACGTGCTCACCACCGACGGTCATGACGGCCGCGTCCACGCCATCACGGGCCCCGAGGCGCTGACCTACGACGACGCCGCCGGGGTGCTCTCCCAGGTCCTGGACACGCCGGTCCGCTTCGTCGGGCTCTCGGACGCCGACGCCCGAGCCGCCATGCTGGAACGCGGCCTGCCCGCGTTCCACGCCGACGCCCTGATCGAGGTGAGCCGCGCGTACCGGGACGGCGGCGCGGAGACCGTCACCACGACGGTCCGCGACCTCACCGGCCGCGAGCCGACGACCTTCGAACAGTTCGTCCGCGACCACCGCTCCGCCTTCGTCTGAGCGGCCGCGGCAAGCGGCGGGCCTGAGTGGCGCCCGGCTCGCGCCGCACGAGTATTTGACCTCTAGGTCAAATACTCGCTACGGTCGCGGCATGGGGAGACCGAAGGGCTTCGAACCGGACGTGGTCGTCGCGCGGGCGATGGAGACGTTCTGGACCAAGGGCTACGCCGACACGTCCCCCGCCGACCTGGCCGAGGCGACCGGAGTGGCCAAGGGCAGCCTGTACCACTCCTTCGGCTCCAAGCGCGAGCTGTTCGCCAAGGCGTTGGACCTCTACAGCCGGAGCGGCGTGGAGCTGACCGAGGAGTTCCTCTGGCGGCCGGGCACCACCAGGGAGCGCTTCCGCGCGTACTTCGCGATGCTCGTGGACATGGACCTGGACGGGCCGGTGCGCCGCGGCTGCCTGGCCCAGAACACGGTCGGCGAGCTCGGCGGGCGCGACGAGGAGGCCACCCGCGCGGTGCACCGGATGGAGGAGCGCATGATCGGGCTGTTCGCCGCCCGCATCGAGCAAGGGCAGCGGGACGGCGACGTCGACCGGGGCGTCGACGCCAAGGCGCAGGCGCTGCTCTTCCAGACCACCCTCGCCGGGCTGCGGGTCATGGCCAAGACGTTCGGCCGACCGGAGCTGTACCGGATCATCGACACCGCCCTGGCCGGCCTCTGAGGCGCGACACTTCGGACTTACGCCCTTTTTACGCTCTCATTTTTGACCTCTAGTTCAAGAATTCACTGGTTCAGAAAGGAAGATCATGGATCTCGGCATCAGCGGAAGGACCGCTCTGGTCACCGGCGCGAGTCGCGGCATCGGCCTCGCGATCGCACAGGCCCTGGCCGCGGAGGGCGTCCGGGTGGTGGGCGCCGCCCGCACCGTCACCCCCGACCTGGAGAAGGTCGCCGCCGCGGCCGTGCCCGTCGACCTGAGCACCCGCGACGGGGCGACGGCGGTCGTCGACGAGGCGCTCGCCGCGGTCGGCGGGATCGACTTCCTCGTCAACAACGTCGGCGCGGGCGACCCGGACGGGCTGACCGTCGGCGGGTTCCTCGACGTCGGCGACGAGCAGTGGCAGAGGATGTTCGATCTCAACCTGTTCAGCGCGGTGTGGACCACCAAGGCGGCGCTGCCGAGCATCCTGGAGCGCAAGGGCGCGATCGTGAACATCTCCTCGATCAACGCCCGGACGCCCACCGGCTCGCCGGTCGGCTACGCGGAGGCGAAGGCGGCGCTGGCCCTGTTCGGAAAGCGGCTCAGCGAGGAACTGGCGCCGCGCGGCGTCCGCGTGAACACCGTCTCCCCCGGCGTCGTCGCCAGCCCGCTGTGGACCGACCCGGACGGTTTCGGCGGCAAGGTGGCGGCCGCGTTCGGGATCGGCCACGACGACCTGCTCGCGGGCCTGCCCGGACAGGCCGGCATCGCCTCCGGGCGCATCACCGAACCCGAGGAGGTGGCGGACCTGGTCGCCTTCCTGCTGTCCGACCGTGCCGCCAACATCCACGGCGCCGACCACGTCATCGACGGCGGCACCCTCAAGACCGCCTGACAGAGCTCCGGGCCGCCCCTGGGGGCGTGTTCCTCAGGGCCTCGGTGAGGCGGTGGACGTCGGCCTCGGTGGTGCGCCAGTTGCTGAAGGCGGCGCGGAGCGCGGGCACCCCGGCATAGGTGGTCGGGGTGAGGAACGCCTCGTCCTTCAGGTCGGCGGCGAGGTCGGCGAGCCGCTCGGCGGTGGGGTCCCCGGCCAGCGTGAAGCACACGACGTTCAGGCGGACCGGTGCGAGCAGGCGCAGGCCGGGGATCGTCTCGACGGCCCGCCCGAGGGCGCGGGCGCAGGCGATGTTCCGCTGGACGATCTCGCGGTGCCCGTCCCGCCCGTAGGCCCGCAGCGTGAACCAGGCGGCGAGGGCGCGCAGGCGGCGGGAGTTCTCCGGGGTGAGGTGGACGGGGTCGGGCGTCTCGCCGAGCGGACCGAGGTAGGCGGCGGCGTTCTGGAACACCCGGGTCTGGAGGCGCCGGTGGCGGGTGAACTGCACGGCGCTGTCGTAGGGGACGTTCAGCCATTTGTGCAGGTCGACGCAGATGGAGTCGGCGGCGTCGAGTCCGGCGACCAGGTCCGCGTGGTCCGGCGACAGCGCCGCGAAGGCGCCGAAGGCGGCGTCGACGTGGAGCCAGAACTCGTGGCGTTCCCGCAGCGCGGCGATGGCGCGGAGGTCGTCGAAGTCGACGGTGTTGACCGTGCCGGCGTTGGCGACCACGATCGCCGGGCCGCCGGCCTGGGCCAACGCCCGCTCCAGCGCCTCGGGGTCGACGGCCTCCCGGCCGTGCAGAACCGGCACCTGAACCAGCGAGGCACGGCCGAGACCGAGGATGGACAGGCCCTTCCCGATGCTCGAATGCGGACTTCCGGACAGGACGCGCACCCGTCCCAGTGCCGCCGTGCCCTCCTCCGCCACGGTGACGCCCATGCGCTCGCCGAGCCATTCGCGGGCGACCGCCAGGCCCACCGTGTTGGACATGGTCGCACCGCTGACGAACGCCCCCTGGTGCGCGGCGCCGAGACCGAACAGCTCGCGCAGCCAGCCGACCGTCCGGCGTTCGAGCTCCGGGCCCGCGCCGTCGAGCGCCGACGTGGGGTTCTGGTCGGCGGCCGCGGTCAGCCAGTCGCCCGCCAGCGCGGCCGGCGTGGCGCCGCCCGTGACGAAGCCGAGGTAGCGGGGCCCGGCGCTGGCGGACAGCAGCGGAGCCCACTCGCGGGTGAACTCCGTGAGCGCCGCCGCCAGCCCGGCCCCCTCCTCGGGGAGCGGCACCGGGTCGGGCAGGCGCAAGGGCGGAACGACCGGCTGCTCGTCCAGGCGACCGAGGATGTCGTTCGCGCTCAGGCCGACCGTCCGCAGGAGATCCGGAAGCCGGGCGAGATCTGCGGCGAGGCGTGGATGCATGAGCGCGAGGGTATCCAGGGCGGCGTCACAGATCCTGGGCCAATCTTGGCAAACTGGACCAATGCGTACCACCGACCTCCAGTTGGCCGCAGCGCTGGGCGTGTGGCGAAGGCCGGGCGTCGCCCTGGCACGGGCGCTGGCCGACGCGGTCGGCGACGCCGCCCTGGACGGCCGGTTGCGGGTCGGTTCCCCGCTTCCCGCCGAACGCCGTGCCGCCGCCGCGCTCGGCGTGAGCCGGGGGACGGTGGCCGCGGCGCTGGACATCCTCCGCGACGAGGGATGGGTCGACACGCGCCGCGGCAGCGCGAGCACCCTGCGGCTTCCGCCGGAGGCGGCGATGCGCGTCGCCCCGGTCTCGGCCGTCGGCGAGGACGGTGCCATCGACCTGCGAAGGGCGGTTCCGGCAGCGCCCCACACGGCGTATCAGCGGGCACTGCTGAGAGCGGCCGAGCGTTCCGGCCCGGTCCTGGCCGAAAGCGGAGAGACCGGCGCGGGGCTGCCGGAGCTGCGCTCACTGATCGCGGACCGCTACACAGGCGAAGGACTCCTCACGCGGCCCGAGCAGATACTGATCACCTCGGGGGCGCGCGCGGCCCTCGCGCTGCTGACGGCGCACCTGCGCCCCCGGGCCGCGGCCGTGGAGATCCCCACCTATCCCGCCGTGCTGGCCGGCTTCCGTGCGGCCGGAACCCGCCTGGCCGGCTGCCGGGTCGCCACGGACGGCTGGGACCTGGACCAGCTCGACGACGCGTTCCGGGCCGCGGCGGGCGGGCTGGCCTACCTGGTCCCCGACTTCCAGAACCCGACCGGCGCGCTCATGCCGGGCGCCGCCCGGCGGACCGTGGCCCGGCTCGCCGAACGGCACCGGGTGACCGTGGTGGCGGACGAGACCATGCGCGACCTCGATCTGCGGGCGGCGCCGGCGCCGCTTGCCCGGATACCCCGCGCCGTCCTCGTCGGCTCCGCGGCCAAGACGGTCTGGGCCGGCCTGCGGGTCGGCTGGATCCGCGGGACGGCCGCGCTGGTCGGCGAACTGGCCCGCCATCCGCTGTGCGAGCCGCTGTCCGCGGCGCCGACGCAGCAGATGGTCGCCGCCGAGCTCCTCCGCGACCCGGCACCGGTCCTGGACCACCGGCGGACGGCCCTGCGGCGGCAGCGCGACCACCTGAGCGGGCTGCTGGCCGGAGACGACCGCTGGCGGTTCACCGTCCCGCCGGGTGGGCTCGCGCTCTGGTTGCGCCTGACCGCCGTGCGATCCGACCTCGTGACGGCCCGGGCCCGCGCGCACGGGCTCGAACTCTCACCCGGGCCGTCCTTCGCGGCCGACGCGACCTGCTCCCACCATCTGCGCCTCCCCTACACCTCGCCGATCACCACGCTGGACCGCGTCGCCGCCGTCCTGGACGGCGCG
Source organism: Actinomadura sp. NPDC048021 (assembly GCF_040653135.1). Lineage (NCBI taxonomy): Bacteria > Bacillati > Actinomycetota > Actinomycetes > Streptosporangiales > Thermomonosporaceae > Actinomadura > Actinomadura sp. NPDC048021. The sequence continues at coordinate 20,906 of NZ_JBEZJQ010000044.1, forward strand.
TGCGGCGGCCGGGGCCCGCGGGTCCCGAGCCCGGGCCGCCGGGGGACGCGTCCCGGCCGGTGAGCCGTCGCCCGGGCGGTCGCGCCGCTCACTTCTCGGCCCTGTCGGCGAGGGCGGTCAGGTCGGACAGGATCTCGGACGCCATGACGGGGTGCAGCTCGCCGAACGTCAGCGGCGTCCCCTTGCTGGGCCAGAAGTCGGCGGGTTCCACGGCGAGCCACACGTACTCGAGGACCTGGTGGTCGCCGGTGGCGTCGAGCGCGCCGACCGCGAAGCCGGGATCGAGGTCGATGACGACGTACCGCCGGTCGGCGACGCGCCGGGAGATCCACCGCTCGACCCCGGCGTCCAGCGGCGCGCCGCGCTCCCAGCCCAGCTTCACCAGGCCGAGGACGTCGCCGAAGGGCAGCTTGAGGCCCTCGAACCGCTCCAGCCGCCCGCTGCCGCGCTCCTGCTCGGTCAGCGTGTGGACGGGGCGGGTGAGCTGCGGGAACGGTTGCGATATCTCGTAGTCGGCGAAGACCTCCGACCACGCCTTCACCGTGTCGCCGAGGTCCAGCGGGTGCGCGACGCCGACGCGGGCCGACGCGGGGAGGGCGAACGCCTCGTCGTCGGCGTCGGCGAAGGTCCGGTCCTCGGCGATGCGGAACGCGGCGGTCGTGCCGCCGTCCTCCGCCAGCCAGACCAGGCGGCGGGCGATGTGCCAGACGAGCGGGTGCCGGACGATGTACTCGCCGAACTCGGCGGGCGTCCAGCGGCGCCGCGTCACCATCGCCTGCTCCAGCCTGCGGAGCTGGTCGGCGGCGACGGTGCGGACGTCCTTCTTGAGCGCGGCGAACGCCTGGTAGGCGGCGGGCGCGAGTTCGGGGTCGTCCTTGGCGGCGGGCTTGGGGAGCGTCTTGCGCCGCTTGCCGTCCTCGTCGGCGACGAACGGCTTGAGCTGCTCGTCGAACCGGACGAGGAAGCGGCGCGGGCCGTAGTCGAGGGTCATGCCCCCTTCGGCGTCGAGGCCGAAGTCCGGGACGAGCCGGTCCGCGAGCTGGTCGGTGCTCAGGTCGAGCCGCTTCGCGACCTGCCGGATCCGCTCCTGCGCCTCCGCCTGCAGCCCCTTGAACTTCACCTTCTGGGCGATGCCGTGCAGGTGCATCAGCGCCACGTCGGTGCCGATCTCGGCGAGCACGTCCAGGCCGTGGACGGCGTTCTTGTGCCCGCCCTCCCCCGGCCACGCCCGGATGACCGGCGTGAGGCGCCGGACGGTGTCGTCGTCGCCGGTGCGGCCGAGCTGCCGCAGGGCCCAGGCGTCCTTGGACGGCTTGCCGGCGTCGAGCCACTGCTGGAAGAGCGCCCACCCGAATTCGGACAGCGTGCCGGGTGCGCACGCCTCCGCCAGCTCGTCCATCGCGTACGGGGTCGGGAGCGCGAGCACCTCGACCAGACGGCCGACCGCCTCCCGGGGAAGGGCGCGTTCACCGCCCCGCAGCAGCACCTGCGGGAGCGGCGTCGGATCCAGCCATGCGCCGATGGCGGGGGGCCTGTCGAGGCCCGTCTCCACCGGCGGAGTGGACAGCAGCGTCCGGACCGCCTCGGCGGCCTCGTCGCCGTGCGCGTCGCGGGCCGCCGCGACCACGCCGTCGAGGCCGCGCAGGTCCCGCACGTACCGCAGGGCGGTCTCAGCGGGCCGCCGCTCCTTGGCCTTGTCGCCGAGCGCCGCCGGGACGAGCAGGGGCACCGCGTCGACCCCGTGGCGGCCGAACCACCGGCGGGCCGGGCCGAGGAGCGCCCCGCGCTTGACGAGCCCCTCCGCCATGAACCTCGCCACGCCGCCGTCCAGGTACGGCATCAGCGGCTCGCAGCAGGTGTCGGGGAACGCCTTGGCCGTCCGGACGGCCGGGGGCAGGGCGTCGAGTTCGTAGCGGGCCGCGAGAGGCCGCATCCACACGTGAGCCCACCGGACGCCGTAGCCCTTCCATCGGGGCATGAGGGGACGGATCAGCTCCTCCGGCCCGTAGACCATCAGCTGCACGTTGCCCGAGTCGTGGCCGGCGGACGTGTAGGCCCCGACCAGCGCCTCCCAGTCGGGGTCGTCGGGCTTCTCGGTCTTCGGGTCCCACTTGAGCCACTCCTCCCGCTCGCCCTCCCGCCACACGAGCCGCGCCTCCGGGACGGTGAGGCCCTTGAGGACGGGGCGCCGCGGGTTCAGCCACGGCGGGTCGGCGAGCACGGCGGGCAGCTCGCCGGGCGCCGCCTCCGGAACGCGGGCGGACGCGGCGGCGACGCGCCGGACGGCGGCGGCGACGTCCTCCGGCAGGCCGGGCAGCTCCGCGCCGGCCAGGTCGGGGTGGGCCTCGACGTGGGAGGCGAGCAGGTCGTCGGCGCCCGCGCGGGCCAGCAGCCGCAGCGCCCGCACCGGGAACCTGCGGGCGGCCTCCCCGACGGCGGCCCGGACGTGCTTGCGGTCGAGCCGGTCGAGCAGCGCCTGGAACGCCTCGCCCGTCGGCAGGATCGCGATCGTCTCGAAGATGCGCTTGCGGTCCTCGGACTCCAGGGAGAGGCCGTCCACCTCGGTGAGGAGGAAGGGCAGGACGCCCGGCCCGATGCCGTCGGCCATGCTGGCCAGCAGGGCGCGGCTCGCCTGGCCCCAGTACAGGCCGCGCGCCGGGAACGCCGCCGCGAGCTGCTCCGGCTTGCCCAGCGCCGGCATCACCATCCCCAGCAGGTCGTGGCGGCGCGTCTGCGGGGGCGGGGCCGCGCAGCACTCGTCGACCCAGTCCTCCCGCGTCGGGACGAGGTACGACACCAGCCAGCTCGCGCACCAGCCGGACCTGTGCGCCGCGAGCCGCTCGACCGCGTCGGCGTAGTCGGCGTCGGACGCGACGGCCAGCAGCCCGCGGACGCGCTTCGCCTCCTGCTCCGGGATCTGGAGCGCGTACTCGTCCGTGACGCGCTGCGCGCCGACGGAGGTGCCGAGCCAGGTGCCGCCGCCCTTGCGGACGGCCTTCGTCCGGCTCAGCTCGACCAGCGCGCACGCCGCGAACCCGAGCCCGTGCTCGCCGACCCACGCGTCGACGTAGGCCCGGCACACCTTGTCCCCCTGGTGGCCGCCCACGCCCATCGAGGTGACGGCCGCGACCACCGCGGCCCCGGCCGGATCGGGCCGCCCGTCCAGGTGCCGCCGCGCCGCCTCGGCCAGCTCGGGTTCGCCGGCGCCGCCCTTCAGCAGCGCCTCGACCACCCCGCGGCCCTGCTCCACGAAGCCCTGGACGGCGCGCGCCGCCGCCGCAGGACCGGGCACTTTGATCTTGGAACCGGGGGCGCCGCCGCGCCGCGCGTGCAGCGAACGCCGCCAGGCGTCCGGGATCACCAGGTCGTTCTCGCCGGGGAGCTGATCTTCCATGCCGCCCCACCGTAGAGGAGCATGCCGACAAATCCCGGGGATCCGGTGAATGACCGACCCCTGGAACGCCCGGCCGCGTCGCCGGGTCGGAGACGGTCCGCGCCATGGCCGGCTCCCTCCGCGGGCCCTGAGCCGTTCGGCCGCCCGGATTCCGCAGGTGGGACGATGGGTGGCCGGACCACGGGAAGGGGCGCGCATGGAGATCGGGGACGGGACGCTGGCCGTGGGCGCCGGGCGGCCGGAGGCGGAGAACTTCGCGCCGGGCCTGCCCGGGCCCGTGTTCGCGGCGCACTACCACCTGGCCGGGGAGGCGAGCGGGCCCTACACCTACGGGCGCGAGTCGAACCCGACGTGGACGCTGCTGGAGCGGGCCGTCGGCGAGCTGGAGGGCGGCGCGGAGGCCGTGTCGTTCTCCTCGGGGATGGCGGCGGTGGCCGGCGTGCTTCTGGCGCAGGTCCGGTCCGGCGACGTCGTGGTCCTTCCCGACGACTGCTACCACACGACCCGGGCGCTGAAGGAGCGCCTGGAGTCCTACGGCGCGGTCGTCCGCATGGGGCCGACCGCGGGCGACGCCCAGATCGGGCTGCTGGAGGGCGCGCGGCTGGTCTGGCTCGAAACCCCGTCCAACCCGAACCTGGACGTGTGCGACATCCGGCGGGTCTCCGAGGCGGCGCACCGGGCCGGCGCCCTCGTGGCGGTGGACAACACCCTCGCGACCCCGCTCGGGCAGCGGCCGCTCGACCTCGGGGCCGACTTCTCCGTCGCCAGCGACACCAAGGCGCTGACCGGGCACGGCGACCTGCTGCTCGGGCACGTCGCGACCCGCGACCCGGCCCTGGCGGAGGCGGTCCGGGTCTGGCGCAGGACCGTCGGCGCGATCCCCGGGCCGATGGAGGCGTGGCTGGCCCACCGGTCGCTCGCCACGCTCCAGCTGAGGCTGGACCGGCAGGCGGCCAACGCGCTGGCGGTGGCCGAGGCGCTGCGGGGACGTCCGGAGGTGTCCGGGCTCAGGTATCCGGGGCTGCCGGACGACCCGTCCCACGAGGTCGCGGCCCGGCAGATGCGCCGGTTCGGCTGCGTCGTGTCGTTCGCCCTGCACGACGAGGCGGCCGCCGAGAGGTTCCTCGGCTCGCTGCGGCTCGTCATGCAGGCCACCAGTTTCGGCAGCGTGCACAGCTCCGCCGAGCGGCGCGCCCGCTGGGGCGGCGACGCCGTGACGCCCGGCTTCGTGCGCTTCTCGGCCGGCGTCGAGGACACCGCCGACCTCGTCGCGGACGTCCTGCGGGCACTGGCGTCGGCCGGGTAGCGCGAAAAGCGGATGATCCACGCGGCCCGCCGGGGCTAGCGTGGCCGCCCATGAGCGACGCGCGGGCACTTCTGGAAAGCGGCGACATCGCCGGACTGATCCGGCATCTGCGGTTCAACGCCGAGACGATGGAGCTGGGCGAGGTCGCGCGGCTCATGGAGGGCGCGGCGGCGCTGTCGGGCTTCGACGACATGCGCGAGGCGGCCGCGGCGATGGCCGTCCGGCAGGAGCCGCAGCAGCTCTACGACTTCGGCTTCGCCTGCGTCGAGCGCGGCGTCGCCTTCCTCGCGGTCCCGGCGCTGAGGCGCGCGCTGGAGATGCTGCCCGACGAGCCCGTCCTGCTCATGGAGCTGGTGTCGGCGCTGGAACGCGAGAACCGGCACGCCGAGGCCGTCGCGGCCCTGGAGCCGCGGGTGGACGCGCTGGACCCGTGGCCCGCCCGGTACCTGCTGGCCTACAACGCGCTGTTCTCCGGGGACCCCGGCCGGGCCGCCCGCGAGGCGGCGCGGCTGCCCGCGCCGGGTGAGGACTGGGTCCCGGCTCGCGACAGGCTCGCGCGGATGCTCGCCCGGGCGGAGGCCGCCGGACCGCTCGACTCCCGGGACCTTCGGGGCTGGCACTTCACGCTGGGCGGCGGCGTCCTCGCCACGATCTCGCCGTACGGGTTCGCGGACGGCATGACGGGGCGCTACGCCTACACGTCCGACAGCTTCGCCCTGTGCAGGCGGACCCTCGACCGGCTGCGGCTGGTCCTGGACGCGGCGGGGCGGCGTCCCGCGTCGGTCGGCCTGCTGCCCGACCGGTCGAGCCGGATCCTGGGCCTGGCCGCGGCACGCCTGTTCGGGCTGCCCGCCGAGCCGTTCGCGCCCGGGCGCCCCGGCGCGCTCGTGGTCGCCTACGACCTGAACGAGACGGACGCCGGCGGACTGCGGGAGCGGGCCGAGGGGCAGGTGCTGTTCGAGCACGCGTCGTGCTGGACCGACCCGCCGGTGGTGAGCGCCGACGTCACCGGGTTCCTGCACCAGGTGGCGGTGTCTCCGTGGGGCGAGCGGCTGCGGGTCGGGGCCGGCGGCGAGCCGGAGACCATGCCGCCCGACGAGCGGCCCGAGGAGGTGCTGGCCGCCGAGATCGTCGCCGCCGACCCTCGGGCCGACGACGACGCGGGCGGCGACGGGGCGCCGCCGGACCCCGACGAGCGCCTGGCGGGCTTCGTCCGCGCGGTCGCCGGCCACTGGCTCACCGGGCCGAGGGACATGGTGCGCTCCCCCGGCCCCGTGCCGAGCAGCCGTTTCGCCTAGGAGGCGGTCAGGCCGGTCAGGTCGGCCAGCACCTCCGAGACGAGGACCGGGTCGACGCCGGCGAGACCGTCCGCGATCGCGCGGGACGGGTCGCCGGGCGCCGCGCCGATCCAGACCCGCTCGATCGTCTGGGCGGGGTTCAGGTCGACGTAGCCCACCGCGATGCCGGGGCTCAGTTCGACCACGACGGTGACCCCTGGCGCCAGCGTGCGGGAGACCCAGTGCTCAATGCCGTTGTCCTGCGGGGCGCCGCGGCTCCACGCCGTGCGGGTGAGGCCGAGGATCCGGCCGGTGGGGACGGTCGGCCCCTCGAAGCGTTCGAGCCTGCCGCTCTTCCCCTCGCCGTCGGCGAGGGCGTGGACGGGACGTCCGAGCTGCGGGAACGGCTGCAGGATCTCGTAGTCGGCGAACACCTGCGACCAGGCGGCCAGGGAGTCGCCCAGCAGCACCGGATGGGCGATCCGGACGTCCGCCCACTCGGCGGGATCGACGGTCTCGTCGTGGAGGTCGGCGAACGTCCGGTCCTCGGCGATCCGGAACGCCCGGTCGCCGCCCAGCCAGACCAGCCGGCGGGCGAGGTGCCCCATCAGCGGGTGCTCGACGAGGAACGCGCCGAACTCGGCGCGCGTCCACGCGCGGCCCGTGACCATGTCCGACTCCAGACGGGCCACCTCCGCGGAGGCGACCGCGCGGACGTCCTTCCTCAGCTCCGCGAACCGCCGGTAGGCGGCCGGGGCCAGCTCGGGGTCGTCCTTGGCCCCGGGCTTGGGCAGCGCCTTGCGGCGGGCCCCGCCCTCTTCCGCCACCTGCGGTCTGAGCTGCTCGTCGAAGCCGACGACGAAGCGGCGGGGGCCGTAGTCGAGGGTGAGGATCCCGTCGGCGTCCAGCCCGAAGTCGGGGACGAGCCGGTCGGCGAGCTGCGCGGCCGTCAGGCCGCGCAGCTCCGCGATCTGCGCCAGCTTGCGCTGCGCCTCGCCCCGCAGGCCCTTGTACCGGGACTTCCGCGCGATGCCGTTGAGCTGCGTCAGGGCGAGGTCGGTGCCGATCCCGACCAGCGCTTCGAGGCCCTGGACGGCGCTGCTGTACCCGCCGCTTCGTCCCGGCCACTCCTTGACCAGCGGGACGAGCCTGCGGACGACCACGTCGTCGCCGAAGCGTCCGAGGGCCGACAGCACGAAGCCGCTGCCCTTGGGCATGCCCGCCGCCTGCCACGCCTCGAACTGCGCCCAGACGAGCGCGGTCAGCGACTCCGGTTCGCAGACCTGGGCGGCGCCGTCCACGACACCGGTCGCGTCGAGCCGGGCGCCCGGACTCACCGTCAGGGCGAGCAGCAGGTTGCGCGCCGCGTCGCCCGGCAGTTCGCCGCCGTCCCGCAGGACCGGGCGGGGAAGGGCGCCGGCGTCGAGCCACTTCGGCAGGGACGGCGCCCGGACCGGCGGCTCGACGGGCGCGGTCTCGGGAGGCGCGGCGGCGAGGAGCCGCGCGACCGCCTCGGCCGCCTCGTCCCCGTGGACGCGGGCGGCCTCCACGACGTCGCCCTCGATCAGCCTCAGTGCCTTGACCGCGCCCCGGCGCGGGCCGACGCGCTTGCCCAGCGCGTCCGGCACCAGGTACGGGACGGTGGCCAGGCCGTGCCGCGCGAACCACGCGTGCGCGAGCTCCTGCGCCGACGTGAGCCGGTAGAGCCAGTCGGCGACCATCCGGGCCACGTCGGCGGACAGGAACGGCAGCACGACCGGGCCCGTCCCGTACGGGTTCTGCTTGGCGAGCCGGACCGCCACGTCCCAGGCGGCGGTCTCGAAGCGCGCCACGATCGGCTGGAGGGAATGGTGGAAGTCCCAGGTCACGTGCGGATCCCACCCGGCCAGCAGCGGCCGCGCGAGATGCTCGGGCGCCTGCGCGAGGAAGCCCGCCCGCGTGGGCTCGTAGCCCATCCGCCCGTCGCGGAACTCCTCGGCGGCCTCCTCCCACTCGCCGTCCTGCCAGGACCCGAACGGGCGGACCGCGGCCCAGCCCTCGCGCTCGCCGGGTTCCCAGACGATCGCGCGGCCGTCCGGCGCCGCCAGGCCGGGGACGATGATCGGCTCGTCACCGGTGGGCGGGGCCGGCCTGCGCGCCCACGGCGGGTCCAGCAGCGCCTTCGGCAGTTCCATGGAGGTTCTCTTTCTCAGGTGAGCGTCGCCAGGTCGGCGAGGATCTCGGACACGGTGACCGGGTCGAGGTCGGCGAAGGAGCCCGTGGTGCCGCCGCCGAGCCACCTCTGCTCGGGGCGGTCCGCCAGGCCGACCGCGTCGAGTCTCTGGTCGGGCAGGGCGTCCACGGCGCCGACGGCGATGCCGGGGTCGAGGTCGATGACGATGTGGCGGCCGCCGGGCAGCCGCCGGGAGATCCAGGGTTCGATGCCCGCGTCCTGAGGCGCGCCGCGGTCCCAGCCGCGCGAGGTCAGGCCGAGCACCTTGCCGACCGGGACGGTCAGGCCCTCGAACCGTTCGAGCCTGCCGTCGCTCCCCTCGCCGTCGGCGAGGACGTGGACGGGACGTCCGAGCTGCGGGAACGGCTGCAGGATCTCGTAGTCGGCGAACACCTCCGACCAGGCGGCGAGCGAGCCGCCGAGGTCGACGGGATGCGCGACCCGGACCCGCGCCGTGTCGGCGATCTCGACGGTCTCGTCGTCGACGTCGGCGTACGTGCCGTCCTCGGCGACGCGGAACGCGGTCGTTCTCGCGTCCCCCTCCTCGCCCTCGGACGCGAGCCACACCAGGCGCCGGACGAGGTGCCGGACGAGCGGGTGCCCGGCCAGCAGCTCCCGGAACTCCCGCGCGGGCCAGCGGCGCCGCGCGACCATGGCCGCCTCCAGGCGGCGGAGCTGGTCGGCGGCGACGGTCCGCACGTCCTTCTTCAGCGCCGAGAACGCCTTGGCGGCGGCCGGGGCGAGCTCGGGGTCGTCCTTGGCCCCGGGTTTGGGCAGCGCCTTGCGGCGGGCGCCGTCCTCGTCCGCCACGAAGGGCTTGAGCTGCTCGTCGAAGCCGACGACGAAGCGGCGGGGGCCGTAGTCGAGCGTGAGGGTGCCGTCGGCGTCCAGCCCGAAGTCGGGGACGAGCCGGTCGGCGAGCTGCTCCGCGGTCAGCTCCAGCCCGGCGGCGACCTCCTCGATCTTCTCCTGCGCCCGGGCCCTGAGGGCCTTGAACTTCACCCGCTGCGCGATGCCGTGCAGGTGCGTGAGCGCCACGTCGGTGCCGATGGCGGCGAGGACGTCCAGGCCGGTGACCGCCTTGGCGTGCCCGCCGTCGCCGGGCCACGCCCGGATCACCGGGGTCAGGCGGCGGACGGTCTCGTCGTCGCCGGTGAGGCCGAGCTGCGCCAGGGCCCAGCCTTCCTTGGACGGCGCGCCGTGCGCCTCCCACTGCCGGAACAGCCGCCAGCCGAACTCGGCGAGGGACTCCCGGTCGCACGCGTCGCGGACCGCCCGCACCCCCGGGTAGACCTCGGCGGGCCGCGACATCGCGAGCATCGTCAGGACGTGCCGCGCGGCGGCGTCCGGCAGGGCCCGCTCGCGGTCGCGCAGCAGGATCTGCGGGAGCAGCCGCACGTCGGCCCAGTCGCCGACCTGCGGGATCTTCGCGGGGAGGACGTCCAGCGGGTCGGCCGTGACCAGCGCCTCGACCGCGTCCGCCGCGCGGTCGCCGTGGACGCGGGCCGCCGCGACGACCGCCTCGGCGCCGTGCCGGTCCGCGACGAACCGCAGGGCGGCCTCGGCGGCGCGGCGCTGGGCGCCCGCCTTGCCGAGGGCGGGCGGCACCAGGGCCGGGACGGCGGCCGGGCCGTGCCGCCGGAACCAGGTCTGCGCGGTCCTGCCCGCCTGCTTGAGCCGCACGAGCCAGTCGGCCATGAGCCGCGCGACCTCGTCGCTCAGGAACGGCAGGAGGACGGCGCCCACGCCCGCGGGGTCGCGCCGCGCCGCGAAGACGGCCGGGTCCAGAGCGTCGAGCTCGAACCGGGCGACGACGACCCGCATCCATTCGCCCACGTACCAGGGGTCGGGCGGCTCCCAGCCCGCCAGGAGCGGGCGGACGAGGTCCTCGGGCGCCTCGACGAAGAGCACGGGCTGCTGGTGGGAGGGCAGCGCGCCGTTCCTGAACTTCTCCACCTGGGCGGGCCATTCCAGACGCTCCACCCATCGCCACATGTGGCGGAGGTCCACCGTCCAGGCGTCCCGCTCGCCGGGCTCCCAGGCGATGAGGCGCGTGCCGGGCGAGGCCAGGTCCTTGACGACGACGGGTTCGGCCTTCGTCCGGGGCCGGGTCCACGGCGGGTCCGCGAGCAGCGGCGGCAGGGCGTCGCCGGACGCCTCCGGGACCCGGACGGTGGTCTCGCGGAGCGCGCCGATCACCGCGCGCGACTCCTCCGGAAGCTCCGGCAGCGTCTCCTCCACCAGCTCGGGATGGGTGAGCAGGTGGGCCCGCAGCAGGTCCTCCGCCTCCGGCGTCCGCGCGGCCGGGGCGAGCAGGCGCAGCGCCCGCCGCGGATACGCCCGCGCGGCGGCGATCAGCGCGGGCTGGACGTACCTGTGGCTGATGCGGTCCACGAGGGCCTGGAAGGCCTCGTCCACGGGGAGCCGGGCGAGCACGTCCAGCAGGCTCCGGTAGGTGTCGGTGTCGGTGTACTGGCCTTCCAGGGCTCCGGCCACCAGCGGCACCGCACCGGACGGGCCGACGCCGTCCACGAGGGTCGCGACGACGCTCGTCCCCCGGTCGTAGTAGCCGAGCGGCAGGACGGCCGGGTCGGCCTGCTCCTGCTCGCCGAGCGAGCAGAACAGCATCCACCGGTGCACCGAGAAGGGCGGCAGGCCGACGATCGCCGGGTCGGCGCGGACCTCGTCCACCCAATCTCCCCTGGTCGGCACCAGGTAGGACACGACCATCCGCTGCATCGGCGTCCGGCGCCGGGTCGCCAGCGCCTCGACGGACGCGGCGTACACGTCGTCGTCGGCGGCGGCCAGCAGGGCGCGCAGGTGCCGTGCGGCGCTCTCCTCGGACCACCACTCGCGGTAGTTGCCGGGCGTCCCGGTCCAGCGCACACCGGTCCAGGTCGCCTGGCTCCCCGCCTGCCGGTAGTCGCTCGTGACCTCGGGCAGCTCGGCGTAGGCGGCCGCCGCGAACGGCAGGCCGTGCTCGGCGGCCCAGGCGTCCCGGAACGGGTCCTTCCCGCCGAGTTCGAGCAGGCCGCGCTTGGACACCGCGACGGTCGCTACCACCGCCGCGCCCAGCGCGTCGGCCTCGCCCTTCAGGTAGGCGCGGCCGTGCTCGGCCAGCTCGGGCGGCGTGCCGGGCAGCGCGAGGACGTCCTCGACGCCGGCTCTGGCGGCCTCCACCAGGGCCCGCGCCTTCTCCACCGCCGCGGCGTCGATCCGCGCCCGCGGCCACGGCCCCGGCCGGTCCCGGCGGGGATGGGCGACCCGCCGCCACGCGTCCGGCATCTCCCAGGTGTTCTCGTCGGCCGCCCCCGGCCCCGCAGTCGCCATGAGGCCACACCGTAGGGGAGATCACCGACAAAGGGGATCAAGAGCCGGAGCGCATGTCCCGCTCGACGGCGTCGGCGGCCTTGCGGGCGGCGACCAGGACGGGGTCCCAGACGGGCGCGAACGGCGGCGCGTAGCCGAGGTCGAGGCCCGTCATCTCCTCGACCGTCATCCCGTTCCACAGCGCGATCGCCAGGCCGTCGACGCGCTTGGCGGCGTTCTCCTCGCCGACGATCTGCGCGCCGAGCAGCCGGCCCGAGCGGCGCTCGGCGATCAGCTTGGTCGTCATCGCGGCGGCGCCCGGGATGTAGCCGGCCCGGGTGGTGGACTCGACGGCGACGCTCAGCGTCTCGAACCCGGCCGCGGCCGCCTCGGCCTCGTTCAGCCCGGTCCGCGCGACCTCCACCCGGCAGATCTTGGAGACGGCCGTGCCGACCACGCCGGGGAAGGTGGCGTAGCCGCCGCCGATGTTGATGCCGGCGACGCGGCCCTGCTTGTTGGCGTGCGTGCCGAGCGCGATCGCGACCGGCGCGCCCGAGACCAGGTGGCGGGTCTCGACGCAGTCGCCCGCCGCCCACACCCCTTCGGTGCGGGTGCGCATCCGCCGGTCGGTGACGATCCCGCCGGTCGGGCCGGTCTCGATCCCGGCCCGCTCGGCCAGTCCGGAGGCCGGCCGCACGCCGAGCCCGAGGACGACCAGGTCCGCGGGCAGCGTGCGGTCCCGCGTGCGGACCGCGGTGACGCGCCCCTCCGGGGAGGTGTCGAAGCCCTCGACCGGCTCCCCCAGGTACAGCCGCACGCCGATGCCGCGCATCGCGTCCGCGACGATCGCGCCCATGTCCGGGTCGAGGGTGCGCATCGGCTGGTCGGCGAAGTCCACGAGCGAGACCTCCAGGCCGCGCATCACCATCGCCTCGGCCATCTCCAGGCCGATGTAGCCGCCGCCCACCACGACGGCGCGGCGCGGGTCCCGCTCCTCGACGGCGCGGCGGATCGCCACGCCGTCGTCGAGGATCTGGACGCCGTGGACGCCCTCGGCGTCCACGCCGGGCAGGTCCGGGCGGGTGGGGACGGCGCCGGTCGCGACCACGAGCCGGTCGTAGGGCTCCCAGCGCTCGCCGCCGCCGTCGAGGGAGCGGATCCGCACCCGGCCGCCGCCCGTGTCGATCTCCACGGCCTCGGTGCGCAGCCGCAGGTCGATGCCGCGCTCGCGGAACTCGGCGGGCGTGCGGGCGACGAGCGCGTCCAGCCCGTCCACCACGCCGCCGACGAAGTACGGGATGCCGCACGCCGAGTAGGACGCGTGGCGCCCGCGCTCCACGGCGACGATCTCCAGGTCCTCGGGGCCGCGCAGCCTGCGGGCCTGGGACGCGGCGCTCATCCCCGCGGCGTCGCCCCCGATGACGAGCAGGCGTTCACGTGCGGCCATGCCGGTTCCTCCCGATTGCCGGTGCTGCCCGAAAGATCGGCTCACTCCAGACCGTAGACCCGGCGGGCGTTGCCGGAGGCCACCAGCCCCGCGACCCGCTCGGCGTCGCGGGCCGTCCAGGCTCCGTCCTCCACTCCCCCGGCCAGGAACCCGGCGAGCCCGCGCCGGAACAGCAGCGCCCCGAGGTGGTAGAGCTCGGCCAGCCCGAACGCGTCCGAGGAGTACAGCACCTTCCCGAACGGCGCCAGCTCCAGCAGCTCGGCGATGAGCGCGGGCGACCGGTGCCCGAGGTTGTGGGTCGCCAGGCCCGCGTCGACGTGCACGTTCGGCAGCACCTGCGCCAGGTACCCGGCGTGCCGGTGGAACGGGTAGTTGTGCAGCAGCATCGCGGGGACGGGGGCCATGGCGCGCAGCAGCTCGATGAGCAGCAGCGGGTCGCCGCGGCGCAGGTCGGCGTCCACGTCCCCGTAGCCGACGTGGAACTGGACGGGCACCCCGGCGTCCACCGCGCACCAGACGAGGAACCGGTGCAGGGTCTCGTCGCACACGCGCGGCGGGGCGCCGACGCTCTCCGCCGCGCGCATCAGCCGCCCGGCCGCGCCGGCGACCTCCGCCTCCGGCGGCCGCACCCCCGACAGCTCCAGCCCGGCCCGGTACGCGGCGATCGACTTGGCCCCCACGGCGCCCGCGGCGAACGCGGCGTGGAGCCGGGAGCGCACCTCCCCGGCGAACCGGCCCGCCTCGACGCCGTCCGCCGCCGCCCGCTCCGCGACGGTCTCCAGCCGCACGATCTCGTGCGCCCTCGCCCCGGCCAGCCGGCCGAGGGCGGGCGGGTCGAGGATCGCCTCCGGCGTGTAGCCGGTGTCCACGCAGAGCACGTCCAGCCCGGCGGCCGCCAGGAACCGCCGGTTCACCTCGGCAGCGCCCAGCTCGGCCCGGCGCGCCAGGTACTCCTCGGGCTCGGCGTGGGCGCCGAGCCCGAGGACGGGCGGGCACCAGCGCCGCAGCGCGAACCCGACCTGGGTGTCGAACATGCTCACGCCGGGCGGTCCCGCGGTCTCCGCCTCGGTGAGCGCCTCCTCGAACGCCGTCCTGCCGAGGTCCTCGCCGAGGACACCGTGGCAGTGGTGGTCGACCAGCCGCAGCGACTCCAGATACTCCAGCACGGCTCCCGCATCCTCCCTGAAACGCGACTGCGTTCTCCCTACGATGCCCTTACGGAGCGTGTTCACCTCCGCCGCCACCCGACCAGGAGCCAGCAGCCGTGGAACCCACCTCGCATACCTCCCTGCAAGGCGGCGACGCCGGAGAGCAGGCCCTCGACGGGCACGACCGGGCCCGGATGGGCGCCCGCGCGGCCGAGGCGGCGCGCAGGATGGCCGGCGAGGGCATCGTCGCCGTCGCGCTGACGTGGGTGGACGTCAGCGGGATCACCCGCACCAAGACCGTCCCGGTGGAGCGGCTGGAGCACGCCGCGGCGTGGGGCGTCGGGATGTCCCCGATATTCGACGTGTTCCTGCTGGACGACTCGATCGTGTCCGGGCGCCACATCGGCGGCCCGACCGGCGACCTGCGGCTGCACCCCGACCTGGACCGGCTCGTCCCGCTGGCCGCGCTGCCGGGCTGGGCGCACGCGCCCGCGGACCGCTACGCCCAGGACGGATCCGTCCACCCGCTGGACGCGCGGGCCCTGCTGCGCCGCGAGGCCGACCGGCTCGCCGGGCTCGGCTACGCGGTGAAGGCCGCGTTCGAGATCGAGTGGGCGGTGTCGGACGGCGACGGCGAGGACTTCTCCCCGGCCTGCAAGGGCCCCGCGTACGGGATGACGCGGGTCACCGAGCTGGCCGACTACCTGCGTGACCTTCTGAAGGCCCTCAAGGCGACGGGCGTGAGGGTCGTCCAGCTGCACCCGGAGTACGCGCCGGGGCAGTACGAGGTCTCGGTGGCCGCCGAGGACCCGGTCGGCGCGGCCGACACCGCCGTGCTCGTCCGGGAGACGATCCGGGCGGTGACGATCCGGCACGGGATGGCCGCCTCGTTCTCCCCCAAGGTGGAGGCCGACTCGGTCGGCAACGGCGCCCACGCCCACCTGAGCCTGTGGCGGGACGGCACGGCGGGTGGCACGGCGGGCGGTGCGGTGAACGCGATGGCGGGCGGCCCCGGACCGTACGGGATGACGGCGGCCGGGGAGGCGTTCGCCGCGGGCATCCTGCGCCGGCTGCCCGCGCTGCTGGCGGTCGGCGCGCCGTCGGTGGCGAGCTACCTGCGGCTGGTCCCGTCGCACTGGTCGGGCGCGTACGCGTGCTGGGGGCTGGAGAACCGGGAGGCCGCGCTGCGGTTCGTGACGGGGGCCGAGGGCGAGCGGGCCACCGCCGCGAACCTGGAGGTCAAGTGCCTGGACGCCGCCGCCAACCCGTACCTGCTGCTGGCGGCGCTGCTCGCGGCGGGGCGGGACGGCCTCGGCGCCGGCCTGAGGCTGCCGGAGCCGGTCGACGTGGACCCGGCGGGCCTGGCGGAGGAGGAGCGCGCCGCGCGGGGCATCGCCCCGCTGCCGGCGTCGCTGGCCGAGTCGGTCGCGGCGTTCGAGGCCGACACCGTCCTGCGCGAGGCGCTCGGCGAGGCCGTCACCGACACGGTGGCGGCGGTGCGGCGCGGGGAGATCGCGCTGCTGGACGGGGCGACGCCGCAGCAGGTGGCCGCCGCCACCCGCTGGCGGCACTAGCGGGCGCTCCGGTCCTCCGCCGCGCCCGCCCGCCGCGACCTACCATTTACTGATCGACCGCGGGACCGGAGGCTCGGGCAATGCGCATCACCGGATACAAGAGCCATGGGGTGGCGGCCGCCGCCGCGCTGGTCAACGCCGCGACGGCGGCCGACGGGGACGACTCCCCCGACGCGCTGCGCCGCCTCCTGCGGGACAACCAGTTCTTCTGGCAGGAGTTCGAGGACGCCGACGCCGCCGACTTCCGGCGCTGGGGGCGGGTCCTGCGCCCCTTCTTCGAGGCGGCCCGGCTGGAGGAGGCGACGGCGATGCTGAACCGGCTGATGCTGGAGATGCCGATGCACCCGCACCTGGCCGACCACGAGCCGCACGGCCTGCACATGCACTACGCGCCGCCGTCGTCCCGCCTGGTGGAGCGGTTCCGGGCGACCACGCTGATGAACCTCGCCGAACTGATCGTCGAGCACGGGCTCGGCCGGACGGGCGTCTGCGCCGCCGACGGCTGCGACCGCGTGTACGCCGACACCTCGCGGGCGGGGCGGCGCCGGTTCTGCTCGGAGTCCTGCGCGAACCGGACGAACGTCGCCGCGTTCCGCGCCCGCCGGCGGGAGTGACCCGCGCCCTCCGCTCCCGAACCCAGCCGTTTTGTGATCTTTGTCCATCCCTGTGACCTTTACCCGCCTGCGGGAATGACAGAGCGCATGTCGCTCGTGTTCTTCCGCCGCCGCTCCGGCGAAGGTGATCGCGGCGGCCGCTCGCCGCTGCGGGTGGCCACGGAGGTGCGGTCCACCGCGTACCGCATCGCCCGCCTGACGATCACCGCCACGCTGGCGTTCGTGCTGGCCCTCGCGGTGCTGCCGGTCGGCGGGCCGCAGCCGCTGCTGGCGCCGCTGACCGCGCTGCTCGTCGTGCAGTTCTCCGTCTACCAGACGATCAAGGCGAGCGTCCTGCGGGTCGCCGCCGTCACCTCGGGGGTGCTGATCGCGGTGCTGGCCGCGAGCACCATCGGGTTCTCCTGGTGGACGCTCGGCCTGACGATCCTCGCCGCCCTGGTCATCGGGCACGCGCTGCGCCTCGGCGAGCACGTGCTGGAGGCGCCGATCTCCGCGATGCTGATCTTCGCGCTGGGGTCGGCCAGCGAGGCGGGCGCCGCCGACCGCGTCCTGGAGACGCTGATCGGCGCCGCCACCGGGCTGGCGGCCACGCTGCTGGTGCCGACGGTGCGGGTGCGGCCCGCCGAGGAGGCGGTCCAGGACGTCACCGAGAAGCTGCGGGAGCTGATCTCCGACATCGCCGACGGGCTGCGCGGCGAGCGCACCCAGGGTGAGGCCGCCCGCTGGCAGGCGGAGGCCGAGCGGCTCGCCCGCGAGCTCGGCCGCACCGACCGGGAGCTCGGCGCCGCCGAGGAGAGCGTCCGGCTCAACCCGCGGACGCGGGCGCGGCGGCTCATCGACGCCGGCGTCGCCCTGCGCAACGCCATGGAGACGCTGGAGCACTTCACGCTGTCGCTGCGGGGGCTCACCCGGTCCCTGGCCGACGACGAGCGGCTCGGCGACCGGGGCCGGCTGCTGACCGATCCCGAGCTGCGCCGCGAGCTCGGCGACGCGCTGGCCGGGATCGCGGCCAGCGTCGCCTCCTACGGCCGGCTGGCCCGCTCCGACCTGACCCGCGACGCCCGGCCGTTCCTCGCCGAGCACGAGCTGGAGGTCCGGGTGGACGTGGCCCGCGAGCGCCGCGCCCGGCTCACCCGGCGGCTGCACGAGCGGGCCGCGGCCGGGGACCTGTGGCCGCTGTACGGGGAGGTGTCCATGGACATCGACCGGCTCATCGAGAACCTGCGCGTCGAGCACCGGGCCCGCGCCCGCGAGCACTGGCGGCGGCACCGGGGCGCCTCCCGGCACCTGCCCGCGCGGCCCGTCCAGGTCGTCCAGCAGGCCGGGCAGCAGCTGCGCCGGGCGGCCGGGTCCGCGGTCGCGGCCGCCGAGCGCGGCGCCGGCGAGATCGAGACGCGCCACACCCGGCCCGAGCAGGACGAAGACCCGCCCCCGGGGGGATAGGGACGGGTCTTCGCGCGGGGCGTGGGGCCCCGGTGGGACGGTCAGCGGAAGGTGGGCTCCAGGACGTCGACGCCGCGGGTGTTGTCGGCGACGTAGACGTACTTGCCGTGCCAGTACGGCTGCCAGGAAGCGGCGTCCGCCGGGCGGTAGTAGGCGACCTGGCGCGGGTTCGTCGGGTCCGTGACGTCGAGGAACCGGGTGCCCTGCGAGTAGAACGACTGGGCGATCACGCCGTCGCGCACGTCGAAGTAGTGCGCCGAGCAGTCCGTGCTCTCGGGGTCGCTGCCCTCCTTGCCGGCCACGCCCCACGTCGCGACGGTGTTCAGGCGGAACTTGTGCTCCGGCGTGGACCGCCAGCCCTCACCGCCGTAGGAGCCCTTCAGCGACGCGATCACGAGCAGGCCGTCGTTGGCGCAGCCGTCGTTGAACGTCTCCTCGGTGACGTACAGCAGCTTTCCGTCGCCCCACCGGCGCGGGTCGGCGGCCTGGTCCCGGGTCCGCCCCACGGCCCGGTAGCTGTTGTGCATGAAGGTGGAGTTGGTGGTGGCCTCGTCCAGCCCGCCGCCCGCGTAGGGGACGGGGTCGACCGCGGTGGCCTTGCGCCACTTCCTCTTCACCGGGTCGTAGTGGCGGCCGGTGGTGTAGTAGCCGCGCACGCCGCCGCGCCCCGAGGCCCAGGCGACCCCTTCGGAGTCGACCTGGATGTCGTGGGTGTAGTCGGTCTTGCCGTCGTTGCGGCCCGTGTCGATCGGGTCCTTGTGGACCTTCGGCTTGGCGGGATCGCGGACGTCGGTGACCCAGACGGGGCGCCCGCCCCAGTCCGCGGGCATCCAGCTGGCCTTGGCGGGGCCGCCCGTCCACAGGTACTTGCAGTCGTCCACGCAGGTCGTCGTGTGCCCCGCGGGCACCGTCACGTAGGTGATCTGGCGCAGGCTCTCCGGCTTGGAGGCGTCCACGACGTAGATGCCCGACTCGCCGGTGGCGGTGGTGCCGCCGAACGCGCGCGGGTCGCGGGACAGGTAGATGATCTTGCGCTTGGGGTCGAAGTCGGTGTCCTCGGTCTCCCACATGCCCGGCATGTTCAGCTGCCCGACCAGCTTGGGGACGCGGGGGTCGGCGCTGATGTCGTAGGCCTTCAGCCCGAACTGGCCGGTCGCGTACATGATCGTCCGCTTGTGCGGACCCCGGCCGTAGTCCATGAACATCAGGGAGATGGCGCCCTTGGCGTCCGAGACCCCGCCGACGCGCCGCACCCCCTTGACCGCCTCGGACTTCGTGCTCGCGGGCGCGGCCCGGCGGTAGTGCCCGGCGTGGCCGCCGGCGCCCTCGCCGGCGGTGGCGGCGGCCTGCCCGGTCTGCGTCTTGGTGTTCTCCGGCTCGGGCGGGCACGCCCAGGCGCTGCCGGCCATCAGCGCAACGGACGCCGCGACCGCGACGCCGCCCTGCAGCAGGCGTCCGGAGGGAAAGGATGTGCGGGGGAGCATCGCGCCTCCACGGAATGGATCTTCGCAAGCGCCAGTGTGACCGCCGCCGCGCTCTTGATCAACAGGTCGGCGGGTCACGAAATGGCCTCAGCACCGTGAGGACTGGTGGGACCTGACACCGTGGTCTACCCTCCCCTGGGACCGCCCAGCTCCCGGGAGAGGCCAGTGAAGAGCTCAGCCCGCACCGCCGCCCTCGTCGCCGGCGCCGTGGCGGTGCTGGTGGCGCCGGTCGCGGCCCTGAAGGCGTGGAGCGAGCCCGCCGACCCGCGGATCTCGGTCGGCGCCCCGGCCCCCGCGACGCTGCTGCCCGGCGATGTCCGCGACGCCTCCGGCCGGATGATCGCCAACGCGGTGTGGACGGGCCTGGTCTCCTACGACGCGAAGACCGGCGCGCCCGCGAACGCCGCCGCCGAGTCGGTCACCAGCCCGGACCGGCGCGTCTGGACCGTCCGGCTCCGCCCCGGCGCGACCTTCCAGGACGGCTCGACCGTCACGTCCCGCTCGTTCACCGGCGCCTGGACGGCCGTGCTGCGCGAGCGCTGGGCCGGGTCGCGCCTGTTCACCGACGTCGCCCGGGTCGAGGGCGCCCGCGCGGGCGAGGACGAAGTCCCGGGCCTGAAGGTGAAGGACGACCGGACCTTCGAGGTGACGCTGGACCGCCCGCTCAGCGGGTTCCCCGCCCTCCTCGGCGACCCGGCGTTCTTCCCGATGCCCGAGAGCGTCCTGGCGTCGCGCGACTGGGCGTCCTACGGCCGCGCCCCGGTCGGCAACGGGCCCTTCCGGGTGACGTCCCGGAGCGCGCGGGAGATCGTCCTGCGCCGCCGGTCGGGCGAGGGCCGGTCCGTGGTCGTCAGGGCGATGCCGGACGCGAAGCGCCAGTACACCGCCGCCGGCGCCGGCGACCTCGACGTCGCCACGCTCGTGCCGCCGGACCGGCACGAGTCGATGGAGGCCGACTTCGGCGACCGGCACCTCGCGGTCCCCGGCCGCGACGTCACCTTCCTGGCGTTCCCGGCCCGGCTGGAGCGGCTGTCGTCCCCGACCGTCCGGACGGCGCTGTCGATGGCGATCGACCGGTCCGCCGTCACCGAGGGGCCCCTCGGCCACCAGTACTCCCCCGCCGACTCGCTCGTCGCGCCGGGCATCCGCCCCGGCCACCGCGAGGGGCAGTGCCGGTTGTGCGTCCACGACTCCAAGGCGGCGGCCGCCGCGCTCGCCGACGCGGGCGGGCTGAAGGGCCCGCTGAACCTCTGGTATGAGGCGGGCCGGGGCGACGACGCGTGGGTGAAGGCCGTCGCCGGCCAGCTCGGCAGGGAACTGAAGCTCGACGCCCGCCCCCGTCCCGTCGCCGACCTGCGCGAGGCCGTGGAGTCCCGCGAGGTGGACGGCCCCTTCGTCGTCCACACCATCGCCGCCTACCCCGCGCCCGTCGCGGCGCTGGCGCCGCTGCTGGACGCCGGAACCGGTCTCGACGACGAGTACGCGACCGGCCTCCTCACCGAGGCCGAGCGCGCGGCCACCCCGGAGGAGGGCGTGGTCCCCGCGCGCCTCGCCGAGAGCGCCCTGCTGCGCGACATGCCCGCGATGCCGCTGTGGTCCCGCCACGACCACCTGGTCTGGTCCGAGCGCGCCCGGGGCGTCACCGCCGACGCCTTCACGGGCCTGCGCCTCGACCGGCTGACCGTCGGAGACTGACGCGTAGCCTGACGATCATGACGAACGTGCTGATGCTCTGCGGGAGCCTGCGCAAGGGGTCCACGAACGAGGCGGCGCTGCGCACCGCGCGGGCGGTGGCGCCGGACGGGCTCGACGCGACGCTCTACGCCGGCATGGGCGACCTGCCGCACTTCAACCCCGACGACGACCGCGAGCCGCCGCACCCGGCCGTCGCGGGGCTGCGCGCGGCGATCGGCGCCGCGGACGCCCTGCTGATCTGCACCCCTGAGTACGCGGGCGCGCTGCCCGGCTCGTTCAAGAACCTGCTCGACTGGACGATCGGCGGCGGCGAGATCTACGAGAAGCCCGTCGCCTGGCTGAACGTGGCCTCCCCCTCGGCGCCCACGGGCGGCGGCGACGCGCACGCCTCGCTGCGCAAGGTGCTCGGCTACGCGGGCACCGAGATCGTCGAGGCCGCGTGCGCGCGCATCCCGGTGACCCGGCCGGACGTGGGCGAGGACGGCCTGGTCCGCACCGCGGAGCCGCGCGCGCGGATCGCCGGGGCGATGGAGGCGCTGCACGCCGCGCTCCGGCGTTGACGTACTAGACCAGTCTACCTAGTATCGCCCCATGACACCTCGGGGCGAGACGCGCGAGCGCGTGCTGCGGACGGCGGCGGAGCTGTTCCAGCGGCAGGGCTACCACGGCACCGGACTCAACCAGGTCCTCGCGGAGAGCGGGGCGCCGAAGGGCTCGCTGTACTTCCACTTCCCGGACGGCAAGGAGCAGCTCGCGTCGGAGTCGGTCGCGCTCTCCGGCCGCGCGGTAGGCGAGGCGCTCGCGGGCGCCCTGATCGCCGCGCCGGACGGCCGGGCCGGCCTCGCGGCCCTCGGCGACCACTTCGCGAACGCGCTGCTGGAGTCCGGCTTCGGCAAGGGGTGCCCGGTCGCAACGGTGGCGCTGGAGACGGCCGCCGAGAGCGAGACCATCCGCGCCGCCTGCGACGGCACCTACACCGAGTGGCAGGACGGCATCGCGGCCGCCCTGCGCGGCTGGGGCGTGCCAGACGAGCGCGCCGATCCGCTGGCCGCGCTCGTCCTGTCGTCGGTCCAGGGCGCGGTCATGCTGGCCCGCGTCCGGCGCGACGTGTCCGTCATCCACGAGGTCACCCGCCAGCTCGGCGACCTGCTCTGAAGGAGAACCCCATGCGCGTCCGCCATCTCGACTGCGCTCCCATGCGGGAGATCGAACCGGCCGACGGGCCGGAGAGCCCGCTGCGGCCCGCGCGGGCCGTGGGCCACGTGCTGCTGGTGGAGACCGACTCGGCCGGCCTCGTGCTCGTGGACGCCGGCATCGGGCTCGGCGACATCGAGCGCCCGTCCGAGCGGCTGCTGGACGACTGGGTGGAGATGGCGGGGCCGACCCTCGACCCGTCCGCGACGGCCGTCCGGCAGATCGAGGCGCTCGGGTACGCGGCGGCCGACGTCCGGCACGTCGTCCCCACGCACCTGCACCGCGACCACGCGGGCGGGCTGAGCGACTTCCCGGACGCGGCGGTCCACCTGTTCGAGGCGGAGCTCGCCGACGGAGGCAAGACCCCGGCCCAGCTCGCCCACGGCCCGGAGTGGGTCGCCTACGCGGGCGCCGAAGGCGAGACCTGGCACGGCTTCGAGGGCGTCCGGTCGCTGGAGGGCGTGCCCGAGGACGTCCTGCTGGTCCCCCTCGGCGGCCACACGCCGGGCCACGCGGGCGTGGCGGTCCGCGACGGCGACCGCTGGCTGCTGCACGCGGGCGACGCGTACATGTACCACGGGGAGGTCGACCGCCCCGACCCGGTCGTGCACCCGCTGATGGAGCTCGTCCAGGCGGGCGGCGAGGTCGACCGGGAGCTGCGCCTCGCGAACGTGGCCCGGCTGCGGGACCTGGCGCGCGGCGGCGACATCGAGATCTTCTGCGCCCACGACCCCTGGGAACTGGCCCGTTACCTCTGAGACAGGCGGTGGGTGAGGGCGGTGTGGCGGCGGCCGGCGCCGGCGGTGCGGACGGCGGCGGCCAGGGCCCGGCGCGACCCGACGAGGACCACCAGCTTCTTGGCCCGGGTGATGCCGGTGTAGAGCAGGTTGCGGCGCAGCATCATCCACGCGCCGGTGGTGAGCGGGATGACGACGGCCGGGTACTCGCTGCCCTGCGAGCGGTGGATCGTGATCGCGTACGCGTGGGCGAGCTCGTCCAGCTCGTCGAAGGCGTAGTCGACGCTCTCGTCCTCGTCGGTCACGACGGTCAGTGACTGCTCTTCCTGGGACACGGACGTGACGACGCCGACGGTGCCGTTGAAGACGCCGGCCTCGCCCTTGTCGTAGTTGTTGCGGAGCTGGGTGACCTTGTCGCCGACGCGGAACACGCGGCCGCCGTAGCGGCGCTCGGGACGGGCGTCGTCGTGCGGGGTCAGCGCCTCCTGCAGCAGCGAGTTCAGCGTGCCCGCCCCGGCGGCGCCCCGGTGCATGGGGGCGAGGACCTGGACGTCGCGGCGCGGGTCGAGGCCGAACCTGCGCGGGATGCGGTGGGCGACCACGTCGACCGTCAGCTCGGCGGCCTCGTCCTGCTCGTCGCAGGGGAACAGGAAGAAGTCGGGGTAGCCGCGGGTGTGGGGGTGCTCGCCGGAGTTGACGCGGTGCGCGTTGACGACGATGCCCGACTGCTGGGCCTGCCGGAAGATCTTCGTCAGCCGGACGCGCGGGACGGCCTCGGCGCCGAGCAGGTCGGCCAGCACCTCGCCCGCGCCGACGGAGGGGAGCTGGTCGACGTCCCCGACGAGCAGCAGGTGCGCGCCGCGCGGGATCGCCTTCACCAGCTTGTTGGCCAGGATGAGGTCGACCATGGAGCACTCGTCGACGACGACCAGGTCGGCGTCCAGGGGGTTGTCCTGGTCGAACCTGGGGTCGCCGCCCGGCTGGAGCTGGAGCAGGCGGTGCACGGTCGCGGCCTCGTGGCCGGTCAGCTCGGCGAGGCGCTTGGCCGCCCGGCCGGTCGGCGCCACCAGCACGATCTTGGCGTTCTTGGCGGCGGCCAGCTCCACCACCGAGCGGACGGTGAAGCTCTTGCCGCAGCCGGGGCCGCCGGTCAGCACGGCCACCTTGGACGTCAGCGCGAGCTTGACCGCGTCCTCCTGCTCGGGGGCGAGGGCCTGGCCGGTGCGCCGCTTCAGCCACGGCAGCGCCTTGCCCCAGTCGACGTCGGCGAACGCCTTGAGCCGGTCGGCGGGCGCGTCGAGCAGCTCCAGCAGCCCGCGGGCCAGGGAGCGTTCGGCCCGGTGGAACGGGACGAGGTACACGGCGGGGATCGTCGCGGCGTCGTCGCCGTCCCCCGGGATCGGCTCCCGGACGACGCCCTCCTCGCCCGCCAGCTCGTCGAGCGCCGGGACGATCAGCTCCCGCCCGACGCCGAGGATCTTCTCCGCCGCGGTGACGAGGTTGGGCTCGGGCAGGAAGCAGTGCCCGTCGTCGGCGGCCTCCGACAGCGTGTACTGCAGGCCCGCCTTGATGCGCTCGGGGCTGTCGTGCGGGATGCCGACGGCCTGCGCGATGGTGTCGGCGGTCTTGAACCCGATGCCCCACACGTCCGAGGCGAGCTGGTAGGGCCGCTTGCGGACGGTGTCGATCGAGGCGTCCCCGTACTGCTTGTAGACGCGGACGGCCAGGGACGTGGAGACGCCGACGCCCTGCAGGAAGACCATGACCTCCTTGATGGCCTTCTGCTCCTGCCAGGCGTCCCCGATGCGCTTGGTGCGCTTGGGGCCGAGGCCCTGGACCTCGACGAGCCGCTCCGGCTCCTCCTCGATGACGCGCAGGATGTCGGTGCCGAAGTGCCCGACCATCCGGTCGGCCATCACCGGGCCGATGCCCTTGATCATGCCGGAGCCGAGGTAGCGGCGGATGCCCTGGATCGTCGCCGGCAGGACGGTCGTGTAGGAGTCGACCTCGAACTGCTTGCCGTACTTCGGATGCGAGCGCCACCGCCCCACCAGGCGCAGGCTCTCCCCCACCTGCGCGCCGAGCAGCGCGCCCACGACGGTGAGCAGGTCGGGCCCGCTCTTGGCGGTCGTGACGCGCGCGACGGTGTAGCCGGTGTCCTCGTTGGCGTAGGTGATCCGTTCCAGCACCGCCTCCAGCTCCGCCGGACGCGGCGTGGCGGGTGGGTTCGGGGAGGCCGGCACGCCCACCATGGTGCCCGATCGGCCCGGTGGGATGGCCGGATCCGGCAGACGTTCTGGATCTTCCCGTGATCACGACATACGTTCCGGGCGCACCCGTACACCAGCACCCATACAACGCGTACTGGGAGGTATCACCGGTGTTCCGCTCCCGAACCCGGGCACTGGCCGCGGCCGGCGGCCCCGTCCTGTCCGTCGTCCTCGCGCTCGCGGCCGCTCCGGCCGCGGCCTCGCCCCCCGCCCCGGCGAAGGACGGTCCGATCGCGGGCTTCACCGCGAAGAGCGCGCAGTGGCAGCGCCGGTACGAGCGGCTGCTGTCGGCCGTCCCGTCCGCGCGGACGGCCCGCGACCTGGACGCCGAGCTGGCGCGCGAGCCCGCGCTGGCCACCACGACCGGTGACCGGCACCGCGTCGGGCGGATCGTCGCCCGCCTCCGGTCCTACGGCCTGAAGCCCGAGGTCAGGACGTACTACGCCTACCTGTCCATGCCGGAGCGGGTGCGGGTCGAGATGACGGCGCCGCGGCACCGGACCCTGCCGGTCAAGGAGAGGCCGCGGCCCTGGCAGCGGTTCTACGACCAGGTCGTCCCCTCCCACAACGGCATGTCGCCGTCCGGGAACGTGCGGGGCGAGGTCGTCTACGCCAACTACGGCCGCCCCGAGGACTTCGCGCTGCTCGCGAGGAACGGCGTCTCGGTCAAGGGCAAGATCGTCCTCGTCCGGTACGGGGCGGTGTTCCGCGGCATCAAACCGCGCGAGGCGGCCCGGCGCGGCGCCAAGGCGGTGCTCATCTACTCCGACCCGGCCGACGACGGGTCCGCGCGCGGCCCGGTGTACCCGGCCGGGCCGTGGCGCGCCTCCGACGGCATCCAGCGCGGCAGCATCGCGCAGATCCAGCTCGCGGCCGGGGACCCCCAGACGCCCGGCTGGCCGTCGGTGAAGGGCGCGCGGCGCGTCCCGCCGTCGGAGGCGCCGATGCTGAAGGGGCTGGTCCCGACCACGCCCATCTCCTACGGCGCGGCCGAACCGCTGCTGCGCGCGTTGAAGGGCAAGGAGGTGCCGAAGGAATGGCAGGGCGGCCTTCCGTTCACGTACCGCTTCGGGCCGGGCGGGACGCAGGCGCACCTGGATGTGAAGAACACCTTCCAGGTGCGCCCGCTGTGGGACGTCATCGTGCGGATCCCCGGCAGCGAGCACCCCGAGCAGGAGGTCATGCTCGGCGCGCACCACGACTCCTGGGTGTACGGCAGCAGCGACAACCTGTCGGGCACCGAGAACGTTCTCCAGGTGGGGCGCGCCCTGGGGACGCTGCTCAAGGAGGGGTGGCGTCCTAAGCGCACGGTCGTCCTGGCCACGTGGGACGGCGAGGAGTACGGGCTGTTCGGCTCCACCGAGTACGCCGAGCAGCGCGCGGACCTGCTCCGCAACACCGTCGCCTACGTGAACATGGACGGCGCCGGAGGGTCGCATTTCGGCGCGTCGGCGACGCCCGCGCTGGACCGCTCGGTCATCGACGCCTCCAGGGAGGTGCTCTGGCCCGGTACGGACGGGACGCTGTACGAGGCGTGGAAGGCGCAGAACGCCGGCGAGACCCCGATCGACCGCATCGGCGGCGGCTCGGACTTCCAGGCGTTCTTCCAGCGGTACGGGGTGCCCGCCATGGACGTCGGCGCCGCGTCGCCGGGATCGTCCGGGAACTACCACTGCTCCTGCGACGACTTCTACTGGATGGAGCACTTCGGCGACCCGTCCTGGGAGTACCACGCGGCGATGGCGCGGCTGGCCGGCATCGCGACGCTGCGGCTCGCCAACGCCGACGTGATCGCGATGGGCTACCGCCCGTACGCGCAGGAGACGGCCCGGTACCTCGCCGACTTCACCGCCGAGCAGCGCAGGCGGCTCGGGTCCGTGGTCGTGGACGTCTCGCGCGACATCGCGCAGGCCGGGGCCTGGCAGCGGGCGGCGGAGGCGCTCCAGGCGCGCGCTGGGGAGGCACTGCGCGAGGGCGACACGGCCGCGTTCCGCCGCCTCAACGACAAGATCATGCAGACGGAGCGGGATCTGCTGGCGCGGGCCGGGCTGCCGGGCCGCCCCTGGTACCGGCACCAGATCTACGCGCCCGGGATCGACACCGGCTACGCCACGCAGCGGCTGCCCGGGCTGAACGACGCGCTGTTCACGGACCGCGACGTCCGCGCCGCCAGGGAGCAGGAGGCCCGCCTGTTCGAGGGACTGCGCGCCGCCACCCGCACCCTCACCCCGGAGGAGTGACCCGGAAGGCGTTCCCGCCGGAAACCGGCCACCTCGCCTCAAGATCATGTTAGTTTCCCCGCGCACCCCATTTGGATCTTGTGGGGGCGGGTGATCTGGAGGGGACGCGATGGCGCAGGGGCTCAGTCGGCGGGACTTCGGCAGGCTCGTGGGATCCGCGGGGCTCGGCCTCGCGGCGCCCGCGCTCGCCGGCGGATGCGGCACGGCGACCCAGCGGGCGGCGACGCGGGCGGGCACGCGGACGTGGCGGGTCTCCGGGACGGCGGGCGCCGGGCTCGGCGGCTTCGACAGCGCCGTCAAGTCGCTGATGCAGGCCCGGAACATCCCGTGCGGGTCGCTCGCCGTCATGCGCAAGGGCAAGCTCGTGCTCGCGCGCGGCTACACCTGGAGCGACGACGCGGCGCTGAGCGTCCAGCCGACGTCGCTGTTCCGGCTCGCCAGCCTCAGCAAGGCCGTCACGGCGACGGCGGTCGCCCGGCTCGTCCAGGACGGCAGGCTCAGCCTGTCGGCGCCCGTGACCGACCTGCTGACGCTGACGCCGCCGCCCGGCCAGTCCGCCGACCCGCGCCTCGCGCAGGTGACGGTGCGGCGGCTGCTGCAGCACCTCGGCGGCTGGGACCGCGACGTCTCCGGCGACCCGACCTACCGCGACCGGGCCACGGCGCAGCTGCTGGGCGTTCCGCTGCCGATCACCCGGGAGCACATGGTCCAGTACGGGACGGGCCTGAAGCTCGACCACGACCCCGGCACCACGTTCGCCTACAGCAACTACGGCTACCTGCTCCTCGGCCAGATCATCGCCAAGGCCGCGGGCATGGGCTACGAGCAGTACGTCCAGCAGAGCGTGCTGGGCCCCATGGGGATCACCCGGATGCGGCCCGGCCGGTCGCTGAAGGCCGACCGCGCGCCCGGGGAGGTGCCCTACTTCTCGCAGCGGACCGGCCCGTCGGTGTTCGACGCGGCCGGGACGACCCTCCCCGCCCCCTACGGCACGTTCAACGTGGAGAACCGCACCGCGATGGGCGGCTGGCTCGCGTCCGCCGTCGACTACGTGCGCTTCACCCGGATCCACGACGGCGGGACGAGCGTGCTGAACTCCTCCTCGATCGCCTCGATCTTCGCCAAGCCGGAGACGGGCCTGAACTCGGGCGGGTCCTACTACGGCTTCGGCTGGTACGTGCGCGACGTGACGGGCGGCCGGAACACCTGGCACTCCGGCGCGCTCGACGGAACCAGCACGATCGTGACGCGCCGCTACGACGGCGTGACCTGGGCGCTGCTGTTCGACCAGCGCGACGACCCCTCCGGGCTCACCTACGAGTACGACGACTTCAGCGCCCCGCTGCACAAGGTCGCGAACGCGGTGACGACCTGGCCGTCCACGGACCTGTTCGGCACGTACTTCTGACCCGTCCGCGGAGCTAGACCCGGGACGCGGCGGCGGCAGCGGGCGTGGCGCCCGCCGAGACCTCCAGCACGCCCGTCTCGGTGACCAGCGCGGTCACGAGGCGGGCGGGCGTCACGTCGAACGCGGGGTTGTACGCGCCCACCCCCTCCGGGGCGGTCCGCGCGCCGCCCCAGGCCAGGACCTCCCCGGCGTCGCGCTCCTCGATCGGCACGCCCGCGCCGTCGGGGAGCGCGAGGTCGACCGTGCTCCACGGCGCGGCGACCACCAGCGGGATCCCGGCCTCCCGGCAGGCCAGCGCCACGCCGACCGAGCCGATCTTGTTGGCGGTGTCGCCGTTGGCGGCGATCCGGTCGGCGCCGATGACCGCGACGTCCACCAGCCCGCGCAGGACGGTGCTCGGCGCGGCCCCGTCCGCCTGCACCACGCAGGGGATCCCGGCTTGGTCGAGCTCCCACGCGGTGAGCCGCGCGCCCTGCAGCAGGGGGCGGGTCTCGTCCGCGTAGACGATCTCGACGCGTCCCCGGCCGTGCAGTTCCCGGACGACGCCGAGGGCCGTCCCCCAGCCGGCGGTGGCGAGCGAGCCGGCGTTGCAGTGCGTCAGCACGCGCAGGGGCCGGTCCCCCGCCCGGGCCAGGATCCAGTCGGCGCCGAAGGCCCCGATGGCCCGGTTGCCGCGCACGTCCTCGTCGAGCAGGGCCTGGGCCTCGGCCGCCACCGCGTCGGCGCCCTGCGCGACGAACGGCAGGACCCGGTCCACCCCGGCGGCCAGGTTCACCGCCGTGGGGCGGGCCTCCCGGACCCGGGCGATCGCGGCGTCGCGCCCGGCGGCGTCCCAGCCCTCGCGCTCGGCCTGGCGCACCGCGACGGCGACGCCGAACGCGCCCGCCACGCCCAGCGCGGGGGCGCCCCGCACCACCAGCCGCCGGATCGCCTCGACGAGCGCGTCGACGTCGCGGACCGCGAGGAACTCCACCCGGTGGGGCAGGACGGTCTGGTCCAGCAGGCGCAGGGCGTCGCCCGTCCATTCGATGGTCGGCACATCGGTCGTCATATCTCCATCATGCCCAAAATGCCGTGAAGCCCGGCCCTATCGGGCTTTCGGACGTGCCCGGCCCCCCGGCGTGACCTGCGACAACTTGACACAGGTCGAACTCATGTTCGAGATTTGTGCGGGAGGATGCGAGAGGAGGGCGAGCGTGCCGGAGGCGGCCCTGCGGGATCTTGCGGCGGCGCTGGAGGACACCGGCCCGGCGGCGCTCACGGGCGCCGGACCGGGGACCGTGCCGGTGCTGCCCGCCCTGCGGACCGTGGTCCCCGGCGGCGGGCTGCGCCCCGGCTCGGTCGTCGGCCTGGACGGTCCCGGCGCCGCCTCCCTCGGCCTCGCCCTCGCCGCGGGCGTGTCCCGGCACGGCGGCGAGGACGGCGCCGGCGGCTGGTGCGCGGTCGTCGGCCTGCCGGGGTTCGGCGTGGCCGCCGCGGCGGGCATGGGCGCCGCGCCCGAGCGGCTGCTGCTCGTCGACGAGCCCGGCGACCGCTGGCCGGACGTGGTCGCCGCCCTGGCCGAAGCCGTCGAGCTGGTCCTGCTGTGCCCGCCGGAGCGTCCCGGCGCCGCCGCGGTCCGCCGGCTGTCGGCGCTGGCCCGCAAGCACGGCTGCGTCCTCACGCTGACCGGCGCTTTCGCCCGCGACTGGCCCGGCACCCGGCTCCGCCTCCGTGTGGAGGACCCGGTCTGGGAGGGGCTCGCCGGCGGGCACGGCAGGCTCACCGGCCGCCGCGTCCAGGTCGTCGCCGAGGGGCGCGACGCCCCCGGCGCCGGCCGCCGCGCGAGCCTGTGGCTCCCCGCGCCCGACGGCACCGTCCGGCCGGTGGAGACCGCGCGGCCGCCGCTGGAGCTCGTGCCC
Source organism: Actinomadura sp. NPDC048021 (assembly GCF_040653135.1). Lineage (NCBI taxonomy): Bacteria > Bacillati > Actinomycetota > Actinomycetes > Streptosporangiales > Thermomonosporaceae > Actinomadura > Actinomadura sp. NPDC048021. The sequence goes on from NZ_JBEZJQ010000044.1 coordinate 51,559, forward strand.
GGCGCCGTGGCGGCGGGCGCGCCCGTCCATCCGCGGCCGTCGGGCCCGCCGCCGCTCGTGCGGGTGCCGGCCGAGGAGGGGATCGCGTGACCAGGGTCCTGGCGGCGTGGTGCCCCGACTGGCCGGTCACCGCGGTCGGCATCGATGCGGCGGCCCCGGGCGCGGTGGTCGTGCGGGGACAGGTGGCGGCCTGCTCGGCGGCGGCCCGGGCCGAGGGGGTGCGGCGCGGGCAGCGGATCCGCGATGCCCAGCGGCGGTGCCCGGAACTGGTGGTGCGCGAGCGCGACACCGACGCGGAGGGACGCCGCTTCGAGGCGGTGGCGCAGGCGGTCGCGGAGCTGACGCCGCGCGTGGAGGTGGTGCGGCCGGGCCTGTGCGCCATCCCGGCGCGCGGCCCGGCCCGGTTCTACGGGGGCGAGGAGGCGCTGCGCGTCCTGGTGCAGGACACGGTCGTCGAGGCCGGCCACGACTGCGGGTCGGGGGTCGCGGACGGGCTGTTCGCGGCCGAGCTCGCGGCGCGCGCCGGGCAGGGCGGCGTCGTGGTGCCGGAGGGCGGCGCGGCGGCGTTCCTCGCGCCGTACCCGCTGTCGGTGCTCGACCGGCCGGAGCTGGCCGACCTGCTCCGGCGGCTCGGCGTCACGACCCTCGGCGACTTCGCGGCGCTGCCGTCCGGGCACGTCGCGGGCCGCTTCGGGACCGACGGGGCGCTCGCGCACCGGCTGGCGCGGGGCGAGGAGCCGCGCCCGCTCGCGCCGGCCCGCGCCGCCGCCGACCTGTCGGTGCGCGGCGGCTTCGACCCGCCCGCCGAGCAGGCGGAGCGGGTCGTGTTCGCGGCGAAGCGGCTGGCGGGCGAGCTGCACGAGGGCCTCGCCGCGGGCGGGCTGGCGTGCGTGCGGCTGGAGGTCGCGGTCGGGTTCGCCGACGGGCACGTCCTGCGGCGGCTGTGGCGGCACGACGGCCTGTCGGCGCTGGCCGTCGCCGAGCGGGTGCGGTGGCAGCTGTCGGCCCACCGGCCGGCCGGGGGGCCGGGGGGGGGGGACCCACAGGGCGGCGGGACGTGCGGGGGGGTGGCGCCCCCCCACCACCTCCCCAACCACCGCAGGCAGGAGCGGGACTGGGGGCGCACCACCGTCACCGACCGCATCGCGCGGGCCGCCGACCGGATCCAGGCGCTCCTCGGCCACCGCGGGATCGCGCGGCCGGTGCTGGTGGGCGGGCGCGGGCCGGGCGAGCGGGTCGTCCGCGTCCCGGTCGGCGACCTCGCCCCGGCCGAGCCGCGGGAGGGGCCGTGGCCCGGGAGCGTGCCCGGGCCCGCGCCCTCGGTCGTCCCGGCGGCGCCGGTGCCCGCCGAGCTCGCCGACGCGTCCGGCGCGGCGGTCGTGGTGTCGGCGCGCTGCGAGG
>NZ_JBEZJQ010000045.1:0-46916 GCF_040653135.1 Actinomadura sp. NPDC048021
TAAAGGCACTGGCTTTTAACACGCTGTTGAGTTCTCAAGAAACGGACACCCACCGTACCGGATCCGCTTTCGCGTTTCCCGCCCCGGGGCGACTTATTCTTACTTTATCAGATCCGCTCGGACTGTCAATTCCGGGCTTTTCTGATACGCCATTCCGAATCCGCTTGCGCGGTTCCTTCCCGGCGGTGTTGCTATTTCACCAGATCCGGCCCGATTGTCAAATCGATCCTTTTCCGACCCATCCCGACGATGCGGGCGCGACGAAGTCGCGTCAGCTGATCGAGGATGGTTCCCCCGGGCCGGCCGCCGTCAGGCGTCCCGCACTCCCGTGGGGCGAAGTGAACAGTATGCCCAAGCGGAGGGGACGTCAAACCAGCTCGCACGCCCCAATGGCGCGGACTCGCGCGCGCGGCGCGCTCTGAGCCGCTCCAGCACGCGACCTACCTCGGGTTTCGTCCGGATCCACCCTGTTTGAACCGCTCGAACATCCCATTCACGCGGGCGAGGTTTCATTTCGGCAACGCCGACCGTTCGGCGCGCCTCAGGGCTTGGCCAGGTATCCGCCGACGAACAGCACACCTTCGGCGATCACCCAGGCGAAGGCCGTGACGGTGAGGGTCACGTCCAGCCGCCAAGGCCTGCGCCTGACGGCCGGCATCGACCACGCCGTGACGGCGACGGCCGCGGCGGCGACCGCCACGGGCGCCGAGATCCGCACGGCGTCCTCGAATCCGGCCGCGCATTCCAGGTCGCGGCCCTCGTCCTCACCGCAGAAGGCGGCGTCGCCCCAGCCGCCGAGAGCCGAGAAGAGCCAGAGGACGGCCAGCGCGCAGTTCGCGATCGTCGGAATCGCCGGCGAGATCCGCCAGCCGTTCGGGCGCCCGGACATGGCCTGCACGACCGGAACGTACCTCGCCTGGCGGGAGCCGGGAACCCCTCCGTGGGGCGGCCTCCGGTCCGTCAGGTGATCTCTTTGGCCTCGTGCAGGTTCATGTCCATGACGATGGCCGTCATGACCGCCATCGTCCGCAGCGGTTCCCGGACGGGGTCGGCGATCTCCACCGCGTACTTGTCGGCGGTCGTGAGCAGGTGGGTGGCGAGGCCCGCCCACTTCTTGCGGACGTGCGCCACCTTGCCGCCGTCGGCGTCCTTCACCTCGAAGTTGTTGCGCGGCACGTCGACCTCGACCGTGCCGATGAGCGTCCCGTCGTCGTCGTAGACGACGTAGCGGCGGCCGACCCTCTCGGTGACGAAGGAGCCGACGCGCTCTCCGTCCGGCCGGAGGATCTCGGTGTACTCCCGGCCGCTCTGCTTGTCCACGACGTACAGGGGGTCGCCGTCGGGCGTCGTCAGCAGGACGGCTCGGGCGTCGAGGTTCGACTTGCCGGGGAACAGGCCGCGCATGACCGCGGCGTTGCCCTTGTCGTCGGTCGGCGCCGCGATGGCGAGGACGGTCCCGCCTTCGTCCAGCACCTTGTACCGCGACTTGGCCAACGGTCCCCTGCGAGGCTGTTCGACCCTGAGCACCGGGGAGCTGAACACTTCGCTCACGTGTTCTCCTGCCTCGTCGGCCGCATCGGCGACCGCCTCACTGTTCACTTCGCCTGCGCCCGCGTCCTCGGCGGCACGCCCTCCAACCGGCGATCCTGCCAAGCGCCGGGCCCGCAGGGGAAGCACTTTGCGCGCCCGTCTCCGCCCGGCGGAATCGCCGCGCCCGCGCCCGGCTCACTGACCTGCACCGCCGTGGCCCGGGGTGCCCGTCCGAGAAACATTCTTCTTTCGGCCCGGCGTCCCCTGAGCATCCCCACGGACATCTCCGAGCCCCTACGGGCTTCCACAGAGCGTCGTCCTGCCCGAACCAGGGCTTCGACCCGCACCGGCCCTCGCGGACGCGGAAAGGGGCGGTTCCCGAAGGAACCGCCCCTTTCACATGCACTCGGAAGTGCGAACCGCGGACTCGCTCAGAAGTCCATGCCGCCGGCGTCGGGCATGCCGCCCGCCGGGGCCGGGTTCTTCTCGGGCTTCTCGGCGATGACGGCCTCGGTGGTGAGGAACAGCGCGGCGATCGACGAGGCGTTCTGCAGCGCGGACCGGGTCACCTTGGCCGGGTCGAGGATCCCCGACTCGAACATGTTGACGTACTCGCCGGTGGCGGCGTTCAGGCCCTCGCCCGGGGTCAGGTTGCGGACCCGCTCCACCACGACGCCGCCCTCGAGGCCGGCGTTGACGGCGATCTGCTTCAGCGGCTCCTCGAGAGCGCGCTTGACGATGTTCGCACCGGTGGCCTCGTCGCCCGCCAGCTCCAGCTTGTCGAACGCCTTGGTGCCGGCCTGCAGCAGCGCCACGCCGCCGCCGGGGACGATGCCCTCCTCGACCGCGGCCTTCGCGTTGCGGACGGCGTCCTCGATGCGGTGCTTGCGCTCCTTGAGCTCGACCTCCGTCGCGGCGCCGGCCTTGATGACCGCGACACCGCCCGCGAGCTTGGCCAGGCGCTCCTGGAGCTTCTCGCGGTCGTAGTCGGAGTCGGTGTTGTCGATCTCGGTGCGGATCTGGTTGACCCGGCCCGCGATCTCGTTGGCGTCACCGGCGCCGTCCACGATGGTGGTCTCGTCCTTGGTGATGACGACCTTGCGGGCGCGGCCCAGCATCTCGGTCGTGGTGTTCTCCAGCTTGAGACCCACGTCCTCGCTGATGACCTGGCCGCCGGTCAGCGTGGCGATGTCGCCCAGCATGGCCTTGCGGCGGTCGCCGAAGCCCGGCGCCTTCACGGCCACGGACTTGAAGATGCCGCGGATCTTGTTGACGACCAGGGTGGCCAGGGCCTCGCCCTCGACGTCCTCCGCGATGATCAGCAGCGGCTTGCCGGACTGCATGACGCCCTCGAGGACGGGCAGCAGGTCCTTGTTGGCCGACGCCTTGCCCTGAACGATCAGAATGTACGGGTCCTCGAGGACTGCCTCCATCCGCTCGGGGTCGGTCACGAAGTAGTGCGAGATGTAGCCCTTGTCGAAGCGCATCCCCTCGGTCAGCTCGAGCTCCAGACCGAAGGTCTGGCTCTCCTCGACCGTGATGACGCCTTCCTTGCCGACCTTGTCCATCGCCTCGGCGATCATCTCGCCGATCTGCGGGTCGCCTGCGGAGATGGACGCCGTGGAGGCGATCTGCTCCTTGGTCTCCACGTCCTTGGCGAGCTTGGACAGCTCCTCGCTCACCCGCTCGACGGCGGCCTCGATGCCGCGCTTGAGCGACATCGGGTTCGCGCCGGCGGCCACGTTGCGCAGACCCTCGCGCACCAGCGCCTGGGCCAGCACGGTGGCGGTGGTGGTGCCGTCACCCGCGACGTCGTCGGTCTTCTTCGCTACTTCCTTGACGAGCTCCGCGCCGATCTTCTCCCACGGGTCCTCGAGCTCGATCTCCTTGGCGATCGACACACCGTCGTTGGTGATCGTGGGAGCGCCCCACTTCTTCTCCAGCACGACGTTGCGGCCCTTGGGACCAAGGGTCACCTTCACGGCGTCGGCGAGCTGGTTCATGCCGCGCTCGAGACCGCGGCGGGCCTCCTCGTCGAACGCGATCATCTTTGCAGCCATAGGCTCCAGTCCTCCCGGAACAAGGTGGCTTAGACGGATCGAGCCGACGCCCGCGACGGACGGCCCCGCCGACGACTTCCATTCCGCCGCCGGCCTGAGGCCTCATCGCCCCGACCCATGACTGTGTGAAGTTGTCACTCTCCACATCAGAGTGCCAATGCTTGTTTAGCACTCTACCCTGCCGAGTGCAAGCGCCACACATCACCGCCGCACGCGTCGCGCCGACCCGCTCGGAAGCGCTCTGACCTGCACCGGAGGGTCGCTTTAGCGCTGACGGCCACCAGGCGGCGTCCCTCCGAAGAGCAGCCGAACCATCGTCCCGCCATGAGCGACTCACTTCCCCGTAACGCTTTCGTTCTGCCTTGAGCAGGTGCCGTCCGAGCGCGGGGAGCGCCGGTCGTTCAGACGCCGGCCGTCCGGCTGCGCGCACGGGCGGGATCACCCTCGGTCGCGCCATCCGCCACTCCGACGGCGCCGCCGGCTTCGACGAGATCGAGTCCCCTACCGGGCTTCTCCGGGCTGACCCTGCGGCTGTTCGACCCGGCGACCGCGCACGCCGCGCGGACCGGCACCTCGCCTGAGAGGGGGTGCCGTAGCGGCCACCCGTTCCGCGTGCCATTGCACCGGCGGCGGCCCGCGCCGCTGTTTTGCCGCGGATTTTTTCGTCACGGACCATTGGTGCCTGTTCTGTCGGTGCGACGACGTTTGCGGCGGCCCGGTGCACCGGGAATCACCACGGCCCGTTAGGGCCGCTTTCATGGAGTATGGCGAATGGTGAGGATGTTCTTTCGGTCCCGGGCAAAGGGCCGCCGCAAACGGGTCCGGACATTGGGCGGCCGCTCCGGCGTCGATGCGTGACCGGGCCGGAGCGGCCGTGGTGCTTCGGTGTCCTGCTAGGAACCGCGGTTCACCGCTTGGTGGACTCCTGCTCGGGGCCCTCGACCGCGTTGATCACGGTGTTGTGCTTCCCGCCGTGGATGTGGCTGGTGATGGGCCCGGTCATCGTCGCGCTGTTGCCGGCGTAGACGTTCGAGCGGGGCGATCCGCTGAGGTTCGTGAAGATCGCGTCGCCCGAGCCGTTCTCGATGTTGGCGACGTCGCCGTTCTGGCCGACGATCGCCTTCTCGGCCGCGTGGACGTGCACCGGCCCGGGGCGGTCCCCCGTGGTGGCCAGCCGCTGTCCGGCCTGCGGAGCGTTGGCGTCGGCCTGCTGCTCCGGCGCGGCCTGCTGGGCCTCCTGCTGCGGGGCGGCCTGCTCGGCACCCTGCTCCGGCGCGGCCTGCTGCGCGTCCTGCTGCGGAGCAGCCTGCTCCGCCTCCTGCTGCGGAGCCGCCTGCTGCTCGCCCTGCTGCTGAGCGGCCTGCTGCGCGTCCTGCTGCGGAGCGGCCTGCTCGGCGTTCTGCTGCGGGGCGGCCTGCTGCTCACCCTGCTGCGGAGCCGCCTGCTGCGCCTCCTGCTGCGGAGCAGCCTCCTGCTGCGGAGCGGCCTGCTCGGCGCCCTGCTCCGGCGCGGCCTGCAGCGACTCCTGCTGCGGGGCGGCCTGCTGAGGAGCCGCCTGCTGCTCGGCGGCCTGGTGCTCGGCCGCCTTGGCGAGCGCGACCTTGGTGGCCTCCTGCTCGGAGCCCTCGACGCCGGTGACGGCCGTGTTGTGCTTCCCGCCGTGGAGCTTCGTGGTGATGTCACCGGTCTTCACCGGCTTGTTCCCGATCACCGGCGCGGCCTTGGGCGACTTGGTGATGTCGGTGTAGATCAGATCGCCCGGACCCTTCTCACTGATGTACGAGGGCCCGTTGTGCCCCACGTACGCCTTCTCCACCGCGTAGAAGTTGATGTCGGCCATGGCCGAGGGAGCCGCGAGGACGGCCGCTCCCATCGTTATGCCGGTCACGGCCATCGTGCGCAAAATGCGCTTCATGCCTTTCCTCACTCTCGTATGCCGTTCGGCGCCCCAGGGAGCGCCACTCCGGGTTCAATCTTCCAGGACGCGGCCAGCGAGAAACCCAAGTGACGGAGAGGCGGTGACCAAGATCAAGTCGCGAAACTGGCGCTCGCTAAAACTTGTTCCATGCGCGTTTGGCCGGACGGGAAGAACAGTTGCCCAATCCAGCATCCACCGGGCAATCGCGTTCCGGAGAAGGGGGAATCGGCCAGATGTGAAAGGAAAAGCCCCGGCACGGTGGACGTGCCGGGGCCTCGCGGACGAGACGGACGTCAGCCGCCCGCCACCGCGGGGATGATGGAGATCTGGGCGCCCTCGGGCGTCGGGGTGTCGAGTCCCTCGGCGAAACGGACGTCCTCGTCCCCGACGTAGACGTTCACGAAACGGCGGATCTTGCCCGCGCCGTCCAGGATGCGGGCGGAGATGCCGGAGTAGCTGGCCTCGAGGTCGGCGACGACCGCGCGCAGGGTCGCGCCCTCGGCCTTCACCTCGGACTCGCCACCGGTGTAGGTCCGCAGGATCGTCGGGATACGGACGGACACGCTGCTCATGCTGCTCCTTCGTTCTCAGGCGAGGCCCGCGGCGCGGAACGCCTCCAGGGACGGGGCGATGTTCGCCGACGGCGCGACGACCGGGGCGACGGCGTCCAGGGTCTTCAGGCCGTCCCCGGAGTTGATGATCACGGTCTCGGCGCCCGGGTCGAGGGCACCGGCCTCGATGAGCTTGCGCAGGGTCGCGACGGTGACGCCGCCGGCCGTCTCACCGAAGATCCCCTCGGTGCGGGCCAGGAGCCGGATCCCCTCGACGACCTGCTCGTCGGTGACGTCCTCGACGGCGCCGCCGGTGCGGCGGGCCACGTCCAGGACGTAGGGGCCGTCGGCCGGGTTGCCGATGGCGAGGGACTTGGCGATCGTGTCGGGCTTCACCGGGCGGACGACGTCGTGGCCCGCCTTGAACGCGGCGGCGACCGGGTCGCACCCGGAGGCCTGGGCGCCGAAGACGCGGTACGGCTTCTCCTCCACCAGGCCCAGCTTGATGAGCTCCTGGAACGCCTTGTCGATCTTGGTGAGCTGGGAGCCGGACGCGACCGGCACGACGACCTGGTCGGGCAGCCGCCAGCCGAGCTGCTCGGCGATCTCGTAGCCGAGCGTCTTGGAGCCCTCGGCGTAGTAGGGGCGGACGTTGACGTTGACGAACGCCCAGTCGTCCTGCTCGCCCGCGATCTCGGACGCGAGCCGGTTGACGTCGTCGTAGTTGCCGTCGACCGTCACGAACGTCCCGCCGTACACGGCCGTCGTGATGATCTTCTGGGACTCCAGGTTCGACGGGACGAACACCGCGCTGCGGATCCCGGCGCGGGCCGCCGCGGCGGCGACGGCGTTGGCGAGGTTCCCGGTGGACGGGCAGGCCAGCACCTTGAACCCCAGCTCGCGGGCGGCGGCGAGCGCCACGGCCACGACGCGGTCCTTGAACGAGTGGGTCGGGTTGCCGCTGTCGTCCTTCACCCACAGGCTCTGCAGGCCGAGGCTCTCCGCGAGGTTGTCGGCGCGGACGAGGCGGGTCAGGCCCGGCTCGGTGTTCGGGGTGTCGGCGACGTTGGACGGGACGGGCAGCAGCCCGCGGTAGCGCCAGATGTTGCGCGGCCCGGACTCGATGGACTCCCGGGTGACGCCGTCGAAGTCGTAGGCGATCTCCAGGGGGCCGAAACACTCTTCACAGGCGTAGTAGGGCCCGAGGTCGCGGGACGAGCCGCATTCGCGGCAGACGAGAGCGGTAGCCGGTCCGAGGTCTGTGGCAGGCGTGAGTGCCATGAGGGCGAGGCCTTTCTCCCCATCTTCCCTGCGCCACCTTGGTCGCAGGCCGGAGTTGGCACCATCTCCCGGCCGGCCTCGCAGGATCGCGACGCGCCGCAGCCAGGTGGTTGCCGGGGCTTCGCAGGGCCGGTCCCTCCACCCCTCTGGATGAGCGTTATGAAGTTGTCGATCTACGAGCTTTGAACTCGTATGCGTGACTTTACATGAACTGACCGGATGCCAGACAGGCGGGTCCAGCGATTGAGACGTTACCCGGCGGGTGTCTTGATCACCCGTTGGGTCGGGTCGAGGAACACGTGCCGGACGGTCGGGACGCGCTCGCGGAGCCGCCGGTCGATCTCGCCGGCGACGTCCTCGGCCTCGTCGGCGCTGATGTCGTCGGAGAAGTGCACCTTCGCGGCGACGAGGATCTGCTCGGGGCCGAAGTGCATGGTGAGCAGTTCGTCCACGCCGGTCACGCCGGGCGCGCCGCAGATCTCGGCGCGGATCTCGCGCTGCTCGGCGGGGTCGGCCGCCTGGCCGATGAGCAGGCCCATGCTCTCCCGGCCGATCGAGAAGGCGAGGACGACCAGGAGGATCCCGATGAGGACGGACGCGAGCCCGTCCCAGAACTCCGACCCGGTGATCTGGCGCATCGCGAGGCCGCCGGCGGCGAGCGCGAGGCCGATCATCGCCGCGGTGTCCTCGAACAGCGCGGTCTTGAACGTCACGTCGGGCGACTTGCGGACATGCTCGACCAGGTCGCGGTCGCTGTCGCGCGTCTCCTTCTTGGCCTGGTAGAAGGCGCGGATCCAGGACGTCCCCTCCAGCACCGCGCCGAGGCCGAGGACGGCGTAGGCGAGCCACACCGTCGTCCCGCCGCCGCCGTGACCGGTCATGGTCAGGATGCCCTCGAAGATCGAGAATCCGGCGCCGGCCACGAAGATGCCGAACGCGGCGAGCAGCGACCACACGTACCGCTCGTTGCCGTATCCGAAGGGGTGGCGCCGGTCGGGGGGCCGCTCGCTGCGCCGGAGCGAGGTGTAGAGGAAGCCCTGATTGAGGGTGTCCGCCACCGAGTGCGCGCTCTCCGCGAGCATGGCGCTGGACCCGGCCAGCAGGCCGGCGAACAGCTTCGTGATCGCGAGGATGAGGTTCGCGGCACCGGCGACGAGCACGGTTTTCGTCGTCTCGGACTTGCTCATTGCCGCCGGATACCCCCTGGGCGGATGACTAATCGGGCGGAACGGACACAAGGGCGGGCGATGCCGGCCACCTCGCGGGTCACTTTGATGCGCCTCGGCCGCAACTGAGACCCTTCCCGTATGAGCCAAGTGCTGGTGGCCTCGAACCGGGGTCCGGTGTCGTTCTCGCTGTCGGACGACGGCGGGCTCACCATGCGGCGCGGGGGCGGCGGTCTCGTGTCGGGCCTCGCCGCCGTGACGGGCGCCCCGCGCGACCCCGGCCCGCCGCGTCCGGCCGAGTCGGCGCGGGAGCCGTCCTCGACGGGAGCGGACGTGCTCTGGGTGTGCGCGAGCCTCGGCGAGGCCGACCGCACGGCGTCGCGCCGTTCCCCGGACGGCCGCCTCGACCTCGCCGGGTACGAGACCGGCGGGGCGGCGGTGCGCATGCTCGACATCCCGGCGGCCACGTTCGACCGCGCCTACAACGGCGTCGCCAACTCGACGCTGTGGTTCGTCCACCACCTGTTGTACGACACGCCGCGCAGCCCGCACTTCGACGCCCGCGCCCGGCGGGACTGGCAGTCCTACGAGGCGTACAACGCGGCCTTCGCGGACGCCCTCGCACGCGACGCCGCCCAGGGCGCGAAGGCGGCGATCCAGGACTACCACCTGTCGCTGGCTCCGCGGATGCTGCGCGACCGGCGCCCCGACCTGAAGATCGTGCACTTCTCCCACACGCCCTGGGCGCCGCCGGAGTACTTCCGGCTGCTCCCGGACGACATCGGCGCGCGAGTCCTTCTCGGCATCCTGGGCGCCGACCACGCCGGCTTCCTCACGGAGCGGTGGGCGTCGGCCTTCCTCGACTGCTGCGAGCTGCTGCCTGGCGCGCGCGTCGACCGCGTGGCCCGCACCGTCTCCTGCTCGGGCCACACCACGCGCGTGGGCGTGCACGGTCTCGGCGTGGACGGGGCGGCGCTGCGCAGGCGCGCCGCCGAACCGGACGTCGTCGAGAGGGCCCGCGCGCTGCGCGAGCAGGTGGGCGACCGCCGGCTCATCGTGCGGATCGACCGGACGGAGCTGTCCAAGAACATCGTGCGCGGGCTCGCCGCGTACCGGGAGATGCTCGTCAACCATCCCGAGTGGCGCGGACGCGTCGTGCACCTCGCGTTCGCCTACCCGTCCCGCTACGACCTGCCCGAGTACCGGGAGTACACCGCGGCCGTCCAGCGCATGGCCGGGCAGATCACCGACGAGTTCGGCACCGCTGACTGGGACCCGCTGATCCTCCAGGTGAACGACGACTACCCGCGTTCCCTCGCCGCCTACGGCCTGGCCGACGTCCTGCTCGTCAACCCGATCCGGGACGGGATGAACCTGGTCGCCAAGGAAGGGCCCGTCCTGTCGCGGCACGGCTGCGCGCTCGTGCTGTCGCGAGAGGCGGGCGCGGCGGCGGAGCTGTCCGAGGACGCGCTGGTGGTCAATCCCTACGACGTCTCGCAGACGGCCGAGGCCCTGCGCCAGGCCCTCCTGATGCCGCGCGCCCGGCGGGCCGAACGCTGCGCCCGCCTCGCCGACGCCGCGACCGCCCTGCCCCCGCAGCGCTGGTTCGCCGACCAGCTCGCCGCGCTGGACTAGCTCCCCGCGGAAAGGGAGCGGCGTGCTGCTCTGCGGGCGTCAGGGCAACACGCCGCGGGTCCGGTCAGGGGGCGCTGCCGGCGGACTGCTCGGCGGTGAGGAGGCACTCGACGGGGTTCGGCTCGTGGTGCTGCCTCCACCGCTCGCGCAGCGCGGCCTTGCTCTGCGCCATGCGCCGGTGGGTGGCGGTGCGGGTGAAGCGGGCGAGCAGGGCCGCGGACGGCTTCGGCAGGCCGCTCGGCTCGTAGCCGTACTCGGCGAGCCGCTCGCCGAACGCGGCCTCGGCCAGGCTGATCTCCCACGCGTCGAGGCGCTCGGCCCATGATCCGACGCGGTCGGTCGTGACGGCGTCGCGGGTCCGGCCTTGCCACTTCCTGGTGGACGGGACGATCCGCTTCGCCAGCCCCTCCGGGTGGGTCATCTCGGGGTCGAAGTCCTCGCCGAGGAAGCCGCAGAGCCGGGTCAGCTCGTCGGCGGGGTCGGCGACGAGCCGCTCGTACTGCAGCTCGTAGTAGGAGTCGGGGCCGAGGCGCTCGGCGAGCCGGCGGCCGCGGTCGATCGTCTCCCGCCAGGCGGAGACGGCGTGGTGGATGTCGGCGTCGAACCAGGGCATCTCCATCAGCGACGCGACGCAGTCCCGGCCGTCCCGGACAAGATGGACGAACTGGGCGTCGGGAAACATCCGCAACAGCGTGCCGACGTGCTGGGAGTAGCTCGGGCGCTTGTCGCCCCAGCGCGGTTTGCCGTGCAGGCGGGCGTAGGCGCGGAAGACGATGCCGACCGCCGAGCCGAGCGTCGGAGGCCCGTCGGCGATCTCCTCCACGAGCCCATCGGCGTCCATGCCGAGCGCCCGCACCTTGGTGGCGCGTTCTCCGACGATCCACTCCGCGAGCATCCGCCTGTTCTTGCTGTCCCGGAGGTCACCGTAGTCGCACCTCGCCGCATAGGCGGGCAGGACGAACCGGGTCTCCGCCGGGATCGCGATGCGGGCGTGCGAGTGGAGCATCAGGCGCAGCAGCGTCGTGCCCGAGCGAGGACAGCCGAAGATGAAGATCGGACGATCGCGGCGGAGGGCCGGTCCTGGTGGCATGCACCGCATGCTGGTGCAGAAGCCCAGTTCAGAACCCGGCTTCTGCACCCACTGTTACGGTCCGATGACCCACCCTTGACCGGCGGTCAGGTGTAGGACTCGCCGAGCGTCTGCCTCACCTGCTTGCGCGCCTCGTGGATGCGGGACTTCACCGTGCCGAGCGGGAGCTTGAGCTGCTCGGCGATCTCCGCGTACTCCAGCTGCGAGACGTCCCGCAGCACCAGGGCCTGGATGAGGTCGGGCTTGCGGGCCTCCAGGTCCTCCATGGCGTCGAGGATGTCGACCCGGGAACCCGCGATGACGCTCGTCCGGCGCGGGTCGGGACGCTGCTGGGGAAGCTCGCCCGCCTGCTCGACCGAACGCCGCTTCAGCGAACGGTAGGTGGAGCGGGCGGAGTTGGCGACGACGACGTGCAGCCAGGTGCTGAAACGCGACCGGCCCTCGAACCGGTGGATGTTCCGGGCGACCTGGAGCAGCGCGTCCTGGCACGCCTCCTCGGCGTCCTGTCGGCAGGGCAGGAACCGGGAGCTGTGCCGCAGCACGTCCGGCTCGATCTTGCGGAGGAGCTCGTTGAGGGCGCCCTGGTCGCCCTGCGCGGCCTTGACCGCCAACTCCTCGGTCCTCTCGTCGAATGCCATGCCGCCTCATTGCTCGTTCGCGCGCTCACCCCGTTGTTGGGATGATACGGGAGTGTCTTTCCCACCATCAGTAGGCCGTTACCGGATCGATCGCGTCCTGGGGTCGGGGGCGTTCGCCTCTGTATGGCTGGGGCACGACGACGCCCTCGAGTCCCAGGTCGCCATAAAGGTCCTGAACGGCAGCCTGATCGACGATCTGGACGTGCGCAACAGGTTCCTCGAGGAAGCCCGGATCCTGCGCCGCGCCGACTCCGAGCGACTCGTCCGCGTCCACGACATCGGCGAGCTCCCGGACGGGCGCCCCTACTTCGTGATGTCGTACGCCGACCGCGGAACGCTCGGCGATCGCATGCGCGAGCGGCCACTTCCGGTCAGCGAGGCGGTGGCGCTCGCCGAGCAGATCGCCTACGGCGTCGAGGTGATCAACACGCTGGGCGTCATCCACCGCGACCTGAAGCCGTCCAACGTGCTGTTCCAGTCGACGCCGGACGGCGGCGAGAAACTGCTCATCGCCGACCTCGGCCTCGCCAAGGCGCTCGCGCACGCGTCCGGCGCCTTCACCCTTCCGGTCGGCACGCCCGGGTACATGTCGCCCGAGCAGGCGCGGTTCGGCGGCGGGCTCGACATCCGCGCGGACGTGTACGGCCTCGGCGCCCTGACCTACCACATGCTCACCGGGCGGGCCCCTGGCCCGGCGCCGGTCAAGAAGGCGCCGAGCGAGCTGCGCGAGGGCCTGCCCCCCGCCTTCGACCAGGTGGTCCTGCGGGCGCTGGAGGTCGAGCGGGAGAAGCGGTGGCCGACCGCCGAGGCGTTCGCGGAGGCGCTGTCCACGCTGCGGCCCACCTCCGCGCAGGCCGCGCCGGCGCCCGCCCAGACGGCGCCCCCGCCGCCCGAGCCGCAGATCGACGCCGACGCGACCGTCCAGGACTTCTACCGCGAGGGCGTCCAGGTCCAGCAGCAGCCCCCTCCCGTGCAGCAGCCCGGGCCCCCGCAGCCCACTCCTGCGCAGCCCAACCCCGCGCAGCCCGCCGCGGCGGCGGGCCAGAGCGCGCAGCCCGGCATGCACACGCGGTTCGACCGGCCCGGCGAGGACGACCTCCACACGTCCGAGATACGCGTCCCGCCCAGTACGCCGTCCGAAGAGGTGACGGTCGTCGACCGGCCCAGCGGGCGCTCCACACCCTTCACCCAGGTGGAGGCGCCCACATCACCCGACAACGACAACAACCCGACGATCGCCTACCAGGGTCCGCCGCCACAGGGCCAGCCGCAGGCGCCGCCGCAGAACCAGCCGCAGGGGCCGGACGACAAGACGACCGCGTTCCCGGCCCAGTCGCCGCAGGGCGGGGCCCCGCAGGGCGGGCCGATGCAGCAGATGGGCCCGGGCGGCCAGCAGCCCTACGGGCCGCCGCCGACCGGTTTCCAGCCTCCGCCGCAGGGGCCGGTCCAGGGCGGCGGGCAGGGCGGGCCGCGCGGCGGCGGGGCCCCGAAGAAGTTCGTCACGCCGCTGATCATCACGGCGGTCGTGCTGGTGGTCGCGGTGATCGGCGGCCTGACGCTCGGCATGATGTTCTCCGGCGGCGACGACGGCGGCAAGGACGGCAAGGACAAGAAGCCGGCGGTCCCGAAGGACTTCGTCGCGGCCGCCGACGGCTCGGGCAAGATCAGGACCGCGGTCCCGAAGGCGTGGCCGGTTCAGGGGCAGGAGCCGACGTGGACGCCGTCCGCCGTCGGCCTCGCCGACGGCCAGCCGCGCCCGGTGCTGCGCGCGACGCCGGACAAGGCCGCGTTCCTCGGCAACGGCAAGGGCCCCGGCGTGTTCGTCGGCGTGACCACCGACCTCGGTGCGAACCAGCTCCCGCCGCCGCGCGCCGCCGTCCACCCGCAGTGCACGAAGGCCGCGCCGGAGAACTACACCACGCCGGACGGCGCCCTCAGCGGGACGATCACCCGCTTCACCGCCTGCAAGACAGGCACGCCGTCGGTCACCGAGGTCGGCCTCAAGGACAAGTCCGGCAAGTTCGGCCTGTGGATCCGGGTCAAGGAGACCGACGGCCGCGACGCCACCAAGGACATCCTCGACAACCTGAAGGTCACCGGCCCCTGACCCGGGGCTCGGACCGGTACCACGAAGACCCGCGCATCGAGGCGCGGAGCGGCCCCCCGCTCCGCGCCTCGTTCCGTTCGGCGCGGGCGCACTCCGCAGTGATTCGCGTCACAGAGTTGCATCGCGACATGTTAGCGATATATCGTTGAGGCATCGCAACCGATCAACAACGAAGGAGACTGCGATGCACGAGCACACGATGAGAAGGCGCGGCGGCTTCAGGCGACCGGAGGAGCGGGGTCGCCGCGGCGACCCGTTCGGCCCGTGGGGGTCCGGCGGCCCGGGAGGACCCGGCTTCGGCCCGGGCTTCGGTCCCGGCCATCGCGGACGCGGTGGCCGCGGGCGGCGCACCCGGCGCGGCAACGTCCGGGCGGCGCTGCTCGCCCTGCTCGCCGAGCGGGCGATGCACGGCTACGAGATGATCCAGGAACTGGACGGCCGCACCGGCGGCGTCTGGCGGCCGAGCCCCGGCTCGGTCTACCCGACCCTCCAGATGCTGGAGGACGAGGGCCTGGTCAGCAGCGAGGAGCAGGGCGGCAAGCGGCTGTTCTCCCTCACCGACTCCGGCCGGGAGGAGGCGTCGGCGCAGACCGCCGCCCCCTGGGACGAGGTCACCGAGGCCGCCGGCGAGAACGTCCTGCGCGGGCGCGAGGCCGTCGGCCAGCTGATGGGCGCCCTCCAGCAGGTGATGTCCGTGGGCAGCGAGGCGCAGAAGGCGCGCGCGCTGGACGTGGTCAACGACGCCCGCCGCCGCCTGTACGGGATCCTCGCCGACGACCCCGAAGCCGAGTGAACCTCAGGGAGCACCGACCGGAACCGCCGTGGCCGCCCAGGTCACGGCGGTTTCATTTTCCCTTCGGGAACGGCGCCTCCCTGGCGAGCCGGTCGGCCATGTACAGCTGCTTCCACACGTACAGGGCCAGGTCCGAACGCCTGACGCGGCGGTCGACCGGGACGCCCACCGTCGCGCGGACCAGGTACGCCGAGCCCGGCGGAAGGTACTTGTCGCCGCCCTCCCCCGCGACCAGCGCACCGCCCGCGAGCCGCCGCACGACCTGGCTGTCGGTCGGCGGCGTGCACAGGCCCTCGGGGACGCCGGCCTGCGGCATGCAGCGCCCCCGCGCCGCCGGCGTGACGAGGTCGCGCCGGACGAACACGTCGCCGGGGAAGTCGAGCAGGACCTTCTCGCCGCTCGGGTTGGCGAGGATGTACTCGATGTAGGGGAACGCCGTCCCGGACGGCGGCGTGGACCGGGACGCCGTCCCCACGCCGTCGCTGATCCCGGACGTCACCGCGGCGATCCTGTACCGGGAGCCGTCGGCGGTGCCGATCGTGAGGGGCGCGCCCGCGGGCGGCAGCTTGGCGGCGCCGCCCGGCGCCCGCTCGCCCGCGGCGGGGGCCGCCTCGGTCGCGCCCTCGTCGCCGGAGCCGGGCGTCAGCACGACCCCGGCCGTGACCAGCGCGGCCAGGGCGAGCACCCCCGCCGCGACCAGCCCGCTTCGGCGTCCCTTCCGCCGCCGCTCCCGGCGCTCGCGCTCGCGCTCGCGAGGCCCGAGCCGCACCTGGACGCCGCTGGTCTCGCGGACGCCCATCGGCCCCGTCGCCGACGACCGCTCCTCGGGTTCGGGGTAGGCGTCCTGCGCCTCGGGCACGGCGGCCCACTCCGACCCGCCGAGCGGCGGCTCCGCGCGCGACCGCGGCGGCTCGGGAGGCGACGGCGGCGGCAGCGGGGGCGACGGCGGCGGCAGCGGGGGCGACGGCGGGGGCCCCGGGGGCGACGGCGGGGGCGTTCCCCAGACGCGCGGCGGCGCCTGCGCGGCCGGCGCGGTGTGGACGATCGGACGCGTGGGGGCGTCCGGCGGGATGGGAGGGCCCGGCGGAACGTGCACGCCGGGCGGAACGCGCACGCCGGGCGGAACGTGGGCCACGGGCGGAACGTGGGCGCCGGGCCCGGGCGGGCGGACCGGCGTCCCCTCTCTGGGCGTGGCCCTCGGGATGCCCTGGGAGGGCGTGTGCCTGATCTCGCCTGGACGGCGCGGAAGTCCCGGTTCCGTGTCCACCGTCTCGCCTCCCGATGTCCCTCGTGCGGCTTCCCCGCGAACCACACTCCCCACAATTCACCACATTTTGACCTAATCGCCTTCCGCTGCCACACCGGCCCCCGGAGTCTCGCGAGATGCGACAAGTCGAGCCGGGAGTCTTGTCACCTGACGGACAATTACTCCGCGCTCCGGCGCCCCGGGCGACGCCGGAGGCCGTTGGAGTGAGTCAGGAGAGGGAGTCGGCGAGCGAGCCGATGAGGTCGACCACGCCGGCGGGCCCGTCGACCACCAGGTCCGCCCGGTCGGCGAGCGCGGTGACCTCGGTCGAGCCGCTGCACACCAGCACGCCGGGCACGCCCTCGGCGCGCAGCGCGTCGACGGCGTCGAACGCGGCGAGGTCGCCGAGGTCGTCCCCGGCGAACAGCAGGGCGGAGGGGCGCGTCCCGCGGTCGTCGACGTACGCGCGCAGCGCCTTGCCCTTGTCCATGCCGGGCGGGCGCAGTTCGAGGACGTACCGCCCCGGCTCCACCGACAGCCCGGTCCGCTCGGCGAGCGCGGCGAGGATGCTGCGCAACCGGTCCAGCGCGACCTGCGGTTCGGCGCACCGGCGGGTGTGGACGGCGAGCGCCTGCCCCTTGTCCTCGACGAACGTCTCGGGCGGGGCGCCGGCGGCGGCGAGGACGCCGGGCAGCTTCGCGCGGGCCTCGGCGACGCCGGGCGGCGGCTCCGGCACGGTCAGCGTGCCGGAGTCCCAGCGTTCGAGCCCGTACTGCCCGAGCACGACGAGCCCGTCGATGCCCTCGAAGCCGCCGTACTCGACGGCCACGGCGGCGGGACGTCCGGTCACGATCAGCAGCGAGCCGACCAGCGGGGCCAGCCGGGCCAGGGCCGGCGCGGCGTCCGGATGGGCCCTCGCCGAGGCGGGGTCGGGGACGATCGGCGCCAGGGTGCCGTCGAAGTCGAAGCCGAGCACGGCCCCGGCCGGGTCGTCGCGGATGGCGTCAAGTCCTTCGGCGCCTGCGGCCGTCAAAGAGCGGGGAGAGTTCACGTGACCAATGGTGGCCAGGTCAGGGCCGGATGCCGAGCCGCCGCGCGGCACGGCCTCGTTGCCGCTGTGTCCGCATCCGGCGCAGGCGCTTGACGAGCATCGGGTCGCACTCCAGCGCCTCGGGCCGGTCGATCAGGATGTTCAGGAGCTGGTAGTACCGCGTGGCCGACATGTCGAACGTCTCGCGGATGGCCTGCTCCTTGGCGCCGGCGTACTTCCACCACTGCCGTTCGAAGGCGAGGATCCGGCGGTCGCGCTCGGAGAGCCCGCCGGCGCTGAACGCGGCGTCGTCCGCCGCGCCCTCCGCTTCGGCGGGGCCGGGCTCGGCCGGGGGGCGGCCGTCGTCCATGGTTCGGTCCTGTGGGGGGACGTCACCGCGGGGGTCACCGGGGGCGTTCGCCGCTCGCATCAGGTCCCCTCTGTGGTTACTGATCCCGGGTCGTCCGGGTTCGGGCGGGAGCCATGCTACGCGTCCGCGCGGACAAGTTCCGGCGGATCCCGGTGAACGGACGCCGGTGGTTCAGTGCATCACATCCCCCTTCACCTGGGGCTCTTTCGCTCCGTGTGTCTCACCGGCAACGGCGTTCACGTCACGGTGAAACATATGTACGCTGCATACGTTAGAGTAGGTGATCCGCAGCGTCCGGCGTTCGGAACGGAGACCTTGCATGGCGACGGAGACCTCCGCCACGGGACGGACCGCCGAGCGGGCCGCGCCTCGGGACGGGAGCCCTCCCGAACCCCCCGCCGACGGCTCCCTCACCGAGATCGCGACCGCGCTGTTCCATCTGCGCCGCGTGTGGGCCAAGCCCGACCTCGTCAAGCGCGTCCGCGCCCAGACCTCCACCGCCGGGGACGGGCGCCCGCTGCAGCTGTCGAACCTGATGGTGGTCAACGCGGTCGCCGCCCTCACCGACTGCGCGCGCCCGGACGAGCCCTCCTGCGAGGTCACGGTCGGCGCGGTCGCGGAACGGCTGGAGATCGACCCGTCCACGGCCAGCCGCCTCGTCGGGCACGCCATCGACGCCGGCCTGGTGTCCCGGCGCCCCTCCCCCGTCGACGCGCGCCGCGCCAACCTCGGCCTGACCGAGTCCGGGCGGCGCGTCAAGCAGGTCTCCGACCGGTTCCGCCGCGCCTACCTCGACGACCTGATGGCCGACTGGTCGGAGCGGGAGCGCACCGAGTTCGCGCGGCTGCTCACCCGCTTCGCCGACGCCGCCGTCCGGGCACCGATGTACCCGGACGGCATCGACCGCATCTTCGAGGAGGCGGCCGCCGACTAGGCACCGTTGCGCAGGGCGGACATGCGGACGTGGTACTCGTCCTCGTCGATCTCGCCCCGGGCGAACCGCTCGGCGAGCACCGAGCGCGCCTTGGTCATCGGGTCGGCCGCCGCCCTGGCCGCCGCGGCGCCGTCGTGCATGCGGCGCCGGATGAGGTAGAAGGCGGTGCCGAGCACGGCCAGCCAGAACAGGCCGAACGTGATGGGGAAGACCGGCCAGAACGCGGGGGCGTCCCCGTCGTGCCAGCCGCCCGGGTGCATCGCGGCCGCCTGCGTCGCCAACATCGTCACCATGGTTCATCGACCTTCCTGTGTCGGATGAGTCGATGCTCGGCGAGAGGTCCGGGGGGCCGCATCGTCCGGCCGGAGGCACTCGCGCTACGCCCGCCGGAGTACCGCGCTCACCACCAGGGCGGCCGGTACTCCTCGTCCTCGCCGGGCCGCGGCGGCCGCGAGTGCCGTCCGCGCGGCTCGCCGTCGGCGGGGTCGGGCGGCGGGACGGGCCCTTCCGGCGGTTCGGCGCCGCCCAGGCCGGGCGGCGGGACGTCGGGGAACGCCTCGGCCGGCGCCTCGTCCGCGTGAGGTACGGGCGGAAGCGGCGGCTCGCCGGGCGGTTCCGGCGGTACCGCGGCGAGCGGATCCGTCGCGGGCCCGGGGACGTCCGGCGCCTCCAGGGCGCCCCGGCGGAAGGCGTCCCAGTCGTCGTCATCGAGGACGGACGGCTCGTCCCGCGCCGCCCCGTTCAGCCCGGCGCCGTTGCGCCCCATCCCGTTGAGCGGATCGTGTCCGCTGAGGGGGTCGTGCCCGTTCAGCGGGTCGTGCCCGTTCAGGGGGTCGTGCCCGTTGAGGGGCTCATGCCCGTTGAGCGGGCCGTGGCCGTTGAGCGGATCGTGCCCATTGAGGGGGTCGTGGCCGTTGAGCGGGTCATGCCTCTGGTGCGTCCCGTGCCCGCCCGTGGTGAACTCACCGGGATCGAACGGGCGCAGCTCGCCCGGCATGACCGGCGGCTGCTTCGGCTCGATGGGAGGCGTCGGCCGCCCGTCCCAGCCGGACGGCGGCGGGGGCTCGGGGAGAGCGGGGTCCGGCGGCGGGAACGCGGCGGGGCCCGGCTCGGGCCGCGGGGCCTCCCAGAGCGGGGCGTCCCGCGGCGCGGAGGCCGGCGGCGGAGGCTCCTCGAAGGCGGGGGCCGGGTAGACCTCGTTGTTCTGGAAGAGCGGCGCGTTGACCGGTGCGACCACGGGCGCCGCGTACATCTCGGCGGGGACCGGGGGCACGGCGGCCGCGGGCTCGCGCGGCGCGGCCGGGGCCGAGGGCAGGCCGTAGTCGGCGACGGCATCGGTGTCGCCGCCGTCCTCCTCGGGGCGCCGCCGCTGCCGCCACCCCAGCACGAGCCCGAGGACGACCAGCAGCCCCCCGCCGCCGAGGACGAGCGGGAACAGCACGCCGGAGTCGCGGTCGTCCCGCTGCGCGGCCGGCCGCGGCGTCGCGGCCGCGGGCGGCGGCGTCTCCACCGGCCCGCTGGAGGTCTTGTTGATCTGGTTGGCGGCGACGAGGGTGCGGACGGCGTCGACCGTCCCGCGGCATTCGGGCGACCCGGTGGGGTGGGCGGCGCGGGCCGGCGAGCCCTGGATGAGCGCCCGCCGGACCTCCTCGGGGCTCAGCCGCGGGTAGCGGGAGCGGACGAGCGCGGCGACCCCCGCGACGATCGCGGACGAGGCGCTGGTCCCCGTCCCGACGACGTAGCCGTTGCTGGCGTCCGCGCTGACGATCTCGACGCCGGGCGCGCAGACCGCGGCGCCCGAGCGCCGGTTGCTGTCCTTCCAGAGGCGCAGGCGGCGGTCGAGCGCGCCGACGGCGATCACGCCCGGGTAGGCGGCGGGGAAGTTCTTGCGGTTCGCTCCGGAGCCGTCGTTGCCGGCGGAGGCGATGAGCACGACGCCCTTGGAGAGCGCGTACCGGATCGCCTTCTCCTGCGAGGGCGTGCCGTTGTAGGACTGGCGGCCGCCGCCGAGCGACATGTTGATGATCCCGGCGCCGTGGTCGACGGCGTACCGGATGCCCTGGGCCACCGCGTCGCGGTCGCCGCCGGCGCCCGGCTGCTGCCCGTTGTCGCGGCGCAGCGGGTCGTCGTTCTCCAGCGTCACGCGGACGGACAGGACGTTGCTGAGCGGCGCGACGCCCATCATGCCCTGCGACAGCTCGGGACCGTGGCCGTGACCCGCGATGATGCTGGCCATGGACGTCCCGTGCAGGCCCCAGTAGCGGCTGCCCGGACGGCGTACGCCGCCGGTCAGGTCGGGGCCGGTGACGACGCGCCCGGTGAGGTCGGGGTGGCGCCGGTCGACGCCGGTGTCGAGGACGGCGACCGTGACGCCGCGCCCCCTGGAGTACCGCCACGCCTTCTGGGCGCGCAGGACGTCGAGGTGCCATTCGCGGGAACGGATCTGGTCGGTCGGCGCGTTCAGCAGCGGCCCCGCCACGGCGCCGGCCGACGCGCCGCGCACGGTCCGGTCCTTCGCGGGGGAGTCGGAGACGATCGCCGCGGGCACGGCCACGGCGGCGCCGAGCGTGAGCGCGGTGAGGGCCGCGGTCGTCCGGGCGCCGAGCCGGAGCAACGGCACGGCCGGCCGGGGGTGCGCCGGACGGCGCCGACCGGCTTCGGACACGCCGCCCCTCCCTCTGGCTGACCGCCGCGCTCCACGGCGGGTGACATTCTGCCACGCGAACCGCCCCTGGCCCGGGCACTCGGCACATTAGGGCACGGGCCCGGACAGCGCGGATCTTCCCGGACCAGCCTTCCGTACTCGCGGGTAATCAAACCGGGCACGGCATGCTAACCCGTGCGCGCCGTCCGGGTCACTGTGATCCCGCACCCGTCAGAGCCCTGACCGACAGGTCGTCGTAACGCTCCCGGTCGGCCTTCTCCCGTCCGGCGAAGGTGCCGGCGACCGCGCACGCGAACCCGATCGGGATCGACACGAGCCCCGGGTTCTCCAGCGGGAACAGGTGGAAGTCGACGCCCGCGGGGAACAGCGACAGGCTCTCCCCCGTCACCGGATCGACCTTGCCGGAGACGACGGGAGAGAAGAGGACCAGCACCAGCGACCCGATCAGGCCGCCGTAGATGCCCGCGACGACCCCGGCGGAGTTGAACCGGCGCCAGAACAGCGACAGCACGATCGCCGGGACGTTCGCCGAGGCGGCCATCGCGAACGCCAGCGCCACCAGGAACGCCACGTTCAGGTCGCGGGCGACCACCGCCAGGACGATCGCCAGCGAGCCGACGAGGAACGAGGCGAACCGCGCGACCGCGACCTCCTGCGACTCGCGCGGGCGGCCGAGCATCAGCACCTGGCCGAAGTAGTCGTGCGCCAGCGACGCCGACGACGCCAGCACCAGCCCGGACACGACCGCGAGGATCGTCGCGAACGCCACCGCCCCGATGAACGCCAGCAGGACGTCCCCGCCGGCCCGCCCGCCGACGTGCTGCCCGACGGCCTGCGCGAGCTGCGGCACCGCGGTGTTGCCGGACGGGTCCTGCGCCACGATCGCGGACCGGCCCACCAGGGCCGCGGCGCCGAAGCCGAGCGCGAGCGTCATCAGGTAGAAGACGCCGACGAGGCCGATCGCCCAGGACACCGACGTGCGCGCGGCCCGCCCGTCGGGGACCGCGAAGAACCGCGAGACGACGTGCGGCAGGCCCGCCGTGCCGAGCACGAGGGCGAGCGCGAGGCTGATGAAGTCGAGCTTGTTGACCACGGTCCGGTAGGCGTCGCCCGGGACGTCCCGCCCGTACTGGAGCCCGGGGCGCAGGAACGCCTCGCCCTTCCCGCTCGCGTCGGCGGCCGACCCGAGCATCGCGCCGGCGTCGAACCCGAACCTGCCGAGCACCAGCGCCGTCAGCACCACCGCCCCGGCCATCAGCAGCCCGGTCTTGATGATCTGCACCCAGGTCGTGGCCTTCATGCCGCCGAACGCCACGTAGAGGATCATCAGCGCGCCCACCGCCACGATCGTGACGGTCTTCGCGGTGCCCGCGCCCATCCCGAGGAACCGCTCGCCGCGGTGGATGCCGAGCAGCAGCGACACCAGCGCCCCGGCCCCGACCATCTGCGCGAGCAGGTAGAACACCGAGACGGTCACGGTGGACACGGCGGCGGCCCGCCGCACCGGCGCCTGGCGCCGCACCCGGCGCACCAGCACGTCCCCCATCGTGAACCGGCCCGCGTTCCGGACCAGTTCGACCAGCAGCAGCGCGAGCAGCCACGCCACGAGGAACCCGATCGAGTACAGGAACCCGTCGTACCCGTTCAGCGCGATGATCCCGGCGATGCCGAGGAACGAGGCCGCCGACATGTAGTCGCCGGCGAGCGCGATCCCGTTCTGCGGGCCGGTGAACGTCCGCCCGCCCGCGTAGAAGTCGTCGGCGCCGCGCGTGGTCGCCCGCGCCCGCACCGTGATGGCCAGCGTGATCAGGACGAACGCCAGGAACAGCCCGAACGTCAGCGCGCGCCCCGTCACCGGAGCTCCCCGGCCAGCGGGTCCAGCCGCCTGCGCGCGTACGCCAGGTAGCCCCAGGTCAGCGCGAACGTCGAGACGAACTGCAGCAGCCCCAGCAGCAGCGCGACGTTGACGTTCCCGGCGACCGTCCGCGCCATGAACCCGCGCGCGAACGCGGCCAGCCCGACGAACACGAGATACCACCCGAGGAACCCGGCCGCGACCACGGCCGCCGCCCGCCGGAACCGCCGCCGCAACAGCAGGAACCTCTCATATCCCGCAACTGGCGCAAGTCCCCCCGCCATCGGTCTCCCCCTGCCCCTTCGTTACTCTCCGCGTCCTTTCGGTCGCCCTATGAGAGCAAAGATTCGCCGACCGCAAGCGCCGTTTGACGAGATCCGCATGACGGCGGCCGGAGACGGCCAAACGACCGCCGTGCTGGAGCGGCGGCCGCGACCGTGCAGGTGAGGAGGGGAACGGCGGTCAGCGTTCGTAGCGGCGATGGCCGCGTCTGGCCCGGAGGCCGGCGACGATCGCGACGCCGACCACCGCCAGGCCGATCTGGAAGACCAGTTCGATCCAGTCGATCCCCTTGGTCGTGGCGACGCCGACCGACTGCGCGATCGCGGTGCCGATGATCGCGGCGACGATGCCGACGAGCACGGTCAGGAGGACGCCGATGGGCTGGCGGCCGGGCAGCAGCAGCCGGCCGAGCGCCCCGATGATCGCGCCGATCACGATCGCGCTGATGATGCCTGTGATGTTCATGTCCTCGCCTGTGCCCGTTCAGGCCCGAACGTCACCTTTTCGGGCCGTCTCCCATGGACCGCAGGTCGTCGAAGGTCAGCGCCGGGCCGCCGAGCTCCCCGGGGCGTCCGGCGCGCAGGCCGTCGACGAGCAGGTCGAGGTGCCGGTGCGCCAGCTCCTCGCCCGTCTCCCGCGGCAGCGGGCCGGGCAGCGGGCGCGACAACCGCACGAGCAGCATGCCGACATCGCCGTGGGTGACGTCCGGACGCAGGTCGCCGTCCTCCTGGGCGGCGGCGACGAGTTCCTTCATGACGGCGACGCCCTCCTCGCGGGTGGCGGCGATCTCCGCGTCGTCGAACGGGATCTGGTCCAGCAGGACGGGGAAGACGGCGCCGATGCGGATGTCCAGCACGCGGTGCATGTAGCGGACGAGGGCGTCGAAGGCGGTCCCCTCCTCGTCCCGCGCGCGCCTGACCTCGTCCCTGGTGCGCTCCAGGGCGTCCAGGGCGACGGCCCTCGTCAGCGTCCGCCGGTCCGGGAAGCGCCGGTAGAGGGTGGCGATGCCGGTGCCCGCGCGCCGCGAGATCTCCTCCAGCGGAGCGCCCGGTCCCTGCTCGACGAACACCTCACGGGCGGCGGCGAGGATCCGGTCGCGGTTGTCCCGCGCGTCGGCCCGCAGCGGCCGTTGCTTCGCACCCATGAACCCAGCGTAGTGGAGGCTCACCCTCCGAATCTCCTCTAGTCACAGTTAGTGACTATCAAGATCTATGACTATAGCGTCCCCGAGCGGAGGAGCCGAGAAACGGCACTAACCGGAGACATAACCTCCGGCTAGTGCTGCGGTGCGAATAAGTGGAGAAGGAACCTCCGGAAGGAAGAGATCATGAATGCCGCCACCCGGACCCCCGCCCGGACTCGCCCCGCCGAGCCGCTGACCGTCGACGCCACCGGCCCCGCGGACGTCCCCGCCGCGGTCCTCGCGTCCCGTGAGCGCGGGCTGCCCCTGACCGTCCAGGCCACCGGGCACGGCACCGTCGTCCCGCCGGACGAGGGGCTGCTGCTGAGGACAGCCCGCATGTCCCGCGTCCTGGTCGACCCGTCCCGCCGCGTCGCCCGCGCCGAGGCCGGGGCTCGCTGGAGCCACGTGATCGCCGCCGCCGCGCCCCTCGGCCTGGCGCCGCTGTCGGGCTCGCACGCCTCCGTCGGCGTCACCGGCTACACCCTCGGCGGCGGCGTCGGCTGGCTGTCCCGCCGGTTCGGCTTCGCCGCCGACCACCTGCTGCGCGCCGAGCTCGTCACCGCCGACGGCCGGCACCTCACCGCCGACGCCGACCACCACCCCGACCTCTTCTGGGCACTGCGCGGCGGCAGCGGCAACTTCGGCGTCGTGACTTCCCTGGAGTTCCGGCTCCACCCCGTCTCGACCGTCTACGCGGGAGTCGCGCTGTTCCCGGCCGAACGGGCCGCCGAGATCCTCACCCAGTTCCGGGACGACGCCGCCACGCGCCCCGACGCGCTCTCCGTCTCAGTGGCGCTGGCCGACCACGCTGACCGCGGCCGGGTCGTCGTCCTCCGCGCCGTCTATGCGGGAACCGCTGAAGACGGCGCGCGCGCGTTGCGTTCCCTCCTGAAGGTCGCGGGCCCGCCACTGCATGACAGCTTCCGGACGATGCCCTACGCCGAGACCGAGTCGCTGGGCGGCACTCCGCCCCTGCACTTCCACCTGTACGCCGACCTACCCGACGCACTCATCTCTGCGATCGCCCGCAGCGACGCCTCGGGGATCGAGGTGCGGCACTGGGGCGGCGCCATGGCGTGCCCCGCCCCAGGCGCCGGCCCCGTCGGGCACCGGGACGTCCCGTTCTCCCTCACGATCGAGGGCTCCGCCGCGGACGCCGCTCCGCTCGCCGCCTTCGCGACCGGAGGCTCGTTCCTGAACTTCCTGCACGACACGTCCAGGACGGCCACCGCCTACACCCCGGAGGACTTCCGGCGGCTGCGCGAGGTCAAGCGCGCCTACGACCCGCAGAACGTGTTCCACCGCAACCACAACATCCGGCCCGCCTGAGCGGCTACCTCCGCACGACCCGCATCGGAAGGGCCCCCGCGGGACGGAACGTGATCTCCGCCCGGACGGGCACGGTCACACCGGGTACCAGGTCAAGCCGGTGCGTCCGGGCGATGGTGGCGAGCACCAGGGTCGCCTCCAGCATCGCGAAACCGGCGCCCACGCAGATGCGGCGCCCTCCGCCGAACGGCAGATACGCGTACCGGGGATGTGTCTGCTCCCCCATGAACCGCTCCGGCTGGAAGCCCTCCGGATTCGGCCAGACCTCGGCGTTCCGATGAATCAGGTAAGGCGGCACGGCGATCGTCGAGCCTGCCGGCACCTGCACTCCGGCGACGTCGTCGTCTTCGAGGGCGTCACGCTCGATCGTCCAGGCAGGTGGACAGAGCCGCATCACCTCGGACAGGACGGCCTTCGTCCAGGGCATCCGGTCGACGTCCTCAGCCGTCGGTTCTCTGCCGCCCAGAACCTCGTCCACTTCGTCCTCTAGGCGGTCCCTGGCCGCCGGGTACTTCGACAGGAGCATGAACGTCCAGGCAAGCGAAGCCGCCGTGGTCTCGTGACCGGCCAACAACAGGGTGAGAACCTCGTCGCGCAGCTCCGCCTCGCTGAACTGACCGCTCTCCTTGAGCAGATTCAACAGTTCGCCGCCGGACGAGCCCCGCACGACCCGCTGGACCATGCCGTCGAGGTGTTCCAGCGCACCCCCAAGCCCCGGCACCCGCTGATACACGCCGCGCTTTGCGGCCGCCCCGGGCAGGAAGGTGCCGACGACGGCCGCTCTTTGGAGCGCCTCAAGCGCCCGCCCCGTCTTCTCGGCTTCCCCTTCGAGCTCGCTGCCGAACAACGCCCGTCCCACGATGCCCAACGTGAGGCGTCGCAATTCCCTCGCCGCGTCCAGCGCGACCCCGTCGGGCCACCGTTCGACGGCCTTCGCGGCCGTATCGACCATCTGCGGCGCGAACCCGACGACATGACGCTGCGCGAACACCGGCTGCACCACCCGCCGATGCCGCCGCCACGTCCCGCCTTCGCTGGTCAGGAGACCGTCCCCGAGAACGGCCCGGAGCGGCCGATACGTGAACGCCTTGACGTAGTTGTCCTGGTTGGCGACGAGGACCCGTTCGGCATGCTCGGGACGCGACAGAAGGAAGAACGCCCGGTTCCGTCCGAACGGCACCCGCACGGTGTCTCCGTAGCGTCTGGCCAAGGCCCCGTAGGTGTCGAGCGGGTTCCGGGCCATCCGGCCCCACCACCGAACAGCCTCGACCGCCCCCGGCCCCTGCGCACCCCGTCCGTCCATGCCTCAACCGTAGGAACCGCCCCAACCCCCGACAACCCTTCGCTCTATCTCACTGTCGGTAGTCGATTGACCACATAAGGCCATCACGGCGAGCTGACGCACTGTCACTCTCCGTGCAACGGTGGTCGCGCGGCGTCACTCAAGCCGCCAACCACACCAGACGAACGGAGAGCCCCCCGATGGCCAATTGGAAAGCGCGCCTCCTGGTGACCACGACCGCCCTGGCCGCCTGCGCCATCGTGACCGGCCCCGCGGTCTCGACCGCGGCCCAGGCCGCCACGGTCACGACGCGCACCGCCGAGGCGGACCTTCCCCCCGGCGTCGTCAAGCTCGGCGACGCAGAAGGCTGCCCCCCGGTCACCCTCTGCCTCTACCGGGACTACAACCGGCGAGGCCCGGCCTACGGCATCGGCGCCGGCTACAAGGTCGACCTCAAGGACCTGCCCATGGGCGACGACACCGCCGCCAACAACGTCTCCTCGTGGGTCAACAACACCCACGGCCTCGCCGTACTGATCGACGCGGACAACGGCAAGGTCCGTCCGCTGTACCCCGGCCAGCCCCTGGAGGAGCCGCCGTCCGACAACGACACCGTGGACCTGGTCGACTGGGCCTGACGCCCCAGAGGCCGGGCTCCTCCGATCCACTTCCCTTGCGCACTGCCACAAGACCAACACGGTAAGGAACCGACCGTCCGCACTAGGCGCGGGCGGCGACGCAAAGCAAGGAGGACGATGTGGACACGCATGTGCGCAAACGCAGGCTGAAGAAGTGGTGGGTGCTGGAAGTCGGCACCGACAGGGAGATCTCAGGGCCTTACGACACCAAGGAAGAGGCCGAGAAGGCGAGGGACGATGCGAAGAGCTGACCCGCCTTTCTAACTGAACCACCGGCTCCCCGCGCTGTGCGCGGGGAGCCGGCTTGTTTCACGCCATGTCCCGCTCCGGGCCCCCGCCTCCGCGACCAGCGGCTACAGATCGGTCCCCACCGGACGCTTGCGCAGTGGGCGCTCCTCGGGACGGTCAGTACCGCAGGCGTGCTCAGCGCGAACGTATTCCGACAAACCCAATTATCACAGCCGTGCTCAGCGCGGCCCTTCACGCAAAGGAAACCCGATCATGGACAACATCACCGCCATGCTCAAGCGCAACCGCGTCGTCATCGCCGTCGCGGCCTTCGTCACCCTCGTCGTCTTCGTCTCCGGCGACAGGGCCCACTTCATCTTCACCGCTCTGGGGGCCGGCCTGGTCCTCGGCGGCTACAGGATCGTCGTTCGGCTGGCGAAGAACCCCGCCGAGGGAAAGAAGCACCTGGTGGCCGGCTCGGTCGCCCTCACGGCGGTCATCACGACCGCCATCAACAGCGACCTCAGTGTCGACGCCGTGGGCAACATCATCACCGGCATCGGCGGCACCGGCTTCATGCTGCTGATGTTCCTGCTCTTCAAGCACTTCTGGGCCGACGGCTCGAAGTGAAACCCCACCGGGGCTCCCGCCGAGTCCTGGTCCGATTGAAAAACGGCCCCCTCGGGGCCGTTTTCTGCTTTCCCAGGCTTTTCGGTCAGCGGCCGATGGCCGCGAGGACGTCGTTGGCGATGGCCTCGTCGATCCTGCCGTCGGGTGCGCCACCGACGCCGATGCCGGCGATGGGGAAGCCCCGGTACTTGACGGGGACACCGCCGGGCAGCACCAGGGTGCCGGGGATCTGCTTGATCGTTTCGTTTCCGGTCAGGGCGCTCGTGGGCTGGCCGAACGCCACGGCGGTGTAGGCCTTGCGCTTGGCGGACTCGTACGTCTGCGGGCCCGCCTTGCGGGTGCGGACCACGAGCCGGATGGTGCCGGCCCGTTCCATGATGACCATCGTCACGTGCTGGTTCCCGTGGCGCCGCGCCGAGTGCACCAGGGCCCTGGACGCCCGGACGAGCGCGCTGTCGGACAGGACCCGTTCCGGTGCCGTGGCCTTGCCGTGCCCGCCATGCCCGCCGTGCCCGTCGTGTCCGCCATGCCCGCCGTAGACGGTGATGGCGGCGGCCGGCACCGCGGCCGACGCCGTCCCCGTACCTCCGAAGGTCCCGGCCGCGACCGCGCCCAGCGCGATGGCGCCGCCCACGAGATGCCTGATCGACATGTCTCCCCGATTCTGCAACATCCGACTACATAGAGTGATCGTTCAGATATGCACGGTAATGGGGCCGGGGCCCGGGAACAACCCGCTGTGCGCAGAGCGCCGCGCAACACTCGGGAAACGAATCGCCATGGCTCCCCAAAGCCGGGGCGCGGGTGGGGGCTGCCGGTGACGCTCGGCTGACCACCGGCCGGTCGTCAGCCGAGCGCCAGGGCGAACACAAGGGCGAGAAGGAGAGAGTCGAGCCTGTCGAGGAGACCGCCGGCGCCCGCGAGCCACGAGGCGGAGTCCTTGGCCTCGACCCCCCGCTTGACCATCGACTCCAGCAGGTCCCCCAGCGGGGCGCCGACCGCGACCGCGACCGCCCAGGCGGGCGTGAACGCACCGAACACGGCCAGCGTCCCCAGCCCCGCGGCGGTCCCCGCGAGCAGGCCGCTCCAGTGCTTGGACGGCGACAGCCGGGAAAGGGGCGGCCCGCCCAGCGACCGGCCCGCGAAGGAGGCGGTGATGTCGGCGATCGACACCGCGGCGAACAAGGCCAGGACCTCCGGTCCGAGCAGGACCACGCCGGCCAGCGGCGCGAACCAGATCACTCCCAGCACCCCGAAGCACAGCCTGGACAGGCCGCCGGCCGCGTCCCCGGCCAGCACCGGCACCAGGGCGACGGCCGCGAGCGTGAGGGCGAGGGCCTGGAGCAGATGGGCGGGCGCCACCCAGGCCGTCACGGGCGCGACGGGCACGGCGACGGCGAGCACCGCGCGGTCCGGCCGCGGGAGGTCGGTCAGGCCGCCGTATTCGATGGCGCACGCCACTCCCGCCGAGGCGGCGAGGACGGCCGCACCGCCGGGACCCACGTCCAGTGCGATGACCACCACGGGCACGCCCACCGCCCAGGCGCACCACCGGAGCATGTACTCGCGCCGTTTGGACAGCACGACCGCGATACCGCCGACGAGCAGCGCTCCGGCGAGGTAAGGGAGCGGACCCGCGACCCCGGTCACGCCATGCCGAGCGGGGCGCGCAGTGCCTCGGCGACGGTGACCGCCACGCGGGCGTTCGCCGCGGCGTCCCGTACCGCGATCCGTACCGTCCTGCCCTCGAACGCCGGGGACATCGGCGACAGGTCCCGCAGGAACACCCCCCGCCGCCTGCACCGCTCGACGAGCCGGGACGCGGTGAGCCCGCCCCCGGGCAGCGTGAGCAGGACGAAGTTCGCCACCGACTCGCTGACGGACAGGTTCTCGTCGACCTCGGCGAGCGCCGCGGCGAGCTCGGCGCGCAGCACCGCCGTCTGGGCCCACCGGGAGGCGTAGTACGCCGGATCGCGCAGCGCGTTCACCGCGGCTATCTGGGCGGGCAGGCTCACCGCCCACGGCGGGGTCCAGCGGCGCAGCTCCGCCGCGATCGGCGCAGGCGCGGTGAGATAGGCCGCCCGCAGGCCCGACAGGGCGTACATCTTCGACAGCGATGTGCAGACGACGGCATTACCGGCCTCCGCCGCGTAGGGCTCCAGCGTCTGCCCCGCGCCGACGTAGCCGGCGTACGTCTCGTCGATCCAGAACCGGGTCCCGGCCGGCGCGTCCTCCATCACCCTCCGCAGCCGGGCCGCGTCGGCATGGACCCCGGTCGGGTTGTTGGGGTTGACGATGACCACGAGGTCATAGCGTTTCCGCAGGACGCGGGCGAGACGTTCCGGATCGATCCGCCAGCCCTCCGCGCGGTGCAACGGGAACCGGTCGGCACGGCAGCCGATCACCCGCTCGACGACATGCGCGTACTCACCGTAGGAGGGGTCGATCAGCAGCACCCGGCTGGAGGCGTCCAGCCAGCCGCGGAACGCGCGGAAGATCAGGTCCGAGGAGCCCGCCCCGACGGCGAGGGCGCTCTCGGGCAGGCCCCGCCGGCGCGCGATCTCCTCGACGAGCCCGTCCGCCCGCACCGGCGGGGACGTCCGCGCGATCCAGTCCAGCCCGCGGGTCAGGGCGGCGACCGCGGCGGGAGCCGGCGGGAACCACGCGTCGAGCACGTCGGCGGGGACCACCTCGCCGCTCGCGTCCAGGGTGTCGAAGCCCCGTCCGAGCGCTTCGACGGACGCACCGCCGTGCGCGCACATCTCGTCCCCGGGCAGGAACGGGACCTCCAGCCCCCAGCGCACCGTCTGTGCCAGCTCGCGCAGCAGCGTCCCGTGGCGTCGCAGGGTCCGGTCGGTGAGCTCGGCGACGTCGCCGGTGAGCAGCTGGAACCCGGCGGCACCGGAGCGCACCGCCGTCCCGGTGGACGCGAGCCCGAGCTCCAGGTACATCGGCAACAGCTCGACCCGGCCCAGGGCCACGATGCCCCGGCCCCCGTGCCCCGCCACCCAGCGGAGCGCCGCGTACATCAGCAGCCTGCCGATCATCCCGCCCCGCAGGCCCGGATCCACGGCCAGGATCCGGATCTCGAACAGGCCGTCCTCGCACAGCGCCGGGTGCTCGTCCCTCCGCAGGTGCCTATCGATCGAGAAGCGGCCCGCCCACGGAGGCGTCACACTGATGAACCCGGCCGGGCGGCCGTGGTGGACCGCCACGATGTAGACGTTGCTCCCGTCGAGGTCGTCGGTGAGCAGCCCGGCGTCGTTGGGGGCGTGCTGGCCGAGTTCCCGCGCGTAGACCTCGTGCCGGAGACGGCCGATCCACTCGACGTCCGCTTCGGACGACATCCGAAGTTCCAGCTCCTCGACGCCGGGCGCGACGAGCGAACCGGCGGCGGACGTTCCCGGAAGTTGTTGATCCGTAGTCATTGACCTCACCTCGGGCGCCACTCTGCCGAGGCCGTCGCGCCACCGCCTGGGTACCCGTACTCAGCCCTCCGGCGCCTCGTACTCAACAGCGCCGGAACCGGTGGTCCCCGCTCGCGGTGCCATCGAGCCGGGGCATCTGATTACATCGGGTCACTTGGACGCGAAGAAGGAGACCTGTGACCGAGGACGCCACCGACAGCCAGGTCTGGGACCCCTACGGCACGCTTCGCCGGGTCCTGTGGGTCGGAGGCGGGCAGTGGGCCGGCAAGTCCACCGTGACCCGGCTGCTGGCCGACCGCTACGGGCTGACCTGCTACAACTACGACTACCACGACGCCCGCGGCCACAACGACCGCCGGATCGCCCGCCGGATCAGGCTCGGCCATCCGCCCGCCGACCCCGACCCCGACGCCACCTGGGTGAACACCACCCCCCAGGACATGGCCGCCGAGACGCTCGCCGGCTTCCCGGTCCGCTTCGAGTGGGCCCTGGACGACCTGCGCGCCCTCGTCTCGGGACGCCCCGTCATCGCCGAAGGCTGGGGACTGCGCCCCGAGCTGGTCGCGCCGGTCCTCGGCTCCCCCCGGCAGATGGTCGTCATGGTGCCCACCGAGGCGTTCCGTGACCGGCAACTGCGCGAACTCCCCCGAGCCGCCGCCTTCGGACCCCGCGTCAGCGACCCCGCGCGGGCCCAACGCAACCGCATCGAACGAGACCGCCTCGTCGCCGACGACGCCGTCCGCTCCGCCCGGCGCCTCGGCATCCGCGTGATCGAAGTCGACGGGAGCCGCGACGCCGGCGCCGTCGCCGACATCGTCGCCGACCACTTCCGCCCGTATCTCCCGCCCCCGGAGAAACGCGACCCCTGACCGCCGCAGGCGGTCGTCCGCCTTCGGAGAAGCCTGTTCGGCAGAGAGATGTGGCCCCTCCCGAATGCTCGGGAAGGGCCACACTCCTGGGGAGCGACCCCCGTCGAAGGGTCGCCCGTGTCTCAGCCGACCGCCCAGACCTTCAGGCCATCGGCGACGTAGAGGTCCGAGGACCCGGCAGCGGACGTGCGGGCTTGCAGGCCGTGCTCCGAGAAGTCGACCCACAGTTCGGTGTCCGCGCCGGCGCGCCGGCGGAAGGACTCGTCCGCACGCGCCTTGATCAGCGCGTTCCGCACGACCTCCTTCTTGGTGCTCCCCGTGACGCCCATGAGCAGAAGAGGCTCGACCTCCTCGTCGAGCCGCGGACGCCTGATCGGCTCGACCGCCGCGACGTTCACCCAGGAGGTCTCGTAGCGGGGACCGTCGGCGTCCTCGTTCTCGTACATCACGCAGTAGAACATCTCCAGCCGCGCGTCTTCGCCGACGCAGGCGCGCGCCTTCCTCAGCGCCGTCTGCTCGATCTCCTTCTTGCCGGCCCCTGTGAGGCCGCTGAACGCGAGAACGGTGACCGTCTCCTCGTCCTTGTTCACCTCGGTGAGGATGGTGGGTCCGACCTCCACGACGTCCACGACCGGAATTCCCTGGTCGGGGGCGACCTCAAGGGAGGCCTCCGGGGGGAAGCACCGACGCGCCCTCTCAAGCGCCACCGCTTCCTTCTCCGCCCGGTCGGCTCCGGCGAGGTGCCAGAAACCGAGAGCTGCCAACGTCACGTTGACCTCGGCGATCGCCATATCTTCGTCCTTCACGTGAGTTTTTTTGATTGATCTGGGAACGCGTTCCCCTCAGGCTGAACCGTACGGCATCGCGGGTGTCGGTCAAGGTCGTCACGGACGCGGGCCGACCGTGGCATCGAAAAGGGTGCTCACGCCAAAACAAAGAGCGGCCACGCGCCGGGCAGAAAAGGCCTCCGTGGCCGCACTTCCGTACCGTTCTCATCCCCGCATAGAGCGGGCCCGGTCGTCGCTCAGCGGGTTCGCGCGGGCGGCACGATCTCGCCCACCGCACCCGAGGCGTCCAGGCGGACAACGGTGGGGCCGCGCTCGCATTCCCACGTCGTGACGTTGGCGAAAGTCGTCTCCCCGTGGCGCCAGAGCCCACCGTCCTGGTGGATGTGGCCGAACAGGTGCAGCTTGGGACGAACCTGCCGCACCCGGGCCAGCAGATCCTCACAACCGTGGCGTCCGGGGTAGGCGTTCGCGTCACCGATTCCGAGCGGAGGCCCGTGGGTGACCAGGACGTCGACGCCGTCAGGAATCAGAGCCCATTTCTCCGCGAGGGAACGGCCCCGAGGGAGATTGAACGCCCACTGGTTGAACTCCGGCTGCCAGGGGCTGCCCCAGAAGGTGACGCCGTTGATCTCCGTTCCGCCGTCCTCCAGATAGCGGATACCGCGATCGGCGAGAACGGCACGGGCCCGTGCGGGGTCGTCCATGAACATCCAGTCGTGGTTTCCCGCGACGACCACCTTCGCACGATGCGGAAGGGCCTGCATCCAGTCCGCGGCGTCCTCGAGTTCTCGCGGGTCCTTGCCGCGCCGGCACAGGTCACCGGCGTGAACGAAGACATCTCCGTCGGGGACGGCGAGCTCGCGATGATAGGTGTGCGTATCGGCGACCGCCACAATCCGCATGAGCCGAGCGTACTGAGCCGCCCCACCGCCCTTGAAGACCACCGCCCGCAGGGGCGGTCCAGGGCTAGAGTGCGCGCGTGGGCTCAGTGATCGGGTTCGACTGGC
Source organism: Actinomadura sp. NPDC048021 (assembly GCF_040653135.1). NCBI lineage: Bacteria > Bacillati > Actinomycetota > Actinomycetes > Streptosporangiales > Thermomonosporaceae > Actinomadura > Actinomadura sp. NPDC048021. The sequence goes on from NZ_JBEZJQ010000045.1 coordinate 34,534, forward strand.
AGGCGGTGGTCTACCGGGACTTCGACGTCGACCTGGACAAACCCGGCGAGCGCAGCGGCGCGGCACTGGAGGCGCTGCTGGCCGACCTGAACGTGGAGGTCGAATCGCCGTTCATCCTCGGCGACTGGGTCGACAGACTGGGCGCTTCCGCGAACGCGGAGCCGGCCGCGCTGCTGGAGCGGCTCACCCACCCGAACGTTCAGATCCGCCGGATCCTGGCCGTCGTGCTCACCTACCTGGACATGCCCGACGATGCGGTTTCCCGCATCCGCGCCAGGAGCGAGAGCGACCCGGACGCCCCGACCAGGCTCGGGCTGCTGCTCGCCCTAGGCCGGTACCCCCTGGCCCACGACCACCTGCGCCGCCGGCTGGATCGCGAGCCGTCCGACGCGCTGGGCGCCGCGCTCGGCCTGCTGCTGCACAGCCCCGAGACGGTGGACGACGCGGTCCTCGACGCGCTCACCCACTGCGACGGCGAGGCCGGATCGGCCCTGGCCGAACTGGCCTGGGGCGACCCCGAATGGGTCGGCCTCCCGCCGGGCGGCCCCGTCGACGCCGTCGTCAGCTGGCTTCACCCCACGCCCGAGCTGCACTCACGCTGGCTGGCCCGGATGCTGGCGCGCTTGAGGACCGGCCCAGCGAACCCAGCGGCCACCCACCTCCTGGTCGCCTCCGCGGACCGCCTGTTCCCCCGGTTCCCCGAACACGCCGCCGCCGTCGCGTCCCTGCTGCGGCACCCAGACCCCGTGGTACGGCGAGCGGCCGTGGCCAAGAACCACCTGCCGTCCCACCCCGCATACGCCGATGCCCTCGCGGCCTGTCTGAGCGATCCCGAGTTGTCGGAGATGGCCCTCGTCGCACTGACCCAGCGCGGTGACCCTCGATGCGTGCCCGCGCTTCAGCGCCTGATCGCCCACGCCCCCCTGGATCTCCAGCTACAGCACCGGTTCCGTGCGGCATCGGCGCTGGCTGAGCATCTCTGGCCGCAGGTCCGAGCCCGGCTCGCCAGCTCCTCCTCCTTCGAGGCCAAGGCCCTGCTGTCGTGGATCAGGGAATGGCCCGAAGGAGAACAGGCCGTCCCCGAGGTCACCGCCGTCCTCGAAGGACTGATCCTGCGGCTCGGCGTCCCCGCCCCCGACAGCGGTGACCTGGAGACCGCCGCCGCGTGCTGCATGTTCCTGCGCAGATGGGGCCTGGCCGACGAACAGGCACTGACCGTCCTCCGGCGGGTCGCGTCGGGCCCGGACCCAGAGACCGGCCTTGCCGCCATCCGCGCTCTCATGGGCCTCGGCGAACCGGCTGACGAAGAGGTCGTCGGCCTGCTGCTGCACGTCCTGGAGCGCCGCCACCAGTTCGACCGCAAGGCCGGACGCCACGGCTGGCGCTTCGACACCAACGCCTGCGACTGGCTCGGCGAACTCGGCCCCCGGGCCCGCGCGGCCGTCCCCGCCCTGCGCGCCGTCCGCGACGACCCCACCGAACCCGCCCGCGCGGCCGCGGCCTTCGCCCTCTGGCACACCACCCGCGACGCCGGCGAGGCACTCCCCGTCCTGATCGAACAGATCCCCGCCGACCCGGTGCGCACGCTGTACGACCTGAGCCTGATGGGCGAAGCCGCCCGCCCCGTCCTCCCCGTCCTCCGCGACTACGCCGAAGGCGAGGGGGACGTGGCAAAACACGCCCGCCAGGCCCTGAGACGCATCGCTCCCGAGGCGTGATGAACCGGTGCGCCCGGGCGCCGGATTCTCGATAGCGGAAAACAGCAAGGGCCCGGCGATGCCGGGCCCTGCTTGTTAGGGAGGCACCAGCCAGCGCTGGAACCCCTTGATGTGCAGGTGGCGGATGGATCACTCCTTGCGGAAGGTCACCTTCCCGCCCTCTTCGCGTACGTCCAGGGCGTCCTCCTGCCACTGACCGGAGACCTCGACATCACCGCCCCCCGTGCTGATCACGAGCTCGGTGGGGTTGTCCGCCCGAACACTGGCGTTCCCGCCATGGGTGTACAGGTGGACCTTGCCGGCAGCCCTGCCCACGACGATCGGGCCGGACGAGGTGAGGGAACCGAAGGTGAGTTCCCCGATCGTGATGCCCTTCCGACCGTCCAGGTGCACCCAGTCCGAAGGGCCGGAAACGGTGATGGCACCTCCGCTGGTCGCCTCCATCTGACGGACGCTGAGCGGCAGGCCGACGGTGACGGTCCCGATCCGCGACAGGCCGCGCCGATGACGGCCCTCCACGGTGTCGAAATGGGGACCGGAGAACAGGAAGGCGCCGTCGGGCACCCTCTTGAGTCCGCGTCCGCGGTAGTCGAGGACGACCTCGATCTCTTCTCGGTCTTCCACGACGATGACCACGTCGGCGGCTCCGCCGTTGATGACGATGGCCCTGTGGGTGTGGAGCATGGTGATACGACGCTGCATGTCGAATCTCCTAGGTGAGGTGTTTGGGTTGCTTCACGCGTCGATGTACGAGCGCTAAGAACAACCGTCCCGGAAATGCCCCCGCCCGCCAGCCACCGACATCACCCTGCGAAAGTGGGCGCTGGTAGCGCAAGCAACACCTAGGCCTCAGGCGGCAAAACGCACAGCGCCGACGCTGAGCGCCTTCAACAGGTCAGAGGGATTACGGCGACTTCGGACAACAGCGGGGGTCCGGCACATATTCGGCAGACTCACCATCCCCCGACGTGCCTCAGGGCCTTTCCGGGCGTTCACCAGATCGTGCCTGCCGATCAGCGCCATGTGCGCTCGGGCATCCGCCAGCACCGCAGCGAGCCTTGCCAACGAACGGTCGACCGCTACGGGGGCCTCAAGCAGGGCGGACAGACGGTATCCGTCTACTTCAAAGCGGCTGGCGAGCAAGAGTCGGCCGGAAGGGCCAGCCGTTTGATCGGCACGGCCGGACGTCCGCGGGCGGCGCGGCGGGCCGGCACCCACGCCAGACGGCCATAATGCCTCCAGGAGCGGGCGACCTTGGCGGCGTCGGACATCTGTTCACAAGAGACTGGCCACCCCAAGATCGCCACGCGAACCCCAGGCAACCCGTGTGCACCTGGTGGTGGCTGCCAGCAGTTCTGTCGCGGTACTTCTCGCCTGATCACGGCGTTCGCCGGCCTCCAAGCCCGTGTTCGAGAAGGCTCTCGTTGGAGGTGTTCGACGGGCCTTGGGCTTGGCGGACGGCGGGCCGTCCGCCACGTGGCAGGTGCCCGTGGCTCGACGAGCTGAGGCTGCCGCCATCCCTCGGTGCCTCCGCCTTGCACAACCTGTAAGCCAGTAAGACCTCCCGGAGAACGTTGTTCTTCCCTGCGCAGAATCCCCGGAAGCCGCTCACAGCGTGTCGCGATACGAGCCAGTGCCTTCACCCGCGCACGCCCTATGGCGTCGCGGATGAGGAGGGGCTCACACGAGACGGAAGGGCGGGGCGGATCGCTGGGATCCGCCCCGCCCTCGACTGGCGTCCCGGCGCCGTCAGTGGCGCCGGGAGGAGTTCATCGGCCAGGACCGAGCCGCGAGTCCCGGTCGGGCCAGTGACCGTACCCCCGTGCTCCGACGAACAGGTAGCCGGAGACCGAGGTGTCGTTCAGCGGGCCATTCCCGCCGATGCCGGTCTTGGTGAGATCCCCGTCGACCGTTTCCATCAGCCGCCGGAAACTCTCCAGCGCGGTTTTCTCGGAGCTGGAGAGACGGACCACGGCCGCGAGTTCGGAAGCGACCGGCCGGTAGATGGTCTTGCTGGAGACTGCCGGCTCGACCTTGTCGATCGCGAGGGTCAGCATGGTCTTCTCGATCGCCATGGACTGGGGATCGGCTTCGGAACTGCCGGGGCAGCCGGGTGCCCGGAGGAGATGGACGTCGACCCAGATGACGGCGTAGACGTCTTCCGACTCCCTCTGGGTTTCCAGGGCCCGCGTCAGGGCCTCGCCGCCCGGCAGGTCGGCCAGCATCTTCGCGTCCTGCGCGCAGGCGTCGGCATAGGTCGGCGGCCGGCCGTCGGTCTCTCCGAGACCGCAGCCGCTCGCGAGCAGTGCCAGCAGCGCCAGAAGCACCGCGATGGCCCCGCGTCGTTTGGTAGACACGTTGGGTCCTCCAAATTTTCCTTTGCGGACCGCTCTTCCTGGCGGTCGTTCTCAGAAGACCGTCGCTGGCCGGCACCGATCGGCAATGCACCGCCCGAGCGGCTTGCCGGTCAAGCGGAGGTGCCGACCGGGGGAGGTCCGCGAGGCAGTCGATACGGGCACGGTGCCGGACGACCGGATCACAATGAAGGCGTTCCTTGAACGCTGGGTTTCGGTGAACCTACCGGGCACTCTGGCAGAGTCCACGGAAGACGACTACGCCGACATGGTCCGTCTGCACCTGGTGCCGACGTTGGGCTGCAAGAAGCTCACGGTGGCCAAGGTCGATCGGCTCTGGAACAGCGAGAGGCCAGATACGCCGCAAACTCCGGAAGAGAACAGCGGTCGCAAGACGCGCATCGTGCTCAGCGAGCTGAAGACGGCCAAGTCACGGCGGACTCTCGTGTTCACGCCAGAGATCGTGAGCAAGCTCCGCACGCTGCACACCGACCAGGCCAAGGCACGGCTCGCGTTCGGCCAAAGCCTGGCAGGATCACGAGCTGATCTTCCCGTCCGAGGTGGGCACCCCCACCGCCCCAGACAACTTCTCGCACACGTTCTCCAAGCTGGCCCAGCGGACGGGCCTCGGTCACTGGCATCCACATGAGCTGCGCCACTCGGGGACCTAGCTGATGCTGGCGCAAGGCACGCCGCTGCACGTGGTCTCGGAGACTCTCGGTCACGCGGGCATCGCCCTCACGAAAGACACCTACGGTCACCTGATCGTGGACGACAAACGCGCGACAGCCAAAGCCATGAGCAGCGCACTGTTCGGCGGCTGATTCCCGTGGCTCCCACGGCGGCTCCCACGGTGCTGCAAAAGCCCCCTTCCAGCGCTGGGAAGGGGGCTTTGAGCTGGGAGTCGGCGAGGAGACTTGAACCCCTTACCTTCTGTTTACAATAAACCAGCCGCCCCACGATCACCACCGTTACCGCAGGTAGAACCATGTGCGCTCGGTCGCCAGTGCCAGCGGCCGTAAGCCTCTGTTGCGGTACTTCCGTGCTGTACTTCTCGGCACCCTGCCACGTGGTAGACGCCCAACCGCTAACCGGAACCACCGCTGCTACCAGGGAACTGAGCATCCGGCGAGATGTGTCGCTGTGTGGGACTGTCTGTTGAAGCCGCCCTCATCGCCGCTCTCGCGACACTCGGATGAGTTGGGCAACTTCAGCGTCTGGTGACTGCGCTTGCGCTCTCCAGGAGGAGGGCCATACGTGGTTGGCGTTGAGTAGCCTCGCCGTGGCACCTTCGAAGTCGGGTTCGTTGTGGAACTGGGCCTCGTTGAATTCGGCTGTGCCGTTGAACTGGCTCCCGCGAAACCCGGCATCTCCGTTGAATCTAGCCCCCCGAAAGCGGATAGTTTCATTAAATACAACTTCATCAAACCACGCGCCCGCATAGAATTGGTTATCCTCAAACCATGTGGGCCCGTTGAACTGAGCGCTACCGAACCAGGCATCCTTTCCGAAGCAAGCCTCGTCGAACCAGGCACTCCCATCGAACTGGGCCCGATCAAATCCAACCTCATCATCGAATTTCGCTGCATCAAACCTGGCAGTGCCGCCGAATTGGGTTTTGCTGAACTTGACGTTGCCATTGAACCGCGCTCCACCAAACCCGGCCTCCTCGACAAACTTAGCCTCGTCGAACCTTGCGGTACCCGTGAACAGGGCTTCAGAGAAATTCGCGCGTACAGGACGGCAGCGAGTGAAGTCGAACTCGATAAGGTGGGCGCCGCCAAGGTCAATGAGAATACCGTCCCAATATCTTTTGGACTGTTCTTCATCAGATGGGAAGGCAGTCAAATGACGATGCAACATTCGTTGAGCGGCCAGCCGAACCTGGAGTTCTTGCCGGGCAATCTCGACGGGTACTGCCTCTGAGGCGTCTAGTTGGAGGTGATGAAAAGGCATACGCAAGTAGGCGCAGACGACGTCAGTCACGGTTTGCCGGTGCTGTTCGTGACCTTGGGCGAGGCGCTCCAATGAATACAGACCGCCCAAACGAACGGCGGCCTTCTCGTGCCCAAGCTGCTCCACAGCTTGTCCGAACAGTTCCGTGACGCGGCGCTCGGTAGCGTCGAAAGCATTGACCCGTGCCACCTGTTCGGCATGCGCTTGGGCCCGTTCGGCTCGTTCGGCCGCTGCTTCGTCGACGCGCTGGCGCCGGTAAGCGGTAACCAGAGCAACGAGGGCACCGACACCAGCGACCAGGGCGAAGCCGAGTTTGAGGAGCTCCAACTGTGCCTTGGTGTCCAGAGGTTGGGGCGTAGCCTTAGATGGTGAGCCCAACAGCCAGAAGATGAAAGACCAGGCAGCAACCAGCAGGATCACTGCGGTGGTAAATGCCACGGTGAGCGCCCGCCGGATCGACCACAGCCCCAACGTGCGGTGGGCGTCCTTCACATGGCGCTTATCCCGTCCTGCGGGTTCGGTGTTATCGCTCACGACCCGTGATGATAGAGAAATCCGGATACCCTCCGCGGTACTTTGCTCTCATCTCCCCCCTAGACCTAGGCACCGCCACTTGGGGTCTCAACCAACCCATGTCCTACGTGTTCAGATCGTGGGCAGGATGAGGCCACGCGGGACGCCCGCGCCCAGCGCATCAGACGTGCGCATCGCACCAAACTCTCCGAGCGATTTCCCGATGGTGTGCCAGATAGACCGCAAGCGAGTGCTCTGACTCTCCAGAGGCCGCAAACCGATTGTCAGCTGGTTCACTCTCGCTCTACCACCTGGGGTCCTGACCGGACAGCAGCCCCTTGACTGGAGCCAACTGCGCAAGGCGCGGATCGCGACCTGGCGGGCCGGCGTCTGGTGACCGGCACCCAGACCACATGCTCCGAGCGGCGTGGGCATGGGTGGGCACGAGCAACGCCGCCCTAGACGCCACAGGCCACGATTCGTCGTTGCAGACGTCTGGTTACAAGCGAGATCAGCGACGTCCAGGCATGTCCCCACGTGCCCGCTGACCAGCGCCGCAACTTCCCGGACGTCCACACCCGTCCAAGATCATCCGACCTCGTTGTTAGCACCGCCGTTAGCACCCACACTCGTCCCGGAGGGTGCGCCCGCGCGAACGACGAGACGCTGTGACAGACCGATTCGCGCGGGCGTGCCCTCCGGCCCGCGGGGGGCTGGGGGCCGCGAGGCCCCCGCTTCACACTCGTCTCGCTATACGAGATATTTGGGCTGCCGATGCTTAGTGAAGCAGCGGTGAGCCCGCAGACACCTAAGACGGCGTCCCCGTGATTCTCCTCGGGGGATGTATCTTCGTACAGTGCCTGCTGAAGCGCCGTTCAACTCCCAGACCCCGTTGTTGCCCTCGCTCCCCGAAGTGGAAGTGGAGCACGGTGAGGTGTTCACACGGCGTTGGATCGTAGATCTGATCCTAGACCTCGTCGGCTACACGGCGGACCGAGACCTTGCAACTCTGCGTATCTGTGAACCTGCTTGCGGCCAGGGTGCCTTTCTCGGCCCCATCGTTGAACGACTTTCGGCCTCGTGTCGAACATTCGGCCGATCACTTTTGGACGCCCAAGAGGCCTTGGAGGCCTTTGACCTCCTCGACCATAATGTCAAGCACACACGAGATTTGCTAGTTACTCAGCTACTTGAAGATGATTGGGATCAAATAGAAGTATCGAAAGTAGTCCGAGGGTGGGTCACAAGAGGAGATTATCTACTTTCAAAGAAATCCAGATTCGCTCAAGTAGATTTTATTGTAGGCAATCCACCCTACATGCGAGTGGAGGCCGTTCCGGACGAGCGCATGGCAGCATACCGGTCCGCGTGCCCCACTATGGTCGGCAGGGCAGATATCTACGTCGGCTTCTACGAGTTGGGTTTGCGTGGTTTGAAGCCGGGCGGAAAGCTAGGCTTTATCTGCGCGGACAGATGGATGAGGAACCAATATGGGCGACGCCTTCGACAGCTAGTTAGCGATCGATTCAGCGTGGACCTAGTACTGAATATGCACGATGTGGATGCATTTCATGATCAGGTGTCCGCCTACCCAGCCATCACCATAATTAGCAATCGTTCTCAAAGTTCGGCCATTGCGGCCGAGACGACGCGGGATTTCGGCCCAGCGCAAGCTCGGGCCATGTTGTCTTGGACTCAGAAGCCGAGTGCCGTTCGAATAGACGCTCCGGAGTTTCACGCTGCCCGCCTTCCACACTGGTTTCCTGGCGAGGAATCGTGGCCAGCGGCCTCTCCGGCGCGTCTCGCGATGTTGGAACAGCTGAGCGACAATTTTCTGCCGTTGGAGGACGAAACAACCAGAACGCGGGTCGGTATTGGCGTAGCGACAGGCGCCGACAAAATCTTCATCACTGACAACCCTGATCTGGTGGAGCCCGACCGTCTCCTACCGTTGTCTATGGTTCGCGATACCGCGTCAGGCAAGCTTCATTGGGGTGGCAGATACCTCGTCAACCCGTGGAGCCTCAGTGGACAGTTGGTCACTCTCTCCGACTATCCGCGCCTCTGGGCCTACCTTGAACGGCACCGGGCCGCCCTAAGCAAGCGCCACATTGCAAAGAAGAACCCTGACCGCTGGTACAAAACCATCGATAAGGTTGACCACCAACTGATCGCGCGTCCAAAACTGCTTTTGCCGGACATGAGGCTGACGATCCATCCGGTCCTCGATGAGGGGGGCCACTATCCCCATCATAATCTGTATTACGTGACCTCTGATGTGTGGGATCTCAAGGTCCTCGGCGGCCTTCTGCTATCCAAGGTTGCAGAAGCTTTCGTCGAAGCCTATGCCGTCAGAATGCGTGGTGGGACTCTGCGTTTTCAGGCTCAGTACCTTCGCAGGATCCGCGTTCCCAATCCGGCGGATATCCCCCCTGAGACACGGAACGCCCTCATCAGAGCCTTTGAAATGCGAGACGTTCAAGGCGCAACTGCCGCCGCACTCAGCGCCTACAAGATAGAAGGCATCCCGGACTAAAGATTCTCAATATTAGAACTCGATAATTTCGACTTTTGCAACATCTCACCCCAAAGCACCTCTGCTTGCTTTTCACGACTTAATCTCACATTATACACCTCCACCCCCCGGGAGACATAATGGCACCAACCTATGACGACTTCGTGACGGCAGTAAAGGCTTACTGGGGCGTCAAAGAGGCGCAGATGGAAGCCTCGAAAATCGCCAATGCAGTAGGGGCCGGCACGGCTGGAGCTATTCGGAGCGGGAAGCACTTTGATCCGATCGCCCATCTAATAGCCAAGTTCTTCGTTGATGCGGGATTTCCAGCAAGTGCGATCCGAGTCAGAGAAGGAGATCGCCTGGAACTGCCTGGATATTATCGTCCGCAGAAGAAATGGGATCTGGTAGTTGCATACCGTGACACACTCGTCGCAGCGTTTGAACTGAAAGGCCTGGGTGCAGGAGAGGAGGGTAAAGGTTTCGCCAAGAATTACAATAATCGCTTGGAGGAGGCACTAGGCAGCGCCGTAGATCTCCGGAGAGCAGAATTGGAGAGCATTTTCCCCGGCGAAAAGCCTTGGCTTGGCTATTTCTTCATCATGGAGGACCATCCTGTCTCCCGCACCGAGAAGAAGGAACGCAACAACAAGATCAAGCCAGCTTTTGAAGTGGATCCAATCTGGCTGAGTAATTCTTCCTACAGAGACAGGTATGCGCTCTTCTGCAAGCGGGTGATTGATGAGGGTTTGTACGACTCAGTTTGCTACATCACCTCATCCGAGCACGAGCCAACCCCGATCGAACCCTCCGTCAGATTGGACTGGCAGCATTTCTCGGCGGCAATCAATGCGCGCATTACGTATCTTCACGATCTCGGCATCCCGGGCCCTGAAAAACAAACAACGATCTTCGATTAGCCGTTGGTCGGAAAAATATTGTGCAACTTAGGGAATATTCGATCGCTCTAGCAAAACAAAAAGCACTCCAACGCCACCTACAAGAAGACCGAAGACAACGGCTAGCGCTGACCCCTGAACTAGCGCAACAAGGAGCGGATTACCGACTTTTTTCGAATCTACCGCTAGAGCAACGGTGGAGGTAATAAGGAGGGTCAGCATGAAGAAGCTCGTAGCAAGCAGGGAAGCCATGAGCTTGGTCCGGGCAGCAGATAGTCTCTGCTCAGATGCTCTTTGTGCTGCATTGTTGGATGGCCGCGGAGGGAAGGCGGCGAGCACTGCAATTGCGGCAATCGTAAAGCCGAGTAGTGCGCTGGCGGTGTTTGTAAGCGAAGCATATGTTTCTTGCCTTGCCGAGGTCGAGACCATAGCAAGCAAAACCGGGCCGTGTCCGGTCAGATGAATCCCCGCCAGACTTACCTCGAAAGCAACGAAAGGAATCGTAGGGATCGCCCATAGATTCTTGTCTAGCCAGAGCAACATGCGGACTAGCCGTGTGTGCATATAGGTGACTCTACCTCTAGGGTACGACAGTCTCTAGCGAGACCGCATAGCTTGAGCCTGGACAGCCCTAGAGAAAATTCCATCAGCGTGAAACTCGCGATGCGCTGTTTTGAGTGCATCAATTACTGCCTGTTCATCGGGAAGAGTGTCGACGTCCGGACTCGATGGCAGATCAACCCTGGATTGTATCCTCTCGTTTAGAAGATTGATCTCTTCGACTAGGCCCGTTCTCTCGTTTCTCCCCGAGATAATTAGACGGTCCACGACATCATGCATGTCTTCTACAACGCGGAAGACTGCCTCCTCTGTCGCATCGTTGAGGTAGCGATCGCGAGGCCCGTATCTACCCATCCCAATCGCGACAGAAATGGAAGGAGCAGATTCCCCAAAAACTTGTGGTATAAGTGTCGCGAACGCGCCACCATCTGTGTTGACGTACTCGGGACGGGTTAGAGAAATTCGGACTGTCCGTAGCCGGCCTCTAATTTCCCCAAGTCGGTCCTGCATGTCCGGCCGAAAGAGTTGCTCGAACGCGATGTGCCTGTTGAATTTTTTTCTGAAATAGAACGAGAGACGTCCAAGTCTAGGCGAATTTCCGTGAACGTCTTGTCCCACGATGCCATCGGGCCACACTGCAACGTGGGTAACGTCCGCAGGGTATTGATCGTCCAGCAGTGGCAATGGGCCTAGTTTTTCTCCTGGAGTGTATTGAGAAGGCCTCTGCTGAGGTCCTCGGAGTGCAAGCAGTTGGAAGACAGACGGCTCTGTCTCTGAACCTCTTTCGAGGACCGTGACCGCAGTGGCGACTTCTTCGTTCGTCAGGATCGTGGATTCCGGATTGGCCCTGATCGCGTTAGCGAGTTGAGCTGCGACTGTGGATGGGAGGAAGGTCGCTCGATTCGGGATCGAACTCCACGCGGAATAAACCAGTCGACGCGAGACCATACGGGCAATGCTAGACCTACTACATGTTATGCGCTAGCCAGTTGAGCAGAGCGCCACGTCATCAGAACTGCGCGACGAAACGACAATGTGTCCGTTTCGCGGATCGAACTTGCCGGGCGGCCGGGGCGGGTCGGCCCGGAGAGGCCGCATGCCCGGCCCGGGCCGACCGGCGGCGGCCGCGTAGCGGGCGCCCTTGAAGACGTAGAGAAAGTTCTCATCCGGCGGACGGGACCTTCTGATGATCTTGGCTTCTGGACATGCATCGGCCCCTGAGTTGCCTGGTCAGGAGCCTTGTGGCGGCAACTCAGGGGCCGTGTGCGGACTTTGGCTAGGTGGTGTGGGGAGTGGTCGGGGTGTTCACCTCTGATGCCATGGCCACCCCTTCGTCAGGGTGATCTGCTCGCGTAGCTGGTGGACGTCGGGGGCCGACAGTAGGCGGTCCCCGGTCGGTAGCGAGATCATCGCCCACCACTCCCCCGTCGCCTCCCCGTACCAGGCTTGGACCCCGGGGAACATCTCGGCGAGGACTTGGGCGGCTCGCTTGGTCTCAGCGTTGCCGCTCATGACGGCGGCCCTTTCCGGGCCTCGGCTGGTGGAGCCGGCCCCAGAGGATGCGCTCGACCTCGGTGACCGCCTGATCCAGGTCGGCGCAGGGGATGGGTTGGGCGCTGCTGCGGGTGAGGTAGACCCATCGGCCGAAGTGCGTGGCGCTGAGTTCCTCAGTGGCCGGCGCGTGCTTGGTGGGCCCGACCCGCAGCGTTGCCGGGGAGACGTGGAAGCGTCGTCTTGTGCGCCATCCCTGGGCGGCGAGGGCTTCGGCGAGTCGGTCTAGGCCGTGTTTCGAAGTAGGTGGAGCCATTCGTTGATGGCGGTGATCTCGAGGGTTGCCTGGTAGCGGACGGAGAGCTTGTCGTATCTG